>NZ_JACCQA010000015.1:0-201273 GCF_015712215.1 Burkholderia sp. 9779_493
GGGTGGGGGAGGCGGTGGACGACGACATGATGATGGAATTGGGTGATGCGGCGGATTATAAGTCGAATCCGCGATATGCCGGTCTGTCAGACGTACCGGCAGCGCGATTTTGGCCGTCTGGCCGAGGCCCGCGCGCGGTAATCGTCGATCGGTTTTGACTTCGGTGCTAACCCCATGTATAATCACGTGTTTTCCGCGCGTGGTGTGCGGAAAAATTGGATCCAGAGTGAGGTTCTCAATGTACGCGGTCATAAAAACCGGCGGCAAGCAGTACAAGGTTGCCGTTGGCGAAAAACTCAAAGTAGAACAGATACCGGCTGACATTGACGCTGAAATCACGCTCGACCAGGTTCTCGCAGTGGGCGAAGGCGAATCGATTAAGTTCGGTACGCCGCTGGTCAGTGGGGCTTCCGTCAAGGCCACCGTTGTGTCGCACGGTCGTCATGCCAAGGTCACCATCTTCAAGATGCGTCGCCGGAAGCACTACCAAAAGCACGGCGGCCACCGCCAGAACTACACTGAGCTGCGCATCGACGCGATCAACGCGTAAGCGCCTCGGTAAAGGAGCAATCAGATGGCACACAAAAAGGCAGGCGGCTCTTCCCGGAACGGCCGCGACTCCGAGTCGAAACGTCTCGGCGTGAAAGTGTACGGCGGCCAGGCAGTCAATGCCGGCGGCATCATCGTGCGTCAGCGCGGTACGCGCATGCACGCTGGCGAGAACGTCGGCATGGGCAAGGATCACACCCTGTTCGCGCTGGTCGACGGTCACGTCAAGTTCGCGACGAAGGGCGCGGACAAGAAGCATCTGGTCATCGTCGTCCCGGCGGCTGCCTAAGTCAGGCACCCACGGGCTTCGTAGCCGAAAGGCCCCGCAGTCTTCGCGGGGCCTTTTTTATTGGGTCGCCGCCTGCAAATGCGGGCCGGCGACCCTCGCGCGACCGGCGTACGATCGGCCGAACGGCAGATTGTTCAAGCGTGCCGGCGCGCGGCACAATAGCGGAAATACTGGGCGGAGTGACGAATGAAGTTCATTGACGAAGCACGAATCGAAGTCATCGCCGGCGACGGAGGCGATGGCAGCGCGTCGATGCGCCGCGAGAAATTCGTCCCGTTCGGCGGGCCGGACGGTGGCGACGGCGGCCGCGGCGGTAGCGTTTACGCGATCGCCGACCGCAACATCAACACGCTGATCGACTACCGTTACGCGAAGAAGCACCTCGCGCGCAACGGCGAAAACGGTCGCGGCTCGGATTGCTACGGCAAGGGCGGCGACGATGTCACGCTGCGCATGCCGGTCGGCACCATCATCAGCGACATGGACACGGGCGAGCTGATCGCCGACCTGACCGAGCACGACCAGCGGGTGATGCTCGCGCAGGGCGGCGCCGGCGGCCTCGGCAACCTGCATTTCAAGTCGAGCACGAACCGCGCGCCGCGCCAGAAGACGGACGGCAAGCCGGGCGAGCGGCGCATGCTGAAGCTCGAGCTGAAGGTGCTCGCCGACGTCGGCCTGCTCGGCATGCCGAACGCGGGCAAGTCGACCTTCATCTCGTCGGTGTCGAACGCGAAGCCGAAGATCGCCGACTACCCGTTTACGACGCTCGCGCCGAATCTCGGCGTGGTGCGGGTCGGTCCGAGCAAGAGCTTCGTGATCGCCGATATCCCGGGGCTGATCGAAGGCGCGGCCGAAGGCGCGGGCCTCGGGCATCAATTCCTGCGCCATCTGCAGCGTACCGGTGTGCTGCTGCATCTGGTCGATCTCGCGCCGTTCGACGAAAGCGTCGATCCGGTCGCGGAAGCGACGGCGATCGTCGGCGAGCTGCGCAAGTACGACGAGGCGCTCTACGAGAAGCCGCGCTGGCTCGTGCTCAACAAGCTGGACATGGTGCCGGAAGACGAGCGCGAGGCGCGCGTCGCGGATTTCCTCGACCGCTTCGGCTGGGACGGCCCCGTGTTCGAGATCTCGGCGCTGACGGGCCAGGGCTGCGAAGCGCTGTGCTACGCGATCTACGACTACCTTTCCGAGCATTCGGACGCGCATCGCGCGGCGGAGGCGGAGGATCTCGCGGCCGACGTGCGTTTCCGCGATGCGCCGCCGGCGAAGGGCGGTGCGACGCCGGGCGACGACGCCTGAGCGTTCGCCAACGCGCCGGGCGTGCCGCCCGGCGTTGGCGTTCAATCGCGCCCGGCCGGGCAGGCATCAGATACAGGAGACAGTGCAGGATGCGTTCGATCATCGCGGATTCGAAGCGATTGGTGGTGAAGGTGGGCTCCAGCCTCGTGACCAACGACGGCAAGGGGCTCGATCATGCTGCAATCGGCCGCTGGGCGGCCCAGATCGCTGCGCTGCGTGCGCAGGGCAAGGAAGTCGTGCTCGTCAGTTCGGGCGCGATTGCCGAAGGTATGCAGCGGCTCGGCTGGAGCAAGCGGCCGCGGGAAATCGACGAGCTGCAGGCCGCCGCCGCGGTCGGCCAGATGGGGCTCGCGCAAGTCTACGAAAGCCGCTTCACCGAGCACGGCATCCGCACTGCGCAGATCCTGCTCACGCATGCCGATCTGGCGGACCGCGAGCGCTACCTGAATGCGCGTTCGACGCTGCTCACGCTGCTGCGGCTCGGCGTCGTGCCGATCATCAACGAAAACGACACGGTGGTCACCGACGAAATCAAGTTCGGCGACAACGACACGCTCGGCGCGCTCGTCGCGAACCTGATCGAAGGCGATGCGCTGATCATCCTCACCGACCAGTCGGGGCTGTTTACGGCCGATCCGCGCAAGGACCCGAATGCGACGCTCGTCGGCGAGGCCAATGCGGGCGCCCCCGAGCTCGAGGCGATGGCAGGCGGCGCGGGTTCGAGTCTCGGTCGCGGCGGGATGCTGACGAAGATCCTCGCGGCGAAGCGTGCGGCGCACAGCGGCGCGAATACCGTGATCGCGAGCGGCCGGGAGGCCGACGTGCTCGTGCGTCTGGCGGCCGGCGAGGCGATCGGCACGCAACTGATCGCACGGACCGCGCGGATGGCGGCACGCAAGCAATGGATGGCCGACCATCTGCAGGTCCGCGGCCACGTCGTGATCGACGCGGGCGCGGTCGAGAAGCTGACGGCCGGCGGCAAGAGCCTGCTGCCGATCGGCGTGATCGACGTGCAGGGCGCATTCGCGCGCGGCGAAGTCATCGCATGTGTCGGCCCGGACGGGCGCGAGGTGGCGCGCGGGCTCACGAACTACAGCAGTGCGGAAACGAAGCTGATTCACCGCAAGCCGAGCGGCGAGATCGAGACCGTGCTCGGCTACATGCTGGAGCCCGAACTGATTCATCGCGACAACCTCGTGCTGGTGTGATCGCCGGCCGGGTGCCGTCGTTCAAATGAAAAAGCCCGCGCAATGCGGGCTTTTTCGTGCGGCGGGACGATGCGGGCGGCCCGCATCGCGTGCCGTCAGCGCAACTGCGTCATCGCGGTGCGGTGGAACCGGATGTTTTCGAGGATCTGCCGGGTCGAGCCCTGCGGCATCTTGTTCGCGCAGAAGTAGTCCTGGTAGAGCGCGGAGTGGTAGGCGTTCAGCTCGCCGTTCTCGATGCGCCGCCAGTCGTTCTCGACCGTGCGATCCCAGCCGTTGTGGTCGGCGTTCAGGCCCGCGTACTGGCGCCATTCGTAGGTGTCGCAGCGGATGCCTTCGTAGTTCACGTTGCGGGCACCGGCCGGGCTCGTGATGACGACTGCGTAGCGCACGACGCCGTCGGTGCCGACGTCGAGCGACTTCGCATCGACGAAGAACTTGAGCGGCGTGTTCTGCGACACGTTGAACGGCAGCAGATCGCCCGTTTGCGGCAGCGGCGGCAGCGTGTCGACGGTGTTTTCCTTCCAGCTTCCCTGACGGTCGAGCAGGTACACGAACTCGCTGTCATCCTTGTTGGACGGCGCTTTCGAGTTCGCGCAGCCGGCCAGGGCGGCCAGCGCGGCGATCGATGCGAGCGCGAGAGCAATCGCTTTCAATATGCATTCCTCGTAAAAAAAGGGCGCGACACAAGGTCGCGCCCGGTCATGCAGTCCGACTCGTCATTTGCCGACGATCACGCGGGGCGGCATCTCGTCGAGCGTGCTCGCCTCCACTTCGATCTCCGAACAGACTACCGATGCGTCGACAATCGTCAGCGTCTGGGCCTGTGCGCCGATGACGCGCGGATAGCGCGACACACGCGGCCCGCGCGGCTTCTCGGCTCGCTGCGCCGGGCGGCGCAGGAAGCGCGACAGTTCCGTCAGCGCCAACTGATAGACATCCCGCTTGAACTCGATCACCGCATCGAGCGGCACCCAGTACTCGTTCCAGCGCCACGCATCGAACTCCGGGTGGTCGGTCGCGCGCAAGCAAATGTCGCAATCGCGTCCAACCATCCGCAGCAGGAACCAGATCTGCTTCTGGCCGCGGTAATGACCGCGTACTTCGCGTTTGATGAACTTGTCAGGCACCTCGTAACGCAACCAGTCGCGAGTGCGGCCGATTATCTTGACGTGTTCCGGATGCAGGCCCGTTTCCTCGTGCAGTTCCCGGTACATCGCCTGCATGGGGGTCTCGCCGTACTTGATCCCACCTTGAGGAAACTGCCAGGAATGCTCGCGGAGCCGCTTGCCCCAAAACACCTCGTTGCGCGCGTTCAAGAGGATGATGCCGACGTTCGGGCGAAAGCCTTCACGATCCAGCATACAACCACCTTCGAATCCTTTAAAATTGCTTTGATTATAAACAGATAACGGGCGCTGCGCACCGTGACGGAGCGAATCCGCGCGGGGTACGCCGGCTGAATTGTCCCTGATTAGTCTGCTACGTCGTCTGCGCCATCGTCGTCCCTCGTTGTTCGCCGCGCGCAGCTTTTTCACCTTGAAACTTTTTCGGGCGCCCCGCTTGGGGGCGCCGTTTTTGGAACCGTCCGCATGAAAGCTTCCCGTTTCTTTATCGGCACCCTGAAAGAGGCACCCGCCGACGCAGAGATCGTCAGCCACAAGCTGATGGTCCGCGCCGGCATGATCCGTCGCGTCGCCGGCGGCATCTACAACTACCTGCCGGTCGGCCTGCGTTCGATTCGCAAGGTCGAGGCGATCGTGCGCGAGGAAATGAACCGGGCGGGCGCCATCGAGCTGCTGATGCCGGCCGTGCAACCGGCCGAGCTGTGGCAGGAGTCGGGCCGCTGGGAGCAGTACGGCCCCGAGCTGCTGCGCTTCAAGGACCGCAAGGACAACGATTTCGTGATCGGGCCGACGCACGAGGAAGTCGTCACCGACATCGCGCGCAACCAGATCAAGAGCTACCGGCAGATGCCGGTGAACTTCTACCAGATCCAGACGAAGTTCCGCGACGAGATCCGCCCGCGCTTCGGCGTGATGCGCGGCCGCGAATTCATCATGAAGGACGCGTATTCGTTCGACAAGGATGCGGCCGGCCTGAACGAGTCGTACCGCAAGATGTACGACGCGTACGTGCGCATTTTCTCGCGCCTCGGCCTCGAGTTTCGCGCGGTCGCGGCCGACAGCGGCTCGATCGGCGGCAACTTCTCGCACGAGTTCCACGTGATCGCCGACACCGGCGAGGACGCGATCGCGTACTGCCCGACGTCCGAGTTCGCGGCGAACGTCGAGGCGGCCGAAGCGCTGCCGCTGATTGCCGAGCGCGCGGCGCCCGCCGAAGCGATGGAAAAGGTCGCGACGCCCGGCAAGGCGAAGTGCGAGGCCGTCGCCGAACTGCTGTCGATCCCGCTCGAGCGCACGATCAAGTCGATCGTGCTCGCGACCGACAACGAAGGCGCCGAGCCGACCATCTGGCTCGTGATGCTGCGCGGCGACCACGACCTGAACGAGATCAAGGTGTCGAAGCTGCCGGGCCTGAAGAACCACCGCTTCGCGACCGAGCAGGAAATCGTCGAGTGGTTCGGCACGCCGCCGGGCTACCTCGGCCCGGTCGGCACGAAGAAGCCGGTGAAGGTGATCGCCGACCGCACGGTCGCGAACATGAGCGACTTCGTCGTCGGTGCGAACGAGGTCGACTATCACATCGCCGGCGTGAACTGGGGCCGCGACCTGCCGGAGCCGGACGTCGCCGACGTGCGCAACGTGAAGAAGGGCGATCCGTCGCCGGACGGCAAGGGCGTGATCGACATCTGCCGCGGCATCGAAGTCGGCCACGTGTTCCAGCTCGGCACCAAGTACTCGGAAGCGATGGGCGCGACGTTCCTCGACGAGTCGGGCAAGCCGCAGCCGATGCTGATGGGCTGCTACGGCGTCGGCATCACGCGTATTCTCGGCGCGGCGATCGAACAGAACTTCGACGACCGCGGCATCATCTGGCCGGAGTCGATCGCGCCGTTCGAGGTCGTGCTGTGCCCGATGGGCTATGACCGCAGCGACCTGGTGCGCGAGACGGCCGACAAGCTGTACGCGGAACTCGTCGCGGCCGGCATCGACGTGATCCTCGACGATCGCGGCGAGCGCCCGGGCGTGATGTTCGCCGACTGGGAACTGATCGGCGTGCCGCATCGTCTGGTGATCGGCGAGCGCGGCCTGAAGGAAGGCAAGATCGAGTACCAGGGCCGCCGCGATGCCGAAGCGACGCTGCTGCCGGCCGACACGGCCGCGGCGACGGTCGCCGAGAAGATCCGCGCCGCGCTCGCGCACTAAGCGCGGCGACCGGGGGACACGATGGAATACACGTTCCTGTCGGCCACCGTGCTCCTCGTGCTGATCACGGATCCGCTCGGCAACATCCCGCTGTTCATTTCGGCGATGCGGGATGTGCCGCGCGAGCGGCGCGTGAAGCTGATCCTGCGTGAAGTGGGGATCGCGTTCGTGATCCTGCTGTTCTTCATGGTGGTCGGCGACCGCTTCCTGCGGATGATGAGCCTCACCGACCTGTCGCTGCGGCTCGGCGGCGGGATCGTGCTGTTCCTGATCGCGCTGCGGATGATCTTCCCGCATCCGGACGGCGCGCTCGGCAGCGATCCGCGCGCGGGCGGCGAGCCGTTCATCGTGCCGCTCGCGATTCCGGCGCTGGCCGGGCCGTCCGCGCTCGCGACGGTGATGCTGCTGACGTCGCAGGCGCCGGGCAAGATGTTCGAGTGGGTCGGCGCGCTGACGGTCACGATGATCGTCTGCGCGATCACGCTGGTGCTGGCCGAAAGGATTCAGGCGTGGCTCGGCGAACGGACCGTCGCGGCGTTCGAGCGGCTGATGGGCCTCGTGCTCGTCGCGATCTCGGTCGAGATGCTGCTCGCGGGCATTCGCGCGTTCGTGCACCAGTTGCAGCCGTAGCGCGGGCGGGCGGTCGACGAAAAAAAGCGGCGCGCCGGGAAACCGGCGCGCCGCTTTCTGTTTATATGGCGAGCAGGGCGGCGATCAGACGTTCGCGGTCAGCGCGCGGATCGTCGGCAGGTTGCGCCAGTAGCCCTTCGCGTCCATCCCGCAGCCGAACACGTAGCGGTCCGGCACCGAGAAGCCGCAGAAGTCCGGGTGCAGCGGTTTCGCCTTCGCGAGGGTCTTCTCGCACAGCACGGCCGACATGAAACGCTGCGCGCCCATGTCGAGGATGCGGTCGCGGATCGCGGCCATCGTCTCGCCTTCGTCGAGGATGTCGTCGAGTACGAGCACGATGCGGTCCTTCACCGATTCGCGCGGCGCGACGCGCCAGTGCATCTCCGGGCTGCCCTGCGTCGTGTTGCGGTAGCGGGTCAGGTGGATGTAGTCGAATTCGAGCGGGAAATCGAGATGCGGCAGCAGCATCCCGGTAAACACCGCGGCGCCGCCCATCACCGAGAGAACGAGCGGGAACGCGTCGCCGATCTCGGCGCGGATCGCGTCGGCCATCTTCGAGATCGACGCGTTGACGGCGTCGGCCGAGACGATCTCTTCGGAGTGGTCGAAAATGTGGAGGGCTTCTTCGCGGTTCATGTGTTCTGGCGGGCAGTCGGTATACAAATAAGAATGAAGCAGAACGGCAGGCGCGCGCTACGGCAAAAACCCGCGCGCCGGCCGACGGACGAAATCAGCGCATGCCGGGCATCATGCCCTTCAGGCCGCGCATCATCTTCTGCATGTTGCCGCCCTTCAGCTTCTTCATCATCGTACGCATCTGGTCGTACTGGTTCAGCATCCGGTTGACTTCCTGCACCGGCACGCCCGCGCCGGCTGCAATGCGGCGCTTGCGCGTCGCCTTGATGATTTCGGGTTTAGCGCGCTCGGCGGGCGTCATCGAGCTGATGATCCCTTCCATCCGGCGGATCGACTTCTCGGCCTGGCCCATGTCGGCGCCGGCCGCCGCCTGCTGGAACTGCGCGGGGAGCTTATCCATCAGCGACGACAGGCCGCCCATGTTCTTCATCTGCGAGATCTGCGCGCGGAAATCGTTCAGGTCGAAATCGCCGCCTTTCTTGACCTTGTCGGCGAGCTTCTGCGCGGCCTGGACATCGACGCCGCGCTGCGCCTCCTCGACGAGCGCGAGGATGTCGCCCATGCCGAGGATCCGGTTCGCCATCCGGTCGGGGTGGAACACCTCGAGGCCGTCGAGCTTCTCGGCGACGCCGACGAACTTGATCGGCTTGCCCGTGACGTGACGCACCGACAGCGCGGCGCCGCCGCGCGAGTCGCCGTCGAGCTTGGTCAGCACGACGCCGGTGAGCGGCAGCGTGTCGTTGAACGCCTTCGCGGTGTTGACCGCGTCCTGGCCGAGCATCGCGTCGACGACGAACAGCGTTTCGGCCGGCTTCAGCGTGCCGTGCAGCGCGGCGATTTCCTGCATCATCGCCTCGTCGATGCCGAGGCGGCCGGCCGTGTCGACGAGCAGCACGTCATGGTAGTGGCGCTTCGCCCAGTCGACGGCGGCGAGCGCGATGTCGACGGGCTTCTGGTCCGGCGTGGACGGGAAGAAGTCGGCGCCGACCTGCTCGGTCACCGTTTTCAGCTGCATGATCGCAGCCGGGCGATACACGTCGCACGACACGGTCAGCACCTTCTTCTTGTACTTCTCGCGCAGCAGCTTCGCGAGCTTGCCGACGGTCGTGGTCTTGCCCGCGCCCTGCAGGCCGGCCATCAGGATCACGGCGGGTGGCGTGACCGCGAGGTTCAGCTCGGCGGCCTTGCCTTCGTAGTCGCCGCCGATCACGGCGGTCAGTTCCTTCTGGACCACGCCGACGAGCGCCTGGCCCGGCGACAGGCTGCTGATCACTTCTTCGCCGAGCGCCTTTTCCTTGACCTTGGCGATGAATTCGCGAACGACCGGCAGCGACACGTCGGCTTCCAGCAGCGCGAGACGTACCTCGCGGAGCATCTCCTGCGTGTTCGCCTCGGTGAGCCGGGCCTCGCCGCGCAGCGTCTTGACGACGCGCGCCATCCGTTGAGTGAGATTGTCGAGCATGGGGAGCGATGGACAGTGGGGCCCGAAGGCGCGGCGGAACCGAACAAAGGGAGCCGTCGCGGGAAGGGGGCCTAGTGTAAACTTCGAACATGGATATTGTACTGTATGCCCTCACCGCATTCCTGTACGGCGGCCTCGCCGTCGCAGGCTGGCGCTCGCACCGCCAGGGCGCGACGCCGCTCGTCGCGAGCGTGCCGGCCGTGCCGGTTCCGGCGTCCGCCGCGTCCGGGATGAGCGGGGCCGGCCGCGCGCTGCTGTTCGCCGCGCTGGTCGCGCACGGCGTGCTGCTCCACATGACGATCTTTCCGAACGACGCGATGGTGTTCGGCTTCGCGTTCGCGCTGTCGGCGATGTTCTGGCTCGGCGCCGGCATCTACTGGATCGAGAGCTTCTTCTTCCCTCTCGACAGCCTGCGCCTGCTGGTGCTGCCGCTCGCGTGCGGCGCGTCGCTGCTGCCGCTCGTGTTCGGCGGCGTGCGGGTGCTTCCTTATGCCGCAGCGCCGCTGTTCAAGCTGCATTTCCTGATCGCGAACATCGCCTACGGGCTGTTCGCGATCGCCGCGCTGCACGCGATCCTGATGCTGATGGTCGAGCGCCGCCTGCAGTCGCTGAGAAGCGGTGGGCGCGACGGCTCGACGGGCTGGATCGCGAGCTGGCTCGAAACGCTGCCGCCGCTGCTCACGCTCGAGAAGCTGCTGTTCCGCCTGATCGGCGCCGGCTTCGTGCTGCTGACGCTGACACTCGCGTCGGGCATCCTGTTCAGCGAGCAGGTCGACGCGCGCATGTTGCGGCTCGACCACAAGACGGTGTTCGCGATCCTGTCGTGGCTGATGTTCGGCGGCCTGCTGGTTGCCCGCAAGACGTCGGGCTGGCGCGGCCGCGGCGCCGCGCGCTGGGTGCTCGTGTCGTTCGCCGCGCTGCTGCTCGCGTATGTCGGCAGCCGGTTCGTTTTCGAGGTGCTGCTGCACCGCTCCGTGGTTTGACCGCAGGTTTCCGATGCGACAGATTCTTCTCCTGATCCTTCTCTTCTTCGCGGGTTCGTGGCTCGCGCGCAAGCTGCGCCACGCGCAGGAACAGGCGCAGGCGCGCGCCGGCCGCGGCGCCGGTTACGACGGTGCGCCCGGTGCTGGCGCCGGCGCGGCGCGCCCGAGCGGCGACGCGCGGTCGCTGCCGGAACCGATGGTGCGCTGCGCCGAATGCGGCGTGCATGCGCCGAAGGGCGACGCCGTGGCCGCGAGCGGCGAATACTTCTGCAGCGTCGAGCATGCGCAGCGCCACGCCGCGCGCGTGAACGGCCGCGACGCGCGATGAGCGACGCGCCGGCGTTGTCGGTCGACGCGAACGGCTGGGTGCGCGAAGCGCGCCATGCGCCGTCGCCGAACTTCGAGATGCGGCCCGCGGGTGCGGTGCCGACGCTCGTGGTCGTCCACAACATCAGCCTGCCGCCCGGCGAATTCGGCGGCGACGCGATCGAGGCGCTGTTCCTGAATCGCCTCGACTGCGATGCGCACCCCTATTACCAGAGCCACCTGCGCGGCGTGCGCGTGTCCGCCCATTTCCTGATCCGCCGCGGCGGCGAGCTCGTGCAGTTCGTGTCGTGCGACGAGCGCGCGTGGCACGCGGGCGCGTCCGAGTTCTTCGGCCGCACGCGCTGCAACGACTTCTCGATCGGCATCGAGCTCGAGGGCGCGGACGACGTGCCGTTCGACGATGCGCAATACGCGGTGCTCGCCGCGCTCTCCCGCGCGCTCGCCGCGCGCTACCCGGTCGACGCATTCGCCGGGCATTCGGACGTCGCACCGGGCCGCAAGACCGACCCGGGCCCGCATTTCGATTGGCAACGCTTCGCGAGCGATGCCGGTTTTTCCGCCGAATACTTTCCTTTCCGTCAGCACTGATCGCGGGTTTTTTTGAGCGGAGAAAGTTTTTTCTCCGACCAATGCCTTGCCGTGTCTGCGCGTGAGCGATGTCAAGACCTCTATCGCAAATTATCCGTTTGGACGTCCTCCGAATGTCCACTATACTTGGTGCCAGTTGAGCAGTTCTGTACTAGATATAGTGTGTGTCGCAGGGGAAAACCCGAGCGGCACCGGCCGGCGGCCACGCTGGCGGACAGGGTTCTCAGGGCGGCGCGTCAGGCCGGGCGGTCCGGGCGTCGCGATCAGCGCAGCGAACATCGACGGGGCAGGGTATACATGACGAAGCACACGACCGGTTTGGTTGTCGCGCATCGACCGAACCGGCTTCCCCGGCGCATCGCTCGCCTCTTACCGCTCGCGCACCGCATTGCGCAGCGTTCGTTTTAATCCGCGGTTCTCTCCGCACCATCCAACACCAGGAGCTTTGCACATGCAAACCACCGACAACGCGACGTCCCAGTACGAGAGCGCCTCGAGCCGTCCGCTCGGCGGGACCGAACAGGGCGCGAAGGCGCTCGCGCCGCAGGCCACGTTCGCCGACTACAAGGTGATCCGCCGCAATGGCAGCGTGGTGTCGTTCGAACCCTCGAAGATCGCGATCGCGGTGACCAAGGCTTTCCTGGCCGTCAATGGCGGGCAGGGCGCGGCATCGGCGCGCGTACGCGAGCAGGTCGAACAACTGACGCACAACGTCGTTCGCGCGCTCGTGCGCAGCCGCCCGAACGGCGGTACGTTCCATATCGAAGACATCCAGGACCAGGTCGAACTCGCGCTGATGCGCGGCGGCGAGCACAACGTCGCGCGTGCGTACGTGCTGTATCGCGAGAAGCGTCACCTCGAGCGCCAGCATGCGGGCGAGGAAGCGGCGGCCGCGGGCGGCGAGTCGACCACCGGCATCAACGTCGTCGACAACGGCGTCACGCGCCCGCTCGACCTGAACGCGCTGCGCGCGCTGATCGTGTCGGCGTGCGACGGCCTCGGCGCTGCGGTTAACCCTGACCCGATCGTCGCGGAGACGGTGAAGAACCTGTACGACGGCGTGCCGATGAGCCAGGTCTACGACTCGGCGATCCTCGCGGCGCGCACGATGATCGAAAAGGATCCGGCATACAGCCAGGTCACGGCCCGCATCCTGCTGCACACGATCCGCCGCGAGATCCTCGGCGAGGAAGTCGTGCAGGCCGAGATGTCGACCCGCTACGCCGAATACTTCCCGCAGTTCCTGAAGCGCGGCGTCGACGCCGGCCTGCTCGACGACAAGCTGCTGCAGTTCGACCTGAAGCGCCTCGGCGAAGCCCTCGACGCGAACCGCGACCTGCAGTTCGGCTACCTCGGCCTGCAGACGCTGTACGACCGCTACTTCCTGCACGTCGACGGCACCCGCATCGAAATGCCGCAGGCATTCTTCATGCGCGTCGCGATGGGCCTGTCGCTGAACGAGATCGACCGCGAAACGCGGGCGATCGAGTTCTACAACGTGCTGTCGAGCTTCGACTTCATGAGCTCGACGCCGACGCTGTTCAACTCGGGCACGCACCGCTCGCAGCTGTCGTCGTGCTACCTGACGACGGTCGCGGACGATCTCGACGGCATCTATGAAGCGCTGAAGGAGAACGCGCTGCTGTCGAAGTTCGCGGGCGGTCTCGGCAACGACTGGACGCGCGTGCGCGCACTCGGCTCGCATATCAAGGGCACGAACGGCAAGTCGCAAGGCGTGGTCCCGTTCCTGAAGGTCGTGAACGACACGGCCGTCGCGGTGAACCAGGGCGGCAAGCGCAAGGGCGCGATCTGCGCGTACCTGGAATCGTGGCACCTCGACATCGAGGAGTTCCTGGAGCTGCGCAAGAACACCGGTGACGACCGTCGCCGTACGCACGACATGAACACGGCGAACTGGATTCCCGACCTGTTCATGAAGCGCGTGATGGAAGGCGCCGACTGGACGCTGTTCTCGCCGTCGACCTGCCCGGACCTGCACGACAAGTTCGGCGCCGACTTCGAGAAGGCTTACACGGCTTACGAAGACAAGGTCGCGCGCGGCGAGATCAAGCTGTTCAAGAAGATCCCGGCGCAGCAGCTCTGGCGCAAGATGCTCGGCATGCTGTTCGAGACGGGCCACCCGTGGATCACGTTCAAGGATCCGTGCAACGTGCGCTCGCCGCAGCAGCACGTCGGCGTCGTCCACTCGTCGAACCTGTGCACGGAAATCACGCTGAACACGAGCGACACCGAAATCGCGGTGTGCAACCTCGGCTCGGTGAACCTCGTCGCCCACCTGGTGAAGCAGGCCGACGGCAGCTACGCGCTCGACCACGACAAGCTGAAGCGCACGATCAGCGTCGCGATGCGCATGCTCGACAACGTGATCGACATCAACTACTACGCGGTGCCGAAGGCGCGTAACTCGAACCTGAAGCACCGCCCGGTCGGCATGGGCATCATGGGCTTCCAGGACTGCCTGCACCTGCTGCGCACGCCGTACGCGTCGGAAGCGGCGGTCGAGTTCGCGGACCGTTCGATGGAAGCCGTCTGCTACTACGCGTACTACGCGTCGACCGAGCTGGCCGAAGAGCGCGGCCGCTACTCGAGCTACCGCGGTTCGCTGTGGGATCGCGGCATCCTCCCGCAGGACACGCTGAAGCTGCTGACGGAAGCGCGCGGCGGCTACGTCGAGGTCGACACGTCGGAATCGCTCGACTGGACGACGCTGCGTTCGCGGATCGCCGCGCACGGCATGCGCAACTCGAACTGCGTCGCGATCGCGCCGACGGCGACGATCTCGAACATCATCGGCGTGTCGGCCTGTATCGAGCCGACCTTCCAGAACCTGTACGTGAAGTCGAACCTGTCGGGCGAATTCACGGTGGTGAACGAGTATCTCGTCCGCGACCTGAAGGAACGCGGCCTGTGGGACGAGGTGATGGTCGCCGACCTGAAGTACTTCGACGGCATGCTGTCGCGCATCGACCGCATCCCGGCCGACCTGCGCGCGATCTACGCGACCGCGTTCGAGGTCGACCCGACGTGGCTGGTCGAAGCGGCGTCGCGTCGCCAGAAGTGGATCGACCAGGCGCAGTCGCTGAACATCTACATGGGCGGCGCGTCGGGCAAGAAGCTCGACGAGGTCTACAAGCTCGCATGGCTGCGCGGCCTGAAGACGACCTACTACCTCCGCACGATGGCGGCGACGCACGTCGAGAAGTCGACGGTCGCACACGGCGCGCTGAACGCAGTGCCGACGGGCGGTGCAGGCGGCGGCTCGGGCAGCGGCGGCGCGCAAGGCGCGGCGGGCGGTTTCGGTGCGGCAGGCGGCGATGCATCGTCGGGTGCGATCAACGCGGCGCCGGCACTCGCGCCGGTCGAAGCGGACGGTCCGGTGTGCACGATGCGTCCGGGCGATCCCGGCTTCGACGAATGCGAAGCGTGCCAGTAACGCAGTGCGCCTGACCTGAGAAGCAGGCCTGCGCGGCGCACACGACGACCGATCGAGGTTGCAGTGTGCGCCGCTCTCAACTAAAAAAATGATAAGGAATCTGTAACGCGACACCTGCGTTGCAGGCAGTGACAAGCGATCGAAACAGCCCCGACGGCGTCGCGTTTCGATCAGCGTTCGATGCGTCGAGCGCACCTCGCGATACAAGCGCGACTCACATCGCGCGCTGCATGAACGACGATGCGTTGCTCAAAGTGTTGTATCGAGGTCGCAACGCGAATCGAAAAAAGGATTTTTCGTGAGCGAACCCTTTTATCGCTCAGGAAAAGATGGTACAAACCGTTCTAAATTGATGGTGAGAATTTATGCTCAACTGGGATGACGAGAAGACTGCCGTAACCCCCGCGAGCGGAGCGCAGCAAAACGCGATGCGCACCTCCGCCGGGATGGCTGTCGGAATGCAGGCTGCAACGCCTGCCGCCCATCAGGTCCGTGACATTTTCGAAGGCGATCTTGCGGTGCCGCCGCAAGCATCGGCTGTTCCCGCCGGCGGTACGGAAGCGCGGGTCAATGTCGCCGACAAGCGCATCATCAACGGCCAGACTGACGTCAATCAGCTGGTGCCGTTCAAGTACAAGTGGGCGTGGGAAAAGTATCTGGCCGGTTGCGCGAACCACTGGATGCCGCAGGAAATCAACATGTCCCGCGACATCGCACTGTGGAAGGACCCGAACGGTCTGACCGAGGACGAGCGCCGCATCGTGAAGCGCAACCTCGGCTTCTTCGTGACGGCCGACTCGCTCGCCGCGAACAACATCGTGCTCGGCACGTACCGCCACATCACGGCGCCCGAGTGCCGGCAGTTCCTGCTGCGCCAGGCGTTCGAGGAAGCGATCCACACGCACGCGTACCAATACATCGTCGAATCGCTCGGCCTCGACGAAGGCGAGATCTTCAACGCGTATCACGAGGTCACGTCGATCCGCGCGAAGGACGAATTCCTGATCCCGTTCATTCATACGCTGACGGACCCGGCCTTCAAGACCGGCACGCTCGAGGCGGATCAGAAGCTGCTGAAGTCGCTGATCGTGTTCGCCTGCATCATGGAAGGCCTGTTCTTCTATGTCGGGTTTACGCAGATCCTCGCACTCGGCCGCCAGAACAAGATGACGGGTGCTGCAGAGCAATATCAGTACATCCTGCGCGACGAGTCGATGCACTGCAACTTCGGCATCGACCTGATCAACCAGATCAAGCTCGAGAACCCGCATCTCTGGACCGCGGAATTCCGCGCCGAGATCCGCGAGCTGTTCAAGCAGGCTGTCGAACTCGAATACCGCTACGCCGAAGACACGATGCCGCGCGGCGTGCTGGGTTTGAACGCGTCGATGTTCAAGAGCTATCTGCGCTTCATCAGCAACCGCCGTTGCCAGCAGATCGGCCTCGATCCGCTGTTCCCGAACGAGGAAAACCCGTTCCCGTGGATGAGCGAGATGATCGACCTGAAGAAGGAACGCAACTTCTTCGAGACGCGTGTGATCGAGTATCAGACGGGGGGCGCGCTGTCCTGGGAATAACCCGCAGCAGCGAACCCGTTACATGATGGAGCAGCCGGTGGCCTCTCGGCCCCGGCCCAAGGTTTAGGAGCAAGAACGCCTGATGCAAAGCATGCCCGGTGCCTTAACGGCCCAACGATACGACAGGCACTTTGCGAACCCTTCAGTGGGATGGGCAAACTTCCCTCCGGAAAAAGCGGACGGCCATGTGGCGGTCCGCTTGATCAAGCGATTAGGGGTAGCGGCGCGAGGTGCGCCGGCTACCGACTTGATTTGGCGCGCGAGGCCGGGTGGCCACGCGCGCCATACCGTATTCATTAGCGTAAGCGCGCGGTATCTGCGTACGCCGATGAATAGCCCGCTTCGAAGCGCACGTCCTGAACAGCGTCCGCGGGAAGCGGGTTTTGACGAAGGGTGTAGTTTGAACTGACTCTCATCTGAACCTGAAGGAGAACAACATGGCTACTGCCAAGAAGAAACCGGCTGCTAAGAAAGTTGCTGCCAAGAAGACCGTTGCGAAGAAGGCTGCTGCTCCGGCGAAGAAGGCCGCAGTGAAGAAGGTTGCTGCGAAGAAGGTCGCGGTGAAGAAGGTTGCCGCGAAGAAGGCAGCACCGGCGAAGAAGGCCGCTGCGAAGAAGGTCGCAGCCAAGAAGGTCGCAACGAAGAAGGTTGCAGCCAAGAAGGTCGCCGCGAAGAAGGCAGCACCGGCTAAGAAGGCCGCTGCGAAGAAGGTTGCCGCCAAGAAAGTCGCAGTGAAGAAGGTTGCTGCGAAGAAGGCCGCACCGGCGAAGAAGGCTGCTGCGAAGAAGGCCGCACCGGCGAAGAAGGCTGCTGCGAAGAAAGCCGCGCCGGCGAAGAAGGCTGCAGCGAAGAAGGCCGCGCCTGCGAAGAAGGCTGCAGCGAAGAAGGCTGCGCCCGCCAAGAAGGCTGCCCCTGCGAAGAAGGCTGCCGCACCGGCGAAGAAGGCTGCTGCTCCGAAGAAGGCCGTCGTGAAGAAGGCTGCACCGGCAACGACCGCGTCGACCGCATCGGTTGCGCCGGCATCGGGCGTGAAGACCGCGCTCAACCCGGCAGCGGCATGGCCGTTCCCGACCGGCAGCCGTCCGTAATCGCGGCTGAGCAGCATCACCCGGGCACTCACGTGGTGTCCGTGGGTTGAGTAGCGCTACTCAATCAATCCCGCCATCTGGCTCAGGTGGCGGGATTTTTTTCGTCCGCATGGATCATCGATCGGCTGGCCGACGCGTGCGTGGACGAAAGCGCGCGGACGAAAAAAAACGCATGTGCGGCTTCGCACATGCGTTCGACCGCGGCTTGCGCCGCGTGCTGAGGATGCCGGTTAGTGCGTGACGCGCGTGACGCCACCGCTCGACAGCAGGCGCACGCGCTCGCCGGCGCGGAACGCTTCGCCGCTTGCCGCCTGCGTGATCGAGCGCAGATCGCCGTTGTCGAGGCGCACGGTGATTTCGACACCGTTCGCGGTGCTGAGGTTTTCGCCGACTGCGTTACCCGCGACCGCACCGACGAGGCCGCCGGCGATCGCCGTCAGGATCGAGCCTTTGCCGCCGCCGATCGCGCTGCCCGCGACCGCGCCGAGGGCGCCGCCGCCGAGCGTGCCGATCGCGCTGCCGCCGCCGTCGGACTGGATGCGCACCGCGCGGACGCTTTCGACCGTGCCCATGCGGACCGTCTGTTCGCGCTGCGCCTGGCCGACGCTATAGACATCCGCCGAGCCGGGTGCCGTGAAGCAGCCGGCGAGGGTCAGCGCGGCCGTCAGCATGGCCGCGAGCGTGAGGGTTTTTTTCGTCAACATCTTTGCTCTCCCACAATATTCATTTGAGACTGTAACCGAATGCAGTCTCGAAGCGTGCGTCGATTTCGGCGCGCGTCAGTACGTAAGTCTGGGGCCCTTGATGGGCGATCTTGAGCGAGCCCATCAGGCTCGCGAGGCGGCCGGTGGTTGCCCAGTCGAGGCCATGCTCGATGCCGTACAGCAGGCCGCCCCGGAAGGCGTCGCCGCAACCGGTCGGATCGGCGATGCGCTCGGCCGGTACGACCGGAATCTGCTCCGCGCCCTGCTTGTGGCGGATGGTCGCGCCGTGCTCGCCGCGCGTGATGACGAGGGCGTCGACCCGGCTGGCGATTTCATCTTCGGACCATCCCGTCTTGTCGCTCACCAGCTTGGCCTCGTAGTCGTTGACCGCGACATAGGTCGCAAGTTCAATGCTGCGGCGCAGCGTCGCACCGTCGAACAGCGGCAGACCTTGGCCCGGATCGAACACGAACGGCACCCCGGCCTTGGCGAGCTCTTCCACGTGCTGGACCATCCCGTCGAAGCCGTCCGGGCCGACGATCGCGAGCTTGATGTCCGGCGCGTCGCCCGCATGGTTCAGGTGCGACTGCATCATCGCGCCCGGGTGGAACGCCGCGATCTGGTTGTTGTCGAGATCGGTCGTGATCATCGCCTGCGCGGTGTACGTATCGGGCAGCACGCGAACGTGGTCGCGGCGCAGGCCGAGCTGGTCGAGCCGGTCGAGATACGGCTGTGCATCCAGCGCGCCCATCGTGCCCATGATGCGCGCATCGCCGCCGAGCAGGTGCAGCGCGTACCCGATGTTGCCCGCGCAGCCGCCGAATTCGCGGCGCATCGTCGGCACGAGGAAGCTCAGGTTGATGAGGTGCACCTGGTCGGGCAGGATGTGCTCGCGGAACCGCCCTTCGAAGGTCATGATGGAGTCGTAGGCGATCGAGCCGCAAATCAGCGTAGCCAAGGTGTGCGTTCCTGTAGAAATGAGGGGCCCTGCGCGACAACGCCGCGCGAAGGGCGCGGCGCGGCAGGGGAAAGCGGAAGAAAGCTTACTTCAGTGCGGCGAGCGCTGCATCGTAGTTCGGCTCGTCCTTGATTTCGCCGACGAGTTCCGCGTGGATCACCTTGTCCTGCGCGTCGAGCACGACCACTGCGCGTGCGGTCAGGCCGTTCAGCGGGCCGCTCGTCACGTCGACGCCGTACGCGTTCGCGAACGCGCGGCCGGTGCGGAACGTCGATGCCGTCACGACGTTCGCGAGGCCTTCGGTCGTGCAGAAGCGCGTGGCGGCGAACGGCAGGTCGGCGGACACGACGATCACCACGGTGTTGTCGAGCGACGACGCGGCTTCGTTGAACTTGCGGGTCGACGTCGCGCAGGTCGGCGTGTCGAGGCTCGGCACGATGTTCAGCACCTTGCGCTTGCCGGCGAAGCTGGCGAGCGACAGGTCGGCGAGGTCCTTGCCGACCAGCTTGAAATCGGCGGCTTGCGCGCCGACGGCCGGGAACGTGCCGGCGAGATCGATCGGGTTGCCACCCAGCGTAACTTTGCTCATGTTCGTGCTCCGAAATAGCGCGCCGCTCGGGCGCGCGGGTTGAGACGGGCGCGCAAGCGCGCCGCGGCGCGTCACGGATAGAAGATCTGGACGCGGAAATTCGAGGCGGGCGTGCCGTTCGTTTCGAGGCGGACGACCATCGTCTGCGTCGTGCCGGGCGGCAGCCCGGCGTCGATCGGCGTGCCCGGGCGCACGTAGTCGCGCGGCGCGAGCACGCGGCGCACGGTGACGTGATTGGTATCGTCGAGCAGCGTGAGTTCGAGCGACGGGTACGCGAGCGCGACGCGGTAGCGGTTCGTCAGCGGCACCTTCAGTTCGAGCTCGCGCGGGCCGTCGAGCTGGCGCAGGTCGGTCGCGTCGAGCCGCAGGCCGTCGATCGCGCGCGGCGGCGTGACCGTGCAGCCGAGCGGCGCGCAGGCCTGCCGGAACCAGCCTTGCGTGACGGGCCAGTAGATCATCAGCGTTTCGCGCTGCCACCACGCCAGTTGCACGGCGAGCAGCCCGAGCAGCGCGGCCGCGACGAGGCCGCCGACAAAGCCGCCGAGCATCCCGCGTCGCTGCGGCGCGCGGGTCTCGCGCGTGACGGCGAAGTGTGGACGATCGTCATCGGCCAGTGCGGCGGGGAACGGGACGGCCGGTTGGACGGCCGGTTGGGCGGCCGGCCGGGCTGCCGGTTCATCGGCCGCTGCCGCGGTCGGGCTGGTGTCGTGCCGGGCGAAGGTATCGGGTTCCGATGCGGTTTCGGCTTCGCTGACGGCCGGTGCGGGCGTGAACGCAAAACGCGGTTCGCGCGGCGCGTGTTCGTCGTCCGGCGCGGCGAAACGCGCGTGACCGACAGGTTCGGCGGGTTCAGCCGCGGTGTCCGCTTCCGACGGAGGACGAGCGACGAAGCGGGGCTCGCGCGGATCGCGCTCGACGGGCGCGTGCTCGGCCGCTTCGGGTTCATGCGGTTCGTGCCGCGTGTGCGGCGAATGCGGTTCGGCCGGTTGCTCGACGGCAGTCGACGAATCCAGCTCGGCCGGCGAGGACGCGAACGGTGCGGGCGTACCCGACAGATGAACGACGCCGGCTTCCGTGGACGGGAGCGCGACCGGTATCAGCGGCTCGGTGCGCACGGTCTCGACGCTGTGCTGCAGCGACGGATCGACGCCGGCGTCGAGCCACGGCGCCCACATGTCCCAGCCTTCCGGCTTGTAGTCGGTGCCGGTCGGCAGGCCGGAAGGCGGTGCGTCGGCGGCGAACAGCCGGGCCGGCACGGCCTGCGGCTGCGCCTCACTGTCGCCCGGCGCGGCAGCCGGTTCGGTCAACGCCGGCTCGGGCTGCTGCGCGTACTCGGGAACGAGCGATTCGGAGGCGTTGAAGACTTCGTGGCAATGCCCGCAGCGCACGAGCCCCTGATGCAGCGCGAGCTGTTCCTGCTGCAGCCGGAAGACGGTTTCGCAATGAGGGCAGCGCGTCGCAAGAAGCATGTCGAGCCGGGCGGCCTGCTGGCCAGAGTGAAGGACAGCGCTATTCTAATGGCTTTCGCGGCGGGTTCCGGCAAGGCATACCCAGCCTTCGTGTTCGCGCCAGACCGAGATGTCGACGTAGCGCGCATAAACGGCCGCGACTTCGTCCGCCTGGCGCGCGAGCACGCCCGACAGCGCGATGCGCCCGCCCGGCTTGACCTTCGATGCGAGCATCGATGCCATCAGCTTCAGCGGGTTCGACAGGATGTTCGCGACGACGATGTCGAATTCGCCGTCCGGGCATGCATCGGGCAGCCCGTACGTGACCTCCGCACGGTTGCGTTCGCTGTTCTGGCGCGCCGATTCGACCGCCTGCGGATCGATGTCGATGCCGATCACGGGGGTCGCCCCGCATTTCTTCGCGAGGATCGCGAGAATGCCCGAGCCGCAGCCGTAGTCGAGCACCGACTGGCCGGGCTTCACCGACTGCTCGAGCCACTCCATGCACAGACGGGTGGTGGGGTGGCTGCCGGTGCCGAATGCGAGGCCGGGATCGAGTTCGAGGACGAGCGCATCGGGGTCGGGCGCATCGTGCCACGACGGCACGACCCAGATCCGTTCGCCGATCGGGATCGGCTCGAACTGCGACTGCGTGAGCCGCACCCAGTCCTGCTCCTCGACTTCGCGCACGACGAACTGCGGCGTTTCGGCGAGGCCGATCTCGTTCGCGGCCGCCGCGAGCAGCACGGCTGGCTCATGGTCGGCCGACAGCAGCGCGACCACGCGCGAGTGCTGCCACGCGGTGCGATCCGGCACGAGGCCCGGCTCGCCGAAGAGCGGCTGTTCGTCGGGCGTGTCGGCGTCGGCGTCTTCGACGGACACCGACAGCGCGCCGAGATCGAGCAGCGCGTCGGACAGGGCCTCCGCATGCTCGCGGGCCAGTTCGACGACGAGTTCGCGATAACTCATGCTTACGCTTCTTCCGGTGCGACCTGCTGCTTCTGCGCGAGCCGGTTTTCGAGGTAATGGATGCTGGTGCCGCCTTCGACGAACTTCGAGTCGATCATCAGCTCGCGGTGCAGCGGGATGTTGGTCTGGATGCCTTCGACGACCATTTCCGACAGCGCGATGCGCATCCGGCGGATCGCCTGTTCGCGCGTCGCGCCGTAGGTGATCAGCTTGCCGATCATCGAATCATAGTTCGGCGGCACGAAATAGCCATTGTAGGCGTGCGAATCGACGCGCACGCCCGGGCCGCCCGGCGTATGCCACGACGTGATCCGGCCCGGCGACGGCGTGAACTTGAACGGATCTTCGGCGTTGATCCGGCATTCGATCGCGTGTCCGCGGAACTGGATGTCGCGCTGGCGCAGCGTGAGCTTCTCGCCGGCCGCGATGCGGATCTGTTCCTGCACGATGTCGACGCCCGTGATCAGCTCCGATACCGGGTGCTCGACCTGCACGCGCGTGTTCATCTCGATGAAGTAGAACTCGCCGTTTTCGTACAGGAATTCGAACGTGCCCGCACCGAGGTAGCCCATCTTCTTGCACGCGTCCGCGCAGCGGTCGCCGATACGGTCGATCAGGCGGCGCGGAATGCCCGGCGCCGGCGCTTCCTCGATCACCTTCTGGTGGCGGCGCTGCATCGAGCAGTCGCGCTCGCCGAGCCAGATCGCGTTCTTGTACGCGTCCGACAGCACCTGGATCTCGATGTGGCGCGGGTTCTCGAGGAACTTCTCCATGTACACCTGCGGGTTGCCGAACGCACGGCCGGCTTCCTCGCGGGTCATGTTCACCGCGTTGACGAGCGCGGCTTCGGTGTGCACGACGCGCATCCCGCGCCCGCCGCCGCCGCCGGCCGCCTTGATGATGACCGGATAGCCGATCGTGCGCGCAATCTTGACGATCTCCTTCGGATCGTCCGGCAACGCGCCTTCCGAACCCGGCACGCACGGCACGCCGGTCTTGATCATCGTCTGCTTCGCGGTGACCTTGTCACCCATCATGCGGATCGTTTCCGGGCGCGGGCCGATGAACGTGAAGCCCGACTGCTCGACGCGCTCCGCGAAATCGGCGTTCTCCGACAGGAAGCCGTAGCCGGGGTGGATCGCCTCGGCATCGGTGACTTCCGCGGCGCTGATCAGCGCCGGCATGTTCAGGTAGCTCAGGTTCGACGGGGCCGGGCCGATACAGACGGCTTCGTCCGCGAGGCGCACGTACTTGGCTTCCTTGTCGGCTTCCGAGTAGACGACCACCGTCTTGACGCCGAGTTCGCGGCACGCGCGCTGGATGCGCAGCGCGATTTCACCGCGGTTGGCAATGAGGATTTTTTCAAACATAGCGAGTATTCGTCTCTTCGAGGGGCGCGCGAACGGCGCCTGGCGAGCATCGGCGGCGCGCGGCCGGCAGGGCCGCGCGGCGGGCTTAGCCGATCACGAAAAGCGGCTGGCCGTATTCGACGGCCTGGCCGTTCTCGACGAGGATTTCCTTGATCACGCCGGCCTTGTCCGACTCGATCTCGTTGAGCAGCTTCATCGCTTCGATGATGCAGATCGTCTGGCCTTCCTTGACCGTGTCGCCGGCCTGCACGAACGGGTCGGCGCCCGGCGACGGCGCGCGATAGAACGTGCCGACCATCGGCGACGTCACGACGTGGCCCTGCGGAGCGGCCGGTGCGGCGGCGGCGCCGGCGGCCGGCGCGGCAGCGCCTTCGGTCGGCAGCGCGACCGACGGAGCGGGCGCGCTGACTTGCGGGGCATACCCAGCCGTCGGCTGCACGTAGACCGGCGGCGCGTTCTTGACGATACGCACCTTGCCTTCGCCTTCCGTCACTTCCAGCTCGGAGATGCCGGATTCGGAAACGAGGTCGATCAGAGTTTTCAGCTTACGAAGATCCATCGGGAATTCCCCTTTCAATACGTGAAAGCGCCGGTTAGGGGCCGGCGCTGAATCTAGATCGCGAAATCAGCCGCGCGACGTGCCTTGCAGCTTGTCCAGCGCGTACTCGAGCGCGTACAGATAACCTTTCCAGCCGAGCCCGCAGATCACGCCTTCGGCCTGGTCGGAAAAGTAGGAGTGGTGCCTGAACGCTTCGCGGCGATGCACGTTCGACAGGTGAACCTCGACGAACGGGATGCCAACGCCGGCGATCGCGTCCCGGATCGCAACGCTCGTGTGCGTATACGCGGCCGGATTGATCAGGATGAAATCGGTCTGTTCCTCCCGCGCGGCCTGGATGCGGTCGACCAGCGCGCCTTCATGGTTGCTCTGGAACGACGACAGTTCGGCGCCGGCTTCCCGGGCGCGCGCGGCAAGCGCCTGATCGATCTGCGCGAGCGTGACGCGGCCGTACACCTCCGGTTCCCGGGTGCCGAGAAGGTTCAGGTTAGGGCCGTGCAACACCAGCAATCGTGTCATGGTCGCTTCTATTTCTGCGGAATTGCGCGAACTTTAGCGCTATTTAGAGAAATTTGTCTAGTTTTGCCGAACGGCCAGACGCGTCGGACCTGCAAGAATTACCGGTGCGAACGCAAAGTATCGGCGAATTCCTGCGAAATTGCGGCGATCGACCTGCAAATCGCCGGCAACGCGCGGGCCGCTGTCCGGGCCGATTACAGCGCGTCGAGCGTCTTTTTCAGCTCGGCCGGCTGGATTTGTCCTAATTTTGTCTCGCGGATCTTGCCGGTTTCGTCGATGACGACGGTAAACGGCAGCGCGCCGGCGGTATTCCCGAAATTACGGGCCAGATCGGCGCCCGCGTAGCCGCTGACGAACACCGGATAGTCGACCTTCACCTTCTGCAGGAAGTTCTTCACGTTCTGCTCGGAATCGACGCCGATCCCGACGAAACGGATGCCTTTCTGCTTGTACTGGTGCGACAGCGCGACCAGTTCGGGCATCTCCTCGACGCACGGGCCGCACCACGATGCCCAGAAATTGACGACGACCTTCTGGCCCTTGAAGGCGGTCAGCGTCGCCGGCTTGCCGTCGACGCCGGTGAGCGACGACGCCCACAGCTGCTCGACCGGATTGCCGTGGGCGGTCGGCGCGGCGACGGCGACACCGTCGTCGGCCGTGCCGCGGAACCAGTGACCGGCGGCGACTCCGCCGGCGACGGCGGCGGCCGCGACCACCGCGAGCGCCAACATGCGTTTCATCATCATCGTTGAATCATTCCGGTTCGGAAGGGGCCTTGCCTGCCGCGACGAGCGCGCGCAGCGCGGCGGCGTCCGCGCGGGCGACGCGGCCGCGCGCGTCGGCCTTCACCGCGCCGCGCAGGTCGTCGCTCGCATACAGCGCGAGATGGATGCCGATCGCATCCACGTCGCGCCGCGGGCGCCACAGGAAACTGAGCGTCTCGACGTCGCCGCGGCCCGCGAAATGCCGCGTCTCGGATACGTCGTACTGGACGTTCTGGTTCAGCAGGTAGATCGCGACGTCCTTCGGGTTGTCGGTGAATGCCTGCAAATGGATATCCGAATGCGCGTTCGCGGTGCCGTTCAGCACGGCGCCCGTCACATAAGGATGGAACTCGGCGAGCCGGCGCATCCAGTCGAGCGCGATCTCGCGCAGGCGGCGCAGTTCGTCCGGCTGCGTGTCGCTCTGGAACAGCGCGAGGTACTCGCGCAATTCTTCCTCGATCTGGTCGTTATCCGGCAGCCATTCGCCGGCAACGCGCGAATCGCCCAGCAACTGGCGCGCGGCCTTGCGTTTCGCGCCGGCGTAGTCCAGGCCGTCCTCCGCGATCAGGCGGGCGGCGGACTGGGCGATTTCCTCGCGGACGCGCCGCGGATCGACAAGAGGTTTGCGAGACATGATCCGGCAATCATACTCGATCGTCGCGGCGCCCGAGCACGGGTGCGGCGGCCCGCCGCCCGAGGGCGCCGGCGCCGTTCGCGCGCATCGTTCGGGTCGCCGGGCATCGCAGGCCGTCAGTTACAATAGTGTCCTTTGTGTCGCGGCAAGGTCGTGGGCCGGGCGCCGGCCGCACGGCCCGTCCGGCGCGACGCACACGCATCCTTTCCGAATCGACGGCGCCCGGCGGCGCGAAAGCATTCATCTATGCACATCCATATTCTTGGCATCTGCGGCACCTTCATGGGCGGTCTCGCCGTACTCGCACGCGAGGCGGGCCACACGGTGACGGGTTGCGACGCGGGCGTCTATCCGCCGATGAGCACGCAGCTCGAGGCGCAGGGCATCACGCTGATCGAGGGCTACGGCGCCGAGCAGATCGACCTGAAACCGGACCTGTTCGTGATCGGCAACGTCGTCACGCGCGGCAACCCGCTGATGGAGGCGATCCTCGATCGCGGCCTGCCGTACGTGTCGGGCCCGCAGTGGCTCGGCGAGCACGTGCTGGCCGGCAAATGGGTGCTCGCGGTCGCGGGCACGCACGGCAAGACGACCACGTCGTCGATGCTCGCGTGGCTGCTGGAGGACGCCGGGCTCAACCCGGGCTTCCTGATCGGCGGCGTGCCGTTGAACTTCGGCGTGTCCGCGCGGCTCACCGATTCGAGCTTCTTCGTGATCGAGGCCGACGAGTACGACACGGCATTCTTCGACAAGCGCTCGAAGTTCGTCCACTACCGGCCGCGTACCGCGGTACTGAACAACCTCGAATTCGATCACGCCGACATCTTCCCCGATCTCGCCGCGATCGAGACGCAATTCCATCATCTGGTACGCACCGTGCCCGGGGTCGGCCGGATCGTCACGAACGGCCGCTCGGATGCGCTCGAGCGCGTGCTGGCGCGCGGCTGCTGGAGCGAGGTCGAGCGTTTCGGCGTCGACGGCGGCTGGCAAGCGCTGCCGGCCGAGGACGGCGTGCCGGTCGACGAGCGCTTCGCGGTGTATTCGCACGCCGAGCGCGTCGGCGAAGTCGCGTGGCAGGTGCAGGGCGACCACAACCGGATGAACGCGCTCGCGGCGATCGCCGCCGCGCGCCACGTCGGCGTGCCGCCCGCGCAGGCGGCCGTTTCGCTCGCATCGTTCCGCAACGTGAAGCGCCGCATGGAAGTGCGCGGCAGCGTCGACGGCGTGACCGTCTATGACGATTTCGCGCACCATCCGACCGCGATCGACACCACGATCGCCGGCCTTCGTGCGCGCATCGGCCGCCAGAATGCCCGCATCCTCGCCGTGCTCGAGCCGCGCTCGAACACGATGAAGCTCGGCGTGATGAAGTCGCAATTGCCGGCGAGCCTCGCCGATGCCGATCTCGTGTTCGGCTACGGCGCGCCGACCGGGCGCGACGCGCTCGGCTGGAATCTCGCCGAAGCGCTTGCGCCGCTCGGCGACCGCGCGCGCGCATTCGACGATCTGCATCTGCTGGTGAAGGCGGTGGTCGAGGCCGCGCGTCCGGGCGACCACGTGCTCGTCATGAGCAACGGCGGCTTCGGCGGCGTGCACCAGAAGCTGCTCGATGCGCTCGGGAGCCGCACGTGATCCTGTATCTGCACGGCTTCCGGTCGTCGCCGGAATCGCAGAAGTCGCGGCTGCTCGCCGCGCGCATGGCCGAACTCGGCCGCACCGGCGAGTGGCGGTGCCCGTCGCTGTCGGTGTCGCCGCTCGAGGCGATCGCCGTCGCGGAAGCCGAGGTCGCGGGTGCCCGCGACGTCACCGTGATCGGCAGCTCGCTCGGCGGTTATTACGCGACATGGCTCGCCGAAAAGCACGGCTGGAAGGCCGTGCTGCTGAATCCGGCGATCGTGCCGCAGCGCGATCTCGAGCAGCATCTGGGCGAACAGCCGCTGTGGCACGGCGGCGGCACGATCGTCGTCGAGCGCCGGCATCTGCACGAACTCGACGCGCTGCGCGTGCCGGCGATCACGCGCGCCGACCGCTACTATTTGTTCGCGGCGACCGGCGACGAAGTGCTCGATTACCGCGAGATGCTGGCCCATTACCCGGGCGCGAAAACCCGCGTGATCGACGGCAGCGATCACGGGATCAGCGAATTTGCCGACTATGTCGACGACGTTCTCGCGTTTTGCGACGGAAAGACGTCTTAACCGGCCGCGTGCCGATCGAATCCCCATCATCATGCGGCGCCGCCGACGCGGCGCCCGGCAGTCTGAACGAGAGTACTGAGTGAACGTTTTCTTCGAGGAATCGGGCAGTTTCAAGGCGGGCAGCGTGCTGTCGCGCCAGGGCGACGCATTTCAGGTCGAGTTGCCCGGCGGGCGGCGTGCGAAGGTGCGCGCGAAAGACGTGCTGATCGAATTTGACAAGCCGGCCGCGGGCGAACTGATGCAGGAGGCCGACACGGCCGCGCAGCAGATCGATCTGGACTTCCTGTGGGAATGCGCGCCGGCCGACGAGTTCGCGTACACGGCGCTGGCCGCCGAGTACTTCGGCGCGACGTACGGCCCGGTCGAGCGCGCGGCGCTGGTGCTGCGGCTGCACGGCTCGCCCGTCTACTTCCGTCGCAAGGGGCGCGGCCAGTACCAGCGCGCGCCGGAAGAGCAGCTCAAGATGGCGCTCGCGTCGCTCGAGCGCAAGCGCCAGCAGGCGCTGGTGCAGGCGCAGTATGAAGAGGAGCTGAAGGCCGGCAAGCTGCCGGAAGCGTTCGCGGGCAAGGTGCTCGGGCTGCTCACGCGGCCGGACAAGAATTCGATCGAATACAAGGCGATGGAAGCGGCGGCCGGCGCGCGCGGCGTGTCGCCGGCGCGGCTGATGCTCGACTGCGGCGGCATCGAGTCGCCGCGTGCGCTGCACGAAGCGCGCTTTCTCGCGGAATTCTTCCCGCACGGCACGGGCTTTCCGCCCGTCACGGTCGGCCCGCTGCCGGACGATCTGCCGCGCGCGGACGTCGAGGCGTTCTCGATCGACGACATCACGACCACCGAAATCGACGACGCGTTCTCGGTCGAGCACCTGGCCGACGGCCGCGTGCGGATCGGCGTGCACATCGCGGCGCCGGCGCTCGGCATCGTGCGCGGCGACGCGGTCGACGCGATCGCGCGCGCGCGCCTGTCGACCGTCTACATGCCGGGCGACAAGATCACGATGCTGCCGGACGATGTCGTCGACGTGTTCACGCTGAAAGAGGGCGATTACCGCCCGGCGCTGTCGCTGTACATCATCGTCAACCGCGACACGCAGGACATCGTCGCAAGCGAGACGCGCGCCGAGCTCGTGTTCGTGAAGAGCAACCTGCGCCACAACACGCTCGACGAGCTCGTCAACGAAGAGACGCTCGCGGCCGGCACCGGCGACTACCCGCACAAGGACGACATCGCCGTGCTGTGGCCGCTCGCGCAGGCGCTGTTCGAGAAGCGCCAGGTCGCGCGCGCGGGCTACGGCCTGAAGCGCGAGGTGCAGCGCAACACCGACTACAACTTCTACGTCGAAGGCGAGCACGTGACGATCACGCCGCGCCGCCGCGGCTCGCCGCTCGACCTGATCGTGTCGGAGCTCGCGATCCTCGCGAACTCGACCTGGGGCGCGTTCCTGCACGACCACACGGTGCCGGGCATCTACCGCTCGCAGCGCGGCTTCGGCGCACCGGGCCCGAAGCGCACGCGGATGCAGACGACGGCCGCGCCGCACGAAGGCCTCGGCGTCGCGCAGTACGCGTGGAGCACGTCGCCGCTGCGCCGCTACGTCGACCTCGTGAACCAGTGGCAACTGCTCGCGTGCGTGCAGCACGGCGTCACCGCGAAGCTCGCCGCGCCGTTCAAGCCGAAGGACGCCGATCTCTACGCGGTCGTGCAGGGCTTCGACGATACGTATACGGCCTACGCCGACTACCAGCGCCGGATGGAGTACTTCTGGTGCCTGCGCTGGCTCGCGCAGGAACAGAAGAAGCAGGTGGTCGCGAGCGTCGTGAAGGGCGATCTCGTGCGCCTCGAGGAAATCCCGCTGCTGCTGCACGTGCCGGGGCTCGGCGTGCATGCGCGCGGCACGCGCGTGCTGCTCGACGTGATGTCGCTCGACGAGCTGACGATCGAGGCGTCGGTGCGCCTCTTGAACGTGCTCGACGCGCCGACCGTGACGAGCGGCGACGCGGCCGACGAAGAGGACGACGCCGAAGGCGGCGACGACACGCTGGTCGACGCGGAAGACGCGTCGGCGGAAACCGAGGCCGAAGCGCTGGCCGAGGCAGACGGCGCGGCGGCCGACGGCGGCGAAGCCGCGAGCGGCAACGACGGCGAAGAGGGGCGCGCATCATGAGCGCAGCTGCGTCGACGAGCGGCGCCGACCGCTATGTCGTGTTCGGCAACCCGGTGGCGCACAGCAAGTCGCCGTTCATCCACGCGCAATTCGCCGCGCAGACCGGCGAGCCGATCGAATACACGCACCGGCTCGCACCGATCGACGGGTTCGAGGCAGCCGTGCGCGCGTTCGTCGCCGAAGGCGGGCGCGGCGCGAACGTGACGGTGCCGTTCAAGCTGGACGCGCATGGGCTCGCCGACACGCTGTCGGCGCGCGCGGCGGCGGCAGGCGCGGTGAACACGCTGCGCGTCGACGCCGACGGCCGCCTCCACGGCGACAACACCGACGGCGTCGGCCTCGTGCGCGACATCGAGGCGAATCTCGGCGTGTCGCTCGCCGGCGCGCGCATCCTGCTGCTTGGCGCGGGCGGCGCCGCGCGCGGCGTCGTGCTGCCGCTGCTCGATCGCGCGCCGCTGTCGATCGGAATCGTGAACCGCACCGCGAGCAAGGCCGAAGCGCTCGTCGGCCAGTTCATGCAGGCCGCGCACGACGCGGGCTGCACGCTCGCGGGCGGTGGCCCCGGCGTCGTGCGGGCCGAGCCGTACGACGTGGTGATCAATGCGACGGCCGGCAGCCTCGACGCCGCGCTGCCGGAATGCGACCCCGCGGCGTTCGGTGCCGGCACGCTCGCGTACGACATGATGTACGGCGCGCAGCCGACCGTGTTCATGCAGCACGCGGCGTCGCTCGGCGCGCGCACGGCCGACGGCCTCGGGATGCTGGTCGAGCAGGCGGCCGAATCGTTCTTCATCTGGCGCGGCGTGCGGCCGGACGGCGCACCGGTGCTGGCCGCGCTGCGCCAGGCGCTCGCGGCGAGCTGAACGGAGCGCGGCACGTGGTGGCGGTGAGCGGCACGCAGCGCACGCGGACGGTGAGCCTCGCTCGCTGGGCCGTCTACGCGGGATCGGTGTTCGCGGGCGCGTGGCTCGCGACGCAATTGTTCTATCTCGCGCAGATCGCGCTGTGGTCGTTCGTGAATCCGGGCTCGACCGCCTTCATGCGCACCGACGCGTGGTGGCTGTCGCGCGACACGCCGCCCGCGCAGATCCGGCACCAATGGGTGCCGTACGACCAGATCTCGCGCAACCTGAAGCGGGCGCTGATCGCATCCGAAGATTCGACCTTCGCGACCAACAACGGCTACGACGTCGACGCGATCCTGCAGGCGTGGGAGAAGAACAAGGCGCGCGGCAGGATCGTCGCGGGCGGCTCGACGATCACGCAGCAGCTCGCACGCAACCTGTTCCTGTCGCGCGAGAAGAGCTACATCCGCAAGGGCCAGGAGCTGATCATCACGTGGATGCTCGAAACGGTGCTCGACAAGGAGCGCATCTTCGAGATCTACCTGAATTCGGTCGAATGGGGGCGCGGCGTGTACGGCGCCGAAGCGGCCGCGCGCTATTACTACAAGATTCCCGCGAGCCGGCTCGGCGCGTGGCAGTCCGCGCGTCTCGCGGTGATGCTGCCGAAGCCGCGCTGGTTCGATGCGCATCGCGGCTCGGCCTATCAGGCGCAGCGCGCGGCGGTCATCGCGCGCCGGATGGGCGCGGCCGAACTGCCGCAATCGGAGTGAGCGGCGCGCCCGCGCTGCTGCGTTGTCCATTCCGTCGTCGACGCGCGATTGGTGCGCTGCAGCGCATCCGTGTCGCCGCCATTTCGGGCCACATCCTTTAGACGAATCCGTCTATTTCGCTTTACTGAGCAATACCGATAAGTGCGCGATTTTGTTGACCGACATCGCACGAAATCCGTGCTTTTTTAGCCGCCGCGGGTAAACGCGAAAGTCGCTGAAAGCGCCGTGAAATGCAACGTTTCGCGAATCGAAGCATTCCTGAAAGGTGTGCGCTGCACCGCTTGCACGCCAAATATTTCAAAATTTTTCAAAGCTGACGGGCTCGCGTATATTGGCCAGCGCCTCGGCTTATCGGCCGCAATCGAGGCGGGGGGTGGCTTATCCGGCCGCTCGACACAAAAAACATCCGAGAGAAGGAACGCAACGATGCCAGCGAGCAAAGCGAAGCTGTTGTTGGGGGTGGTGTGTTCTTCGCTGATTCTGACGGCCTGCAACGACGACGTGACGTCGTCGTCTGCCGCGAGCGTCGCGAATTCAGCCGATCCCGCCGGTCAGGTCGACCGCGCGTACAACGATCCGAACAGTTATTCGTCGAGTGCAAACGCGTCGCTCGACGCGTCCGCCGCGGTCGAGAAGGCCGCCGTCACGCACCATCAGATCACGCTGAACGGCAAGACGATCCGGTACACGGCCACCGCCGGCCACCTCGTCGCCCGCAATCCGCAGACGGGCGCGCCCGAAGCATCGTTCTTCTACGTCGCCTACACGGCCGACAACCAGCCCGCGGCGAAGCGGCCCGTCACGTTCCTGTACAACGGCGGCCCCGGCTCGGCGTCGGTGTGGCTGCACCTCGGCTCGTTCGGCCCGCGCCGGATCCAGACCGGCGACCCGAACGCGAACACGTCGACGTTCCCGTTCGTCGACAACCAGGAAACCCTGCTCGACACGACCGACCTCGTGTTCGTCGATGCGATCGGCACCGGCTTCTCGGAAGCGGTCGCGCCGAACACGAACCAGACGTTCTGGGGCGTCGACCAGGACGCCGGCGCGTTCCGCGATTTCGTGACGCGCTACCTGAGCGTGAACCAGCGCAGCGCTTCGCCGAAGTACCTGTTCGGCGAGTCGTACGGCACGCCGCGCACCGACGTGCTCGCGAACCTGCTCGAGACGGCCGGCGTGAAGCTCGACGGCATCGTGCTGCAGTCGTCGATCCTGAACTACAACACGAACTGCGACATGGCGAGCGACTATGTCGGCAACTCGAACAGGGGCGCGAGCCCTGTGAGCTGCGCGGGCTTCGTGCCGTCGTACGGCACGGTCGGCGCGTACTATCAGCTCGACAATCCGAACCCGTCGAACCTGCCGCAGTATGCGGACCAGATGCGCCTGCTGACGGCCGGCAGCTACGCGCCGGCCGTGAACGCGTACCTCGCGAGCCACACGCCGCCGCCGCCGAATCTCGTCACGACGATGGCGAATTCGACCGGCGTGAAGCAGGCGTTGTGGAATGCCGACTTCAACGTGGTCCCGACCTTCTTCGACAACAGCTTCCAGCTGTCGCTGATTCCGGGCACGCTGATCGGCCGCTACGATGCACGCGTGAACGTGCCCGTGTCGAGCCCGCTCGCGGCCGACGGCGATCCGTCCAGCTCGTTCATCACGAAGCCGTTCACCGACACGATCGGCAGCTACCTGCCGAACGAGCTGAAGTACACCGCGCAGTCGGCCTACTCGGTGAGCAGCAATGCGATCAACACGTGGGACTGGACGCACGACGGCCTCGCGATGCCCGACACGATTCCCGATCTGGCCGCGGCGCTGACGCTGAATCCGCAGTTGAAGGTGCTGTCGCTGAACGGGTATCACGACATCGCGACGCCGTTCTACCAGACCGAGCTCGACCTCGCGCGGCTCGGCACGCAACCGAACCTGACGATCAAGGACTATCAGGGCGGGCACATGGTCTATCTCGACGATACGTCGCGTCCGCAGGAGAAAGCCGATCTCGTGACCTTCTACGGCGCGGCCGCGCACTGATGCGATGCGTGAGGCCGGCGACAGGCGCCCCAGGTGGCGCTGCTCGCCGGCCGTCGACGACCTCATTCCAGACTGGAGCCTGACATGAAGAATCGTTTCATCGTCGTTGCCGCGGCGCTCGCATGCGCCGGCGCCGCAACATCCCTCTCCGCGTTCGCGCAGGCGAGCGACGCCGCCGCACCGGCGCGCGCGCGCCAGGCGCAGCTCGGCGACCCGTACGTGCCGCCGGCCGCGCGCCACGCGACCGCCGGCACGCAGACGACCGGCGCCGCGCTGCACGCGCAGGTGGTGCGCAAGCTCGCGCGGCAGTTCAGCGCGGCCGACACGCAGAACACGGGGTCGATCACCGAGGCGCAGGCGCGCGCGGCCGGCCTCGGCTATGTCGCGAACCATTTCCGGCAGATGGATGCCGCCGGTAGCGGCCGCGTGTCGTTCGCGGACGTACAGCGCTACATGCAGGCGCGCAGCAGCACGAGCCAGCAGTAAGCGCGGCACGCGGAGAACAAACGGGGGCGGAACCTGCGGAACGGCGGGTTCCGCCCCCGTGCGCATGGCGCGGCCGGAATGTCGGGCTCGCCTTGGATTTAGCCGGAATTCTCATTATCTGGGCAACGCATTCAAATATTGGAGACGAATGCGCGCGCTCCTACAATCCGAAGCACATCGACAGCTTCGGACCCACGCATCGCGCGGCGCCCGTCGCACACGGAGACACCTTCCATGAAGTTCGCCGGGCGCTTTACTCGGTGCATCGACCGCCGCCACGCCGCCGCATCGGACGCAGTTCCGGCGCCGCGCGGGCGGCTTCACCGATTCCGTTGAAGAAGCCCCGCCCCATGACCAAGATGCCAGACTCCCTTGCCCTCGACGCCCGGCGCGCGATGCCGGACGATGCGTCGCTGACCGACAGCATCGGCGCGACCAGCACGCCGCTCGACCTCGCCGCGCAGCAGGCCGGCACGCAGACGCTGCTGCGCGGCCTCGCAATTCTCGAGGCGATCGCCAACGGCGCGCGCGACATGCGCGCGATCGGCGCCGCGCTCGGCACGACGCGCAGCACGACGCACCGGCTCGTCAGCAGCCTCGTGCAGGCGCGCTATCTGCGCCAGGTGCAGGGCGGCTACCTGCTCGGCCCGAAGCTGATCGAGCTCGGCACGATCGCGCTCGAGCAGATGCCGCTCACCGCGGTGGCGCGGCCGCATCTCGAGGCGCTCGCGGAAGCGACGCTCGACACGATCCATCTCGGCGTGCGCGACGGCGACGACGTGTTGTACATCGACAAGATTCCCGGCACGCGCGGCCTCGAGATGCGCTCGCGCGTCGGCCACCGGATGCCGCTCGCGTCGACGGGTATCGGCAAGGCGATGATGCTCGACCTCGATCCGGACCTGTGGCGCTCGCTGTTCGAGGCCGCGCGGCGCGCGCTGGCCGGCGTCAACTTCAAGCCCGACAACCGGCCCGAGACGAGCGCGTTCCTGCAGCGCATGGCCCATTACGCGGCCGGCGGCTATACGTTCGATCTCGAGGAAAACGAGGCGTCGATCCGCTGCGTGGCCGCGCCGATCCGCGACGCGTCGGGCGCGATCGTCGCGGCGGTGTCGGTCGCGAGCACGATTCCGTACATGCCGCACGACCGCATGGACGAACTGATTCCGCTCGTGCAGCGCGAAGCGCGAGCCATTTCCGCGGAACTGGGCTGGAGCCCGCCGCAGGGTACCCGCAGGATCAAACGATGACGACTTCGACCCGGCCCGTTCCGGATGCCAGTTCCGCCTCCCCGTCGCTGATCGCGCTCGACTGGGGCACCACGTCGCTGCGCGCGTATCTGTACGACGCGCACGGCGTGCCGATCGACACGCGCAGCCGGGCGGCCGGCGTGATGCACGTGCCGGGCGGCGGCGCGCGCGCGTTCGACGCGGTGTTCGAGGAAGCGTGCGGCGACTGGCTCGACCGTACGCCCGGCCTGCCGGTGCTCGCCGCCGGGATGGTCGGCAGCGCGCAGGGCTGGCGCGAAGCGCCGTACGTCGCGGTGCCGGCCGGCGCCGACGCGCTCGTCGCGGGGCTCATCACCGTGACGACGTCGCGCGGCGCGACGGTCTCGATCGTGCCGGGCGTGATCGCGACGGGCGAATTGCCCGACGTGATGCGCGGCGAAGAAACGCAGATCGTCGGCGCGCTCGCGAGCGATCCCACGCTTGGCGCCGATCGTTCAGGGGTACTGATCGGCTTGCCGGGCACGCATGCGAAATGGGCGTGGGTGAAGGACGGGCTGATCGAACGCTTCCAGACCTTCATGACCGGCGAGCTGTTCGCGGCGCTGCGCGATCACACGATCCTCGGCCGCACGATGCGCCCGGGTGCGTCGCCCGACCGCGACGCGTTCGTGCGCGGCGTATCGGTCGCACGCGGCGCGCAGCACACGGGGCTGCTCGCGACGATTTTCAGCACGCGCACGCTGGGGCTGACCGACCGGCTCGCGCCCGATGCGCAGGGCGACTACCTGTCGGGCCTGCTGATCGGTCACGAGCTCAATGCGCTCGACGCGATGCTCGCGGAGCGCGGCATCGCGCTCGCCGATCAGCCGCTGCTGCTGATCGGCGACGACGGCTTGTGTTCGCGTTACGTCGACGCGCTCCAGGTATTCGGCCATGCGCATGCGCGCGTGGCCGCGCATGCGACCGAGCTGGGCCTGTGGCGGATCGCGTCGCGTGCCGGGCTCGTGCGCGCGGACGGCGAGCCCGTCTGCGCGGATCAATGAACTGCTTGCGGAGGAACTTTCGATGTCGTCCGACCTGACACTGCCCGCGCCATACACGCCCCACGCCGCGCTGATGCGCGCGTTCGATGCGTGCCCGCTGATCGCGATCATGCGCGGCATCACGCCCGCCGAAGCGGCCGACCACGGCCGCGCGCTCTACGAAGCCGGCTTCCGGATCGTCGAGGTGCCGCTGAACTCGCCGGAGCCGTTCGACAGCATCGCGGAGCTGCGCCGCGCGTTGCCCGACGACATGATCGTCGGCGCGGGCACGGTACTGCGCGCCGAGTACGTGGACCGCGTGCAGGATGCGGGCGGCGCGCTGATCGTGATGCCGCACAGCGACGCGGCCGTGATCCGCCGCGCGCGCGAGCGCGGGCTGGCGAGCGCGCCGGGCGTCGCGACGCCGACCGAAGCGTTCGCGGCGCTGACGAACGGCGCCGACGTGCTGAAGATGTTCCCGGCCGAACAGCTCGGCGTGAGCGTCGTGAAGGCCTGGCGCGCGGTGATCGACCGCGCGGTGCCGCTGATTCCGGTCGGCGGGATCGCGCCGGACAACATGCGGCCGTTCCTCGACGCCGGCGCGAACGGCTTCGGGCTCGGCTCGGCGCTGTATCGCCCGGGCCAGTCGGCCGACACGACCGCGGCGAACGCGCGCGCGTTCCAGGTCGGCTTGCGCGCGGCGCGCGGCGGAGCCGCATGATGGGCCGCCTCGCGGGCAAGGTCGCGATGGTGACGGGCGCGGGCCGCGGCATCGGCGCCGCGATCGCGCGCGCGTTCGTGCGCGAAGGCGCGGCCGTCGCGCTCGTCGATCTCGACTTCCCGCAGGCGCAGCACACGGCCACCGCGATCGCGCACGAATGCGACGGCGCGCGCGTGCTGCCGCTGCAGGCGGACGTCGCGCGGCAGCAGGCGGTGCGCGATGCGCTCGCGCGGACGGAAGCGACGTTCGGCCCGCTCGACGTGCTCGTGAACAACGCGGGCATCAACGTGTTCGCCGATCCGTTGACGATGACCGACGACGACTGGCGGCGCTGCTTCGCGGTCGATCTCGACGGCGTGTGGCACGGCTGCCGCGCGGCGCTGGAGGGCATGGTCGAGCGCGGTCGCGGCAGCATCGTGAACATCGCATCGACGCATGCGTTCAGGATCATCCCGGGCTGCTTCCCGTATCCGGTCGCGAAACACGGCGTGCTCGGCCTGACGCGTGCGCTCGGCATCGAATACGCGGCGCGCAACGTGCGCGTGAACGCGATCGCGCCGGGCTACATCGAGACGCAACTGACGCGCGACTGGTGGGACGCGCAGCCCGATCCGGCCGCCGCGCGCGCGGAGACGCTCGCGCTGCAGCCGATGAAGCGGATCGGCCGCCCGGAGGAGGTCGCGATGACGGCCGTGTTCCTGGCGTCCGACGAGGCGCCGTTCATCAACGCCGCGTGCATCACCGTCGACGGCGGGCGCGCGGCGCTGTATCACGACTGACGCAACTGACGTAACGATTCGAAAGACCGCACGTGCGACGGCCGCGCGCACGCTGCGTCGAAACCAACAAGCGGCTGCATCCTGTTCGATGAAAACAAGGAGACACTGGAGATGAAACGCAGAACGTTCGTAACGCTGGCCGCTGCGGCCGCGGTGGTGATGGGCAGCCCGGTCGCGCACGCGGCCGACCCGGTCAAGATCGGCTTCCTGGTGAAGCAGCCTGAGGAGCCGTGGTTCCAGGACGAATGGAAATTCGCCGAGATCGCCGCGAAGCAGAAGGGCTTCACGCTCGTGAAGATCGGCGCGCCGTCCGGCGAGAAGGTGATGAGCGCGATCGACAACCTGTCCGCGCAGAAGGCGCAGGGCTTCATCATCTGCACGCCCGACGTGAAGCTCGGGCCGGGCATCGTCGCGAAGGCGAAGTCGCACAACCTGAAGATGATGACGGTCGACGACCGCCTCGTCGACGGCGCGGGCAAGCCGATCGAGTCGGTGCCGCACATGGGGATTTCCGCGTACAACATCGGCAAGCAGGTCGGCGACGGCATCGCGGCCGAGATCAAGAAGCGCGGCTGGGACATGAAGGACGTCGGCGCGATCGACATCACCTACGAGCAGTTGCCGACCGCGCACGACCGCACGAGCGGCGCGACCGACGCGCTGGTCGCCGCCGGCTTCCCGAAGGCGAACGTGATCGCGGCACCGCAGGCGAAGACCGACACCGAGAACGCGTTCAACGCGGCGAACATCGCACTCACCAAGAACCCGCAGTTCAAGCACTGGGTCGCGTACGGCCTGAACGACGAGGCCGTGCTCGGCGCGGTGCGCGCGGCCGAAGGGCGCGGCTTCAAGGCCGACAACATGATCGGCATCGGCATCGGCGGTTCCGATTCGGCGTTGAACGAGTTCAAGAAGCCGCAGCCGACCGGCTTCTACGGCACCGTGATCATCAGCCCGAAGCGCCACGGCGAGGAAACCTCGGACCTGATGTACGCGTGGATCACGCAGGGCAAGGCACCGCCGCCGCTGACGCTGACGACGGGCATGCTCGCGACGCGCGACAACGTGGCGAAGGTGCGCGAGGAGATGGGGCTCGCGTCGAAGTAAGCGGCCCGCCGGCTGCCGCGGCGATGCGGCGGCCGGCGGTCGATCGATTCTGAAGTGGAGAGACGACGTGTCAGCGGCACTGCGTTTTGACAATATCGGCAAGGTGTTTCCTGGCGTGCGCGCACTCGATGGCATTTCGTTCGACGTGCATGCGGGCGAGGTGCATGGCCTGATGGGCGAGAACGGCGCGGGCAAGTCGACGCTGCTGAAGATTCTCGGCGGCGAATATCAGCCCGATGCGGGCAGCGTGCTGGTCGACGGCCAGCCCGTGCAGTTCGCGAATGCGGCCGCGTCGATCGCGGCCGGCATCGCGGTGATTCACCAGGAATTGCAGTACGTGCCCGACCTGACGGTCGCGGAAAACCTGCTGCTCGGCCGCCTGCCGAACGCGTTCGGCTGGGTGAGGAAACGCGAGGCGAAGCGTTACGTGCGCGAGCGGCTCGCCGAGATGGGCGTCGATCTCGATCCCGATGCGCGGCTCGGGCGGCTGTCGATCGCGCAGCGGCAGATGGTCGAGATCTGCAAGGCGCTGATGCGCAACGCGCGCGTGATCGCGCTCGACGAACCGACGAGCTCGCTGTCGCATCGCGAGACGGAAGTGCTGTTCAAGCTGGTCGACGACCTGCGTGCGCAGGGCCGCGCGCTGATCTACATCTCGCACCGGATGGACGAGATCTACCGGTTGTGCGATGCGTGCACGATCTTTCGCGACGGCCGCAAGATCGCGTCGCACGAAGCGCTGGCCGACGTGCCGCGCGAGCGGCTCGTCGCCGAGATGGTCGGGCGCGAGATCGCGGACATCTACCATTACGCGCCGCGCGCGCTCGGCGACGTGCGGTTTTCCGCCGAATGCATCGACGGGCCGGCATTGCGCGAACCGGCGAGCTTCTCGGTGCGCGCGGGCGAGATCGTCGGCTTCTTCGGGCTCGTCGGCGCGGGTCGCAGCGAGCTGATGCGGCTCGTGTACGGCGCGGACCGCCGGCGCGCGGGCGTGCTGACGCTCGACGGCGCGCGCATCGACGTGAAGCGCACGGGCGACGCGATCCGCCACGGCATCGTGCTGTGCCCCGAGGACCGCAAGGAAGAAGGGATCATCGCGATCGCGTCGGTCGCGGAGAACATCAACATCAGCTGCCGCCGCCATTCGCTGCGCGCGGGTCTGTTCATCAACGGCAAGGCCGAGAGCGAAACGGCCGACCGCTTCATCCAGCGGCTGAAGATCAAGACGCCGAACCGGCGCCAGAAGATCCGCTTCCTGTCGGGCGGCAACCAGCAGAAGGCGATCCTGTCGCGCTGGCTTGCGGAGCCCGACCTGAAGGTCGTGATCCTCGACGAGCCGACGCGCGGCATCGACGTCGGCGCGAAGCACGAGATCTACGACGTGATCTACCGGCTCGCGGAGCGCGGCTGCGCGATCGTGATGGTGTCGTCGGAACTGCCGGAAGTGCTCGGCGTGTCCGACCGCATCGTCGTGATGCGCGAAGGCCGGATCGCCGGCGAGCTGCCGCGCGCGCAGGCGAACGAGCACGCGGTGCTGAACCTCGCGCTGCCGCAGACGAGCGCGGCCGAGGCGGCCTGACGCGGCATACGACATTCGAATCGAACACGCGCGGCGCGGGCCGCGCGATGCAGGAGCAGGAGACACATCATGCAAGTCAACGAAAACCTGGCCAGCGCCGCCGTGAAGCCGTCGGCCGACGCGCTGGTTCCGCAGCAGAGCGACCGCCAGAAGTGGTGGCAGCATCTGACCGAATACAGCCTGATCGCGATCTTCGCGGTGATGTTCATCACGATGTCGCTGACCGTCGATCACTTCTTCTCGATCGACAACATGCTCGGCCTCGCGCTGTCGATCTCGCAGATCGGCATGGTCGCGTGCACGATGATGTTCTGTCTCGCGTCGCGCGACTTCGACCTGTCGATCGGCTCGACCGTCGCGTTCTCGGGCGTGCTGTGCGCGATGGTGCTGAACGCGACCGACAACACGTTCGTCGCGATCGTCGCGGCGGTCGCGGCCGGCGCCGCGATCGGCTTCGTGAACGGCGCGGTGATCGCGTACCTGCGCATCAACGCGCTGATCACGACGCTCGCGACGATGGAGATCGTGCGCGGGCTCGGCTTCATCGTGTCGAAGGGGCAGGCGGTCGGCGTGTCGTCGGATACCTTCATCGCGCTCGGCGGGATGTCGATGTTCGGCGTGTCGCTGCCGATCTGGGTCACGCTGCTGTGCTTCATCGGCTTCGGCGTGCTGCTGAACCAGACCGTGTACGGCCGCAACACGCTCGCGATCGGCGGCAATCCGGAAGCGTCGCGGCTCGCGGGGATCAACGTCGAACGCACGCGCGTGTACATCTTCCTGATCCAGGGCGCGGTCACAGCCCTCGCGGGCGTGATTCTCGCGTCGCGCATCACGTCGGGCCAGCCGAACGCCGCGCAGGGCTTCGAGCTGAACGTGATCTCCGCGTGCGTGCTCGGCGGCGTGTCGCTGATGGGCGGCCGCGCGACGATCTCGGGCGTCGTGATCGGCGTGCTGATCATGGGCACCGTCGAGAACGTGATGAACCTGCTGAACATCGACGCGTTCTACCAGTACCTCGTGCGTGGCGCGATCCTGCTCGCGGCCGTGCTGCTCGACCAGCTGAAGAACCGCGGCGTACGCGACTGACCGACCTGTTTCCACGGAGACGATCCGCATGACCATCGATACTTCCGCGCCGGACTCGCACGCCGCGAGCGACGCGCGCTTCGCGCGCTACCCGAGCCTCGAGGATCGCGCGGTGCTGATCACGGGCGGCGCGACCGGCATCGGCGCGTCGTTCGTCGAGCACTTCGCCGAACAGGGCGCGCGCGTCGCGTTCGTCGATCTCGACGCGGCGGCCGGCGCCGCGCTGGCCGAACGCCTCGCGCACGTGCGCCATGCGCCGCTGTTCCTGCCGTGCGACCTGACCGACATCGATGCGCTGCGCGGGGCGATCGACGCGATCCGCGCGCGCATCGGCGCGATCGCGGTGCTCGTGAACAACGCGGCGAACGACACGCGCCACGCGATCGGCGACGTGACGCCCGCGTCGTTCGACGCGGGCATCGCGGTGAACCTGCGTCACCAGTTCTTCGCCGCGCAGGCGGTGATCGACGACATGAAGCGGCAGGGCGGCGGCGCGATCATCAATCTCGGCTCGATCAGCTGGATGCTGAAGAACGGCGGCTATCCCGTCTACGTGATGGCGAAGGCGGCCGTGCAGGGCCTGACGCGCGGCCTCGCGCGCGATCTCGGCCCGTTCGGCATTCGCGTGAATTCGCTGGTGCCGGGCTGGGTGATGACCGACAAGCAGCGCCGGCTGTGGCTCGACGACGCGGGCCGCGCGGCGATCAAGGCCGGCCAGTGCATCGACGCCGAACTATTGCCGGCCGACCTCGCCCGGATGGCGCTGTTTCTCGCGGCCGACGACAGCCGGATGATCACCGCGCAGGACGTGATCGTCGATGGCGGCTGGGCCTGACCGTTCGCACCGACCTGCATCGTTTCTTCGACGAAGGAAAGGAGCTCACCATGACCGCCACGTCCTCGCGCGCATCGTCGTCCACCAGCCAGTCGCGCCGCGCGCGCCTGGCCGCCGCCGCCCAGCCGGTCAGCCCCGGCCCGCAGACGGCCGTGTTCGCGCAGGGCGTCGGCGCCGCGCATGCGGCGGCCGTCACGCTGTCGAACGCGTCGCTGCGGCTCGACGTGCTGCCGCACCTCGGCGGCGGCATCGCGCGCTTCGACTGGCGCGGCGAGAACGGCGCGCTGGTGCCGGTGTTCCGCCGTTGCGAGCACCCGGAGACGGCGACCGACCCGAACGAGCTCGCATGCTATCCGCTGCTGCCGTATTCGAACCGGATCGGCGACGGGCGCTTCGAATGCGACGGGCGCAAGGTCGCGGTGCCGCGCAACCGTCGCGACGAGCCGCTGCCGATCCACGGCGACGGCTGGCTCGCGCCGTGGCAGGTCGACGATGCGACCGACACGTCGCTGCAACTGTCGCTCGACCGGACGGCCGGCGCGCCGTATGCATTCCGCGCGATCCAGTCGTTCGAGCTCGACGACGCGACGCTGTCGATCGCGCTGACGATCGAGAACGCGGGACGCGCGCGGCTGCCGTTCGGGCTCGGCGTGCATCCGTTCCTGGTGCGCGATGTGGCGACCGAGCTGGCCGCGGCGGCGGGCGGCCTGTGGCTGTCGGGCGCCGATTTCCTGCCGGTGCGGCACGTCAGCGTGCCGCCGGCCTGGCAGTTCGGCGTCGCGTATCCGCTGCCGGCCACGCTCGTCAATCACGCGTTCACCGGCTGGGGCGGCCACGCGACGGTGAGCTGGCCGCGCCGGCGGCTGTCGCTGACCGTCGCGGCCGACGCCGACGCATACGTGCTCTACACGCCGCCGGGCGAGGATTTCTTCTGCTTCGAGCCGGTCGATCATCCGATCAATGCGGTGAACCTGCCGGGCGGCGCGGCCGCGCACGGGATGACGCTGCTCGCGCCCGGCGAGCGGCTCACGCGGCGTTTCGCGTTCACCGTCGAGCGCGCCGATGCGCGCAGCAATGCCGCGACACACGAGGGGCGCCGGCGACGCGGGTAAAATACGCGGTCTACCAACGGTTTGCCGCGAGTACCCGCCATGTCTTCCCCGCTTACTTTCATCGAATCGCTGCGCGCCGCGTGGCAACGCACGAATTCGCTGCTGTGCGTCGGCCTCGACCCCGAGCCGTCGCGCTTTCCCGTGCAGTTCGACGGCCAGCCCGACGCGATCTTCGAATTCTGCCGGCAGATCGTCGATGCGACCGCGCCGTACGCGAGCGCGTTCAAGCCGCAGATCGCCTACTTCGCCGCGCATCGCGCGGAAGACCAGCTCGAACGTCTGATCGCGCACATCCATCTGCAGCATCCGGGCCTGCCCGTGATCCTCGACGCGAAGCGCGGCGACATCGGCAGCACGGCCGAGCAGTATGCACGCGAGGCGTTCGAGCGCTATCGCGCGGACGCCGTCACCGTGAATCCGTACATGGGCTACGACTCGGTCGAGCCGTACTTCGAGCATGAAGGCAAGGGCGTGATCGTGCTGTGCCGCACGTCGAACCCGGGCGGCTCGGACCTGCAGTTCCTCGACACGAACGGCCGGCCGCTGTACCAGGTGGTCGCCGACCTCGCGGCGAACAAATGGAACGCGAAGAACGGCCAGCTCGGCCTCGTGGTCGGCGCGACGTTCCCGAAGGAGATCGAGATCGTGCGCGGGATCGTCGGCGACATGCCGCTCCTGATTCCCGGCATCGGCGCGCAGGGCGGCGACGTGCAGGCGACCGTCAACGCAGGCCGCACGGCGGACGGCACCGGGATGATGATCAACTCGTCGCGCGCGATCCTGTACGCGAGCAAGGGCGAGGATTTCGCCGAAGCCGCGGCGCTCGCCGCGCAGAAGACGCGCGACACGATCAACGCGCATCGCTGATCGTTCGCACCGGTGGTCCGGGCCGGCGCCAGCGCCCGCCCGGGCAGCCGGCGCCGGCGTGCTCCCACGCGCGAGCCCGCCGCTTCCCTCCCGTTTTTCCGCTCCTCTGCCGGCCCGGCGCGCGCTGGCGCACGCGGACAACTTCCCGTCGCTTCCGCACCGCATCCCCGCGCACCAATCGCGCGATGCTGCGGCTTGTCATCGATCCGTCACGAAAACGTCAAGAAAGGGAGCGACGCCATGCCCAAGCTGTCCCGCCGTCTTCTGAGCGCGTTCGCCGCGTCGCTGTGCATGACGTTCGCCCATGCGGCGGATCTGTCGCACTGGCCGGCCGACAGCGCGAAGGCGCTGAACGCGATGATCGCTGCGCACGCGAACCGCGGCGACTACGCGGTGTTCGACGCCGACAACACGACCTACCGCTACGACCTCGAGGAATCGCTGCTGCCGTACCTCGAAAATCGCGGCGTGCTGACGCGCGACGCGCTCGACCCGTCGCTGAAGCTGATCCCGTTCAAGGATTCCGCCGACTACAAGGAGTCGCTGACGAGCTACTACTACCGGCTGTGCGAGATCGACGATCTGGTCTGCTATCCGTGGATCGCGCAGGCGTTCGCCGGCCAGTCGCTCGCCGACCTGAAGCGCCACGTCGATGCGATGCTCGCCGACGGCAAGCCGATCCCGATCCGCTATTGGCAGGGTGACAAGGTGGTCGACGGCACGGTCAATCCGCCGCGCTTCTTCCGCGGGATGCAGGAGCTGTACAACGCGCTGCGCGAGAACGGCATCGAGGTCTACGTGATGACGGCCGCGCACGAGGAGCTCGCGCGGCTCGTGCTGGCCGACCCGAAGTACGGCTACAACGTGAAGCCGCAGAACGTGATCGGCGTGACGACGCTGCTGCGCAATCCGGCGACCGGCGCGCTGACGACGTCGCGGCTGCAGATCAAGGCCGGCAAGTACGACGAGGCCGCGAACCGCGCGCTGGTGATCACGCCGTTCCTGATGAACCCGATGACGTGGTACGAAGGCAAGCTCGGTTCGATCGTCGGCTGGATCGACCAGTGGAAGAAGCCGGTGCTCGTCGCGGGCGACACGCCGACGTCCGACGGCTACATGCTGCTGAACGCGACCGACGTCGCGCGCGGCGGCGTGCGCGTGTGGGTCAACAAGAAGGACAAGCAGATGGCGCAGATCCGCGCGTGGTCGGACGAATCGGCCGCGAAGCAGAAGTCGCTCGGCCTGCCGGTGACGGCGGACAAGAACTGGATCGTCGTGAAGCCCGACGCGATTCAATAACCGAACAGGGGCGCGGCACGCGCCCGGGCCGGTCAGCCTTCGCGCTCGTCGAGCAGCTTCAGCAGCCCGCGCAGTGCATGCGCGGCTGCCTGCGTGCGGATCTGTTCGCGATCGCCCTTGAACACGAGCGTCTCGACATCGGTATGCAGCCGGTTGCTCCAGCCGAACGACACGGTGCCGACCGGCTTCTTCTCGCTGCCGCCGGCCGGGCCCGCGATGCCGGTGACGGACAGCGCGACCTGCGCGCGGCTGTTGCGCAGCGCGCCTTCGGCCATCGCGCGCGCGACGGGCTCGCTGACCGCGCCGTGCTTGTCGATCAGGTCGGCGGGCACGCCGATCATCTCGATCTTGGCCTGGTTCGAATAGGTGACGAAGCCGCGCTCGAACCACTGGCTGCTGCCGGAAATGTCGGTGATCGCCGTGGCGATCATCCCGCCGGTGCAGGATTCGGCGGTGGCGAGCGTGAGGTGCTCGTCACGTAGCTTGTTGCCTGCGCGGATCGCAAGCTGATGGACGACGGAATCGGTTGGCATGCGCGTCGGGAAACGGGAGTCGGGAAATCGGTCAGCCGCCGACGGAGCGCCACAGCGCGATCACGAGCAACGTCATGAACGCGGCGACCAGGTCGTCGACCATGATGCCGAGCCCGCCTTTCAGGCGGCGGTCGAAGTAGCGGATCGGCGGCGGCTTGAGCATGTCGAAGAAGCGGAACGCGACGAACGCCCACAGCTGACCGACGAAGGTCGCGGGCGTGACGAACAGCATCACGAGCCAGATCGCGACGATCTCGTCCCAGACGACGGCGCCCGGATCGGCCACGCCGGCCTTTCTCGCGGTGAAACCGGTGACCCACGCGCCGGCCACGAAGCCGACGGCGATCAGCGCCCACCATTCGGGCACCGTCAGGTAGCGGTTGAGCACGACGAACGTGAGCCAGCCGAACAGCGAGCCGAACGTGCCGGGCATGATCGGCGCGAGGCCGCTGCCGAAGCCGAGCGACACGAGATGCGCGGGGTGCGACAGCATGAAGCGGGCCGTCACGCGGGTCGGCGCGGGTGGCGCGGCGCCGGGCTCGGCCGCGGCGCGCGCGGGCGTCGGATCAGTCTGCATGGAAGTGGTCGAAGCCGTGCAACGTGAGAGCGAGGGGCGCGCCGGCGGCGTCGCGCCACGCGATGGCGGGGTGCGCCGACGGCGCGGACAACGCGCGTATTGTACCGATTCGCGTGACCGGCACGCCGACCGCGGCGCCCGCCGCTTCGACCGCCGCGCGGGCTGCCACCGGCGCGGTGAAGCACAGTTCGTAGTCGTCGCCGCCCGCCAGCGTGCAGCGGCGCTGCACGTCGGCCGGCAGCGTCGCGAGTGCGGCCGAGCGTGGCACCGCGTCGGCGTCGATCTCGGCGCGTACGTTCGAGCGCGTCAGGATGTGCTGGAGATCGCCGGCCAAGCCGTCCGACAGGTCGAGCGCCGCGTGCGCGACGCCCGCGAGCGCGAGGCCGAGCGCGACGCGCGGTTCGGGCCGCTCGAGCGCGCGCCGGAACGCGGCGGCTTCGTCCGCGCCGGCCGTCCACTCGCCGCGGGCGACGCCGAGGCCCGCGCGCGCGTCGCCGAGCGTGCCGGATACCCACACGTCGTCGCCGTCGCGCGCGGCATCGCGCCGCAGCGCCGCGTCCGGCGCGACTTCGCCGAACACGGTCACGCACAGGTTCAGCGGCCCGCTCGTCGTGTCGCCGCCGATCAGCTCGCAGCCGTATCGCTCGGCCAGCGCGAACAGCCCGTTGCTGAAGGCCTCGAGCCACGCCGCATCGGCGCGCGGCAGCGCGCATGCGAGCGTGAACGCGCGCGGCTCAGCGCCCATCGCGGCGAGATCCGACAGGTTGACCGCGAGCGTCTTGTGACCGAGCGCGTCGGGCGCGACGTCGGGGAAGAAATGTCGGCCTTCCACCAGCATGTCCGTCGAAATGGCCAGCAATTTCCCGGATCGGGGCGCAATCAGTGCGCAATCGTCGCCGATGCCGAGCGTCGACGCGCGCGCGCCCTGCGCGGCGCGGCGCGTGAAGAAGCGTTCGATCAGCGAAAACTCGGAGAGGGCGGCTGGCACGGCGGGCGATCCGAAACGGTGAAAGGAACGGCATTGTACGAGGCGAGTGGCGGCGCTCCTGCACTATCCAGTACATTTTTGTCGCGGCTGTTGCACCCGAATCGCCGGTCTGGCGGCCGATGATTGGCGCTACAATGCCGTCGAACAGTTATTCTAATCCGCCCGTCACGAGACACATGTCCACCCAAGCCTCCTCCAAAGCCAAGCTGCGCGAAGCCGCGCTCGACTATCACGAATTTCCGACCCCCGGCAAAATCGCGATCGCCCCGACCAAGCAGATGATCAACCAGCGCGACCTCGCGCTCGCGTATTCGCCGGGCGTGGCGTACGCGTGCGAGGAGATCGTCGAGAATCCGCTCAACGCGGCGCGTTTCACCGCGCGCAGCAACCTGGTCGGCGTCGTGACGAACGGCACGGCGGTGCTCGGTCTCGGCAACATCGGCCCGCTCGCGTCGAAGCCGGTGATGGAAGGCAAGGCCGTGCTGTTCAAGAAGTTCGCGGGCATCGACGTGTTCGACATCGAGCTGAACGAGTCGGACCCGCACAAACTCGTCGACGTGATCGCCGCGCTGGAGCCGACCTTCGGCGGGATCAACCTCGAAGACATCAAGGCGCCGGACTGCTTCATCGTCGAGCGCGAAGCGCGCAAGCGGATGAAGATCCCGGTGTTCCACGACGACCAGCACGGCACCGCGATCGTCGTGGCCGCGGCCGTCACGAACGGCCTGAAGGTCGTCGGCAAGGACATCAAGAAGGTCAAGCTGGTGGCGTCCGGTGCGGGCGCTGCCGCGCTCGCGTGTCTCGACCTGCTGGTCGACATCGGGCTGCCGCTCGAGAACATCACGGTGACCGACCTGGCCGGCGTGGTCTACAAGGGTCGCGCCGAGCTGATGGATCCGGACAAGGAGCGTTTCGCGCGCGAGACCGACGCGCGCACGCTGGCCGAGGTGATCGACGGCGCGGACATCTTCCTCGGGCTGTCGGCCGCCGGCGTGCTGAAGCAGGAGATGGTGAAGGGCATGGCCGAGCGCCCGCTGATCCTCGCGCTCGCGAACCCGACGCCGGAAATCCTGCCGGAGCTCGCGCTCGAAGTGCGCCCGGACGCCGTGCTGGCCACCGGCCGCACCGATTACCCGAACCAGGTCAACAACGTCCTGTGCTTCCCGTTCATCTTCCGCGGCGCGCTCGACGTCGGCGCGACGACGATCACGCGTGAAATGGAGATCGCGGCCGTCAACGCGATCGCCGAGCTCGCGCAGCACGAGCAGAGCGACATCGTCGCGACCGCATACGGTATCCAGGATCTGTCGTTCGGGCCCGAATACCTGATTCCGAAGCCGTTCGATCCGCGCCTGATCGTGAAGATCGCGCCGGCCGTCGCGCAGGCCGCGATGGACGGCGGCGTCGCGACCCGCCCGATCGAGGACATGGAGGCGTACCGCGTCCACCTGCAGCAGTTCGTGTATCACAGCGGCACGACGATGAAGCCGATCTTCCAGATCGCGCGCGCCGCGCCGGAAGAGAAGAAGCGCGTGGTGTTCGCGGAAGGCGAAGAAGAGCGCGTGTTGCGTGCCGTTCAGATCATCGTCGACGAAAAGCTCGCGAAGCCGATCCTGATCGGCCGCCCGTCGGTGATCGAGCACCGTATCCAGCGCTACGGCCTGCGCCTCACGCCCGGCACCGATTTCACGGTCGTCAACACCGAGCACGACGAGCGTTACCGCGACTTCTGGCAGACGTACCACAAGATGATGGCGCGCAAGGGCATCAGCGAGCAGCTCGCGCGCGTCGAAATGCGCCGCCGCACGACGCTGATCGGCTCGATGCTGGTGAAGAAGGGCGAAGCGGACGGGATGATCTGCGGCACGATCAGCACCACGCACCGCCACCTGCACTTCATCGACCAGGTGATCGGCAAGCGTCCGGGCTGCAGCGTGTACGCGGCGATGAACGGCCTCGTGCTGCCGGGCCGCCAGATTTTCCTCGTGGATACGCACGTGAACGTCGATCCGACCCCGGAAGAACTGGCCGAGATCACGATCATGGCCGCGGAAGAAGTGCGCCGGTTCGGCATCGAGCCGAAGGTCGCGCTGTTGTCGCACTCGAATTTCGGCTCGAGCAACGCACCGTCGGCGAAGAAGATGCGCGATACGCTCGCGATCCTGCAGGAAACCGCACCGGAACTGAAGGTCGACGGCGAGATGCACGGCGACGTCGCGCTCGATGCGGCGCTGCGCAAGGAGATCCTGCCGGAATCGACGCTGGAAGGCGACGCGAACCTGCTGATCCTGCCGAACATCGACGCCGCCAACATCGCGTACAACCTGCTGAAGACGGCCGCCGGCAACAACATCGCGATCGGGCCGATCCTGCTGGGCGCCGCGCAGCCGGTGCACGTGCTGACCGAATCGGCGACCGTTCGTCGCATCGTCAACATGGCGGCGCTGCTGGTCGCCGACGTGAACGCCGCGCGCTGAGCCAGAACGAACGCGCCACCCGGTCGAACCGGCGTGGCGCGCCCGGGAAAATTGTAAACAAAAGCAAAAAGAGGCGTGCCCGCAACGGGCACGCCGCCGGGCAGGGCGCACACACGCTTCCCGCAAAGCAACAGCAGCATCTCTCCACTCCAGGCAGCGAGCGAGGCAAGGAGGCAGTTCTTGCCCACCGAGAGGTGCCGCACGCATTCTATCTTATGTAAGATAAATGTAGTGCGATTTCGGTAAAAAATGCGGAATTCGCGGCATCGCGAGGCTTTCGATTCCCAAACGGACATTGATTCGCGCGGCCAATAACGCTACGCTAACGCCTTTGTTGGTCGTCAACTACTTGATTTAACAGCGGGAACCCTGGTTCATGGCACGCAAGTGGCTCCGCAACGGCGCGCTCGCGTCCGTCTTCGCGATGTTCGCGATGGGTATCGTCGGCACGCCGACGGGCAGTCTGGTTTCCGCCGCTTACGCACGGGAGGCCGTTCCGGCCGACGTGGCTGCCAGCGGGCTCGATACGATCCCGACTGCCAGTCTTCCGCGCGAGGCCGTGACCACGCTAAGCCTGATCGCCGCCGGCGGCCCCTATCCGTACGAGAAAGACGGCGTCGTATTCGGCAATCGCGAGCGGATCCTGCCGAAGGCGAAGCGCGGCTACTACCATGAGTACACGGTGCCGACGCCGCGTGCGCGCAATCGCGGCGCGCGCCGGATCGTCTGTGGCGGTCCGTTGCGCCGGATCGACAACTGTTATTACACGGGCGACCACTACAACAGTTTTAAACGTATTGTTGAATGACTTCGGGACGAATGGCATGAGCGACTCCATCTACGCGCACGATACGGCGGCGGCGGAACTGTTCGCGGCCGGCGACGGCAATCTGTTTCAGCGTGTGATTCAGCTGCACGCGGCGGCGCAGGCCGGCGGCACGCCGGAGCAACAGGAAGCCGAGCCCGGGCTTTCATCGAACGAGGAGCCTATGAGCCTTTTCACGACCGTGCGACCCAATCTCGTGCAGTCGATCCGCGCGTTCCGCGTGCAGGATCTCGCCGACGAAGCCGGTCGGCTCGGCCAGCATTTCCTGTATGCGTATTGCGGCGCCGCGCAGTCGAAGCAGGAAGTGATGGAAACGATCGCGACCTCGTTCCTGTTTCCGAAGCATTTCGGGAAGAACTACGACGCGCTGTACGACTGCCTGACCGACCTCGTTGCGAAGGCCGGCGCGCAGCCCGGCTTCGTGATCGTCCTCGAAGGGCTGCCGATCGCGCAGAAATTCGACAAGGAAGGGCGCGAAACGCTGCTCGACGTGTTTCGCGAGGCGGCCGAATTCTGGGCCGAGCGCAAGGTCGCGTTCCGCGTGTTCTACTCGTTCGCGTAAGCGCATCGGTCCGCGTGGCCGATTCGCCGAACGACCCGTCAAAAGCCCGCTTCGAGCGGGCTTTTTTGCGTCTGCGATTCGCGTCCGGCTGCAGGGCGTGGCGCGCGAAGCACGGTGTGGGGCGAGCCGTTGAACGCGGCGCGCCGACGCGTTTTTACCACCCGCCCCAGCGCGCCGCCAACGCCGCGAGCACGGCCGCGCCGGCCGTCTCGGTACGCAGCACGCGCGGCCCGAGCGACAGCGCGGTGAACCCGCGTGCGCGAGCTGCATTTTCCTCGTCGGGCGACAGCCCGCCTTCGGGTCCGATCAGCAGCGTGACGGCGGCCGCGGGCGGCGCGTCGGGCAGCGACGCGAACGGGATGCTCGCGCGCGGCGACAGCAGCAGCCGCAGTTCGCCGTCGGCCGGCGCGGCCGGCAGCGCGTCGAGCCATGCACTGAAGCCGATGACCGGCGCGACGTCGGGCACGCGGTTGCGGCCGCATTGCTCGCACGACGCGCGCACGACGCCGCGCCAGTGCGCGACGCGCTTGTCCGCGCGTTCGCCGGACAGCTTCACGACGCCACGCGCGGTCGACAGCGGCACGACCGCTGCGACGCCGAGCTCGACGGCCTTCTCGATCACCCAGTCCATCTTGTCGCCGCCGGCGATCCCCTGCGCGAGCGTCACGCGATAGGGCGGCTCGGCCTCGGCGGGCTCGAACGAATCGACCTGCACGAGCGCGCTGCGCTTGTCGACCTCGACGAGCCGCGCGCGGTACTGGCCGCCCGTGCCGTCGAACAGCGCGAGCACGTCGCCGGGCTGCAGGCGCAGCACCTGCACGTGGCGCGCGACGTCGGCCGGCAACGCGAGCGTGGCGTCGGCGCGCAGCGCGGCGTCGACGAAAAAGCGCGGCACGGCCGCGGTGGTGGTGGCTTCGGTCATGCGTGTGGCGGTTTCGGTCATGCGTCGAGACGGCACCCGAGCGCCCAGCGGTAGCCGTCGAGATCCTCGATCTGCGCGAACCGGTCGCCCCAGAACTGATCCTGCGGCGCGCTCAGCGATTTTGCGCCCGCGTCGAGCGCGCGCTGCCAGGTGGCGTCGACGTCGTCGACATACAGATAGAACGATTGCGGCGCGGTGGCGTTCGCGTGCTTCGGCGTGAGCGCGGGCGAGCCGAACGCGCCTTCGGGCGCGAACATCACGATCAGCTGGCCGCGATAGGCCATCTCGACGTGCATGATCGCGCCGTCCTCGTCGTGCACGTCGCGCACCGTGAAGCCGAATGCGGCCTGGAAGAACTCGATGGCCGCGCGCGCGTTGCGCACGGCCAGGTAGGGCGTCAACCAAGGCACGTTGGCCGGACGTGGATCGGTCATGAAAATCTCCTGTTGCACAGTGTCGGCGCTTCTCGCGCCTGCGCCGGTCTCATGCTGGAACAACGGAACGTTGCGGCCGTCCGGATGTTCAGCGGCGAACGCCCAGTGTATCGCGCAGCGCGCGCGGCAGGGCAAAGAGGGACGCATGCAGTCGCGCATCGTAGTAGCGCAGGCCGTGGACGCGGCGGGCCGCGAGCCGTTCGTCGACATCGTGCGCGAACAGCGCGGCCGCATCGAGCGTGTCGCTCGCGATCGCCATCAGCCACTGCGAGCCGTACAGCGGCACGTGCGCGGACAGCGGATCGACGACCGCGAAGCTCGCGCGCAGGTCGTCGAGCAGCGCCGCGATGCGCGCGGCGTGGAACACCGGCGAGCCGAGATGCATCGAGATCGCGCCGCAGCGCGTGAGGATCCGCTTGAGCCGCGCGTAGAACGCGCGCGTATAGAGGCCGGCCGCCGGCGAATCGGGCGGCGTGAGGTCGAACACGACGAGATCGAAATGTTCGATCGTCGCCTCGACGAAATGCGCGGCGTCGCCGATCACGACCTCGACGCGCGGGTCGTCGAGCGCACCCTGGTGCACGTCGTCGAGATAGCGGCGCGCCATCCCGACCACCTCGTCGTCGAGTTCGGCGATCACGATCCGTTCGATGCACGCGTGCTTGAGCAACTGACGCGCGGCGCCGCCGTCGCCGCCGCCGAGCACGAGCGCCTTCTTCGGCGACGGATGCGCGAGCGCGGCCGGGTGCGTCATGCACTCGTGATACACGTACTCGTCGCCGACCGACGTCATCGGCCGGCCGTCCAGCGTGAACAGCCGGCCGAGCTGCGGGGTTTCCCAGACTTCGATCTGCTGGTGCGGGGACGCGACGTGCGCGAGCCGCCGCGCATTCGGGAAGCCGTAGGTGGCGTCGGGCGTAGGGTGAAAGAGAAGGGTCGTGCTCACGGGCGGGCCGCTGGGGCGGGCAGTTCCGACGCCTGAATTATAGGAGGCGGGCGGTTTGGTGGAAAACCGTGCCGGAACACGATGCGCCGACAAGGGAAATGTCAGCCCATCTGTTAAAATGACGAGCTTTGCAGCCCCGTCCGTTGGCTCCGTCCGCTTCGCGTCCGTCAGGCGCCGCACCGCGCGCCGGGAACGATTGACGCTCGAGCTTCCGGATGCCGCCGTGCCCCCGTTTCCTCGACTCGTTCTCCGGACTCGACATGACGACTTCGTCTCCCGCCTCCACCACCCTGATGGCCAACGCGATCCGTGCGCTCGCGATGGACGCCGTCCAGCAAGCGAACTCCGGCCACCCCGGCATGCCGATGGGCATGGCCGAAATCGGCGTCGCGCTGTGGTCGCGCCATCTGAAGCACAACCCGACGAACCCGCACTGGGCCGACCGCGACCGTTTCGTGCTGTCGAACGGCCATGGCTCGATGCTGCTGTACTCGCTGCTGCACCTGACCGGCTACGACCTGCCGATCGAGGAGCTGAAGAATTTCCGCCAGCTGCACTCGAAGACGCCGGGCCACCCGGAATACGGGATCACGCCGGGCGTCGAGACGACCACCGGCCCGCTCGGCCAGGGTCTCGCGAACGCGGTCGGCATGGCGCTCGGCGAAGCGCTGATGGCCGACGAGTTCAACCGTGACGGCGCGAAGATCGTCGATCACCACACGTACGTGTTCCTCGGCGACGGCTGTCTGATGGAAGGTATCTCGCACGAGGCCTGCTCGCTCGCGGGCACGCTGAAGCTGAACAAGCTGATCGCGCTGTACGACGACAACGGCATCTCGATCGACGGCGACGTCGTCAACTGGTTCCACGACGACACGCCGAAGCGCTTCGAAGCGTACGGCTGGAACGTGATCCCGAACGTGAACGGCCACGACGTCGATGCGGTCGACGCGGCCATCGCGAAGGCGAAGCTGTCGGACAAGCCGACGCTGATCTGCTGCAAGACGGTGATCGGCAAGGGCGCGGCCACGAAGGCCGGCGGCCACGACGTGCACGGCGCGGCGCTCGGCGCGGAAGAAATCGCGAAGACGCGCGAAGCGCTCGGCTGGAAGTGGGAGCCGTTCGTGATTCCGCAGGAAGTCTATGCGGCCTGGGACGCGAAGGAAGCCGGCAAGCGCGCCGAGTCCGAATGGGACGCGACGTTCGCCGCTTATCGCGCGAAGTTCCCGGCGGAAGCCGCCGAATTCGAGCGCCGGATGGCGAACAAGCTGCCGGCCGACTGGGCCGAGAAGGCGGCAGCGATCATCGCCGGCGCGAACGAGCGCGCCGAGACGGTCGCGACCCGCAAGGCGTCGCAGCAGGCGATCGAAGGGCTGGCCGCCGCGCTGCCCGAACTGCTCGGCGGCTCGGCCGACCTGACCGGCTCGAACCTGACCAACTGGAAGGCGTCGAAGGCGGTGCGCGCGAATCCGGAAGGCGCGGGCGTGCTGCTCGGCAACCACATCAACTACGGCGTGCGCGAATTCGGCATGAGCGCCGCGATCAACGGCCTCGCTCTGCATGGCGGCCACAAGCCGTTCGGCGGCACGTTCCTGACGTTCTCCGACTACAGCCGCAACGCGCTGCGCGTGGCCGCGCTGATGAAGGTGCCGTCGATCTTCGTGTTCACGCACGATTCGATCGGCCTCGGCGAAGACGGCCCGACGCACCAGTCGATCGAGCACGTGTCGAGCCTGCGCCTGATTCCGAACCACGACGTCTGGCGTCCGGCCGACACGGTCGAGACGGCCGTCGCCTGGACTCACGCGGTCGCCGCGGATCGTCCGTCGAGCCTGATCTTCAGCCGCCAGAACCTCGCGTTCAACCCGCGTACCGATGCGCAGATCGCCAACATCGAGAAGGGCGGCTACGTGCTGAAGGACTGGGACGAAGAAATCGTCGCGCGCAAGATCATCCTGATCGCGACGGGCTCGGAAGTCGAACTCGCGATGAAGGCCGTCGAGCCGCTCGCGCAGCAGGGCATCGCGGCCCGCGTCGTGTCGATGCCGTCGACCAACGTGTTCGACCGCCAGGACGCCGAGTACCGCGAACGCGTGCTGCCGCACGGCGTGCGCCGCGTCGCGATCGAAGCGGGCGTGACGAGCTTCTGGCACAAGTACGTCGGCCTTGAAGGCGGCGTCGTCGGGATCGACACGTTCGGCGAATCGGCGCCGGCCGGCGTGCTGTTCAAGTACTTCGGCTTCACCGTCGAGCACGTCGTCGAGACCGCGAAGGCCGTGCTGGCCTAAAAGCATACGCGACGCGCGCCACCCCTCGCGCGCGTCGCACCGTGAAGCTGCACGAAACGAATTTTTTCAGCCATCAGGAGATAGACCATGACGATTCGCGTCGCAATCAACGGCTACGGCCGTATCGGCCGCAACACGCTGCGCGCGTTCTATGAAAACGGCAAGAAGCACGATCTCGAGATCGTCGCGATCAACGACCTGGGCGATGCGAAGACCAACGCGCACCTGACCCAGTACGACACCGCGCACGGCAAGTTCCCGGGCGAAGTGTCGGTCGACGGCGACTACCTCGTCGTGAACGGCGACAAGATCCGCGTGCTCGCGAACCGCAACCCGGCCGAACTGCCGTGGGGCGAGCTGGGCGTCGACGTCGTGATGGAATGCACGGGCTTCTTCACGACGAAGGAAAAGGCGAGCGCGCACCTGAAGGGCGGCGCGAAGAAGGTGATCATCTCGGCGCCGGGCGGCAAGGACGTCGACGCGACGATCGTCTACGGCGTGAACCACGACGTGCTGAAGGCCGAGCACACGGTCATCTCGAACGCATCGTGCACGACGAACTGCCTCGCGCCGCTCGTCAAGCCGCTGAACGACAAGATCGGCCTCGAAACCGGCCTGATGACGACGATCCACGCGTACACGAACGACCAGGTGCTGACGGACGTCTATCACGAAGACCTGCGCCGCGCGCGTTCGGCCACGCACAGCCAGATCCCGACGAAGACGGGCGCGGCATCGGCCGTCGGCCTCGTGCTGCCGGAACTGAACGGCAAGCTCGACGGTTACGCGATCCGCGTCCCGACGATCAACGTGTCGATCGTCGACCTGTCGTTCATCGCGAAGCGCGACACGACGGTCGAGGAAGTCAACGCGATCATGAAGGAAGCATCGGAAGGCGCGCTGAAGGGCATCCTCGGCTACAACGACGCACCGCTGGTGTCGATCGACTTCAACCACAACCCGGCTTCGTCGACGTTCGACGCGACGCTGACCAAGGTGTCGGGCCGCCTCGTGAAGGTGTCGAGCTGGTACGACAACGAGTGGGGTTTCTCGAACCGCATGCTGGATACGGCTGTCGCGTTCGCGAACGCGAAGTAATCCCGCACGTCGCGCGGCCGTCGCAACGCGGCCGGCGTGGCGAACGAGCCCGGCCCGGGGTTTCCCGGCCGGGTTTTTTATTGCCCGGCGTTCGCCGTCACGTGCTCGATCGCATCGACGAACGCGCGCTTCAGCGGGCTGTCGAGATCGGTCCACGCGAGGCCGATGCCGCTGCGATGCCCGGCCAGGTCGAGCGGCCGCGCGAGCACGTTCGGCGGCAGCGCGCTGGCCGCTTCCGCCGGGATCAGCCCGATCCCCATTCCCGCCGCGACGAGCGCGAGCATCGTCGTGAATTCGCCGAACTCCTGCGCAATGTCGAGCGTCGTGCCCGCACGGCTCAGCGCGAGCAGCATGTCGTCGTGAAAGCCGGGCGCGTAGCGGCGCGCGAGCACGAACACGGGCTGGCCGCGCAGTGCGGCTGCCGAAACCGTGTGGTGCGCGGCGAGCGGATGGTCGAGCGGCAGCGCGACGACGAACCCTTCCTCGAGCACCACGCGCGTGTCGATGCCCGCATACGCGGCCGGCAGCCGGATCATCCCGAAGTCGATCCGGCGGTCGCGCAGCGCGGCGACCTGGTCGGGCGTCGGCATGTCCTTCAGTTCGAGCGCGATCAGCGGGTAGCGCTCGCGCATCGTGCGCAGCACGGCCGGCAGCAGCGCCGGCAACACCGACGATACGAACGCGATCCGCAGCGTGCCGATTTCGCCGCGGCTCGACAGCCGCGCGATCTGTTCCGCGCGCGCGGCCTGCTGCAGCGTCGCCCGCGCTTCCGGCAGGAACACGCGCCCGGTGTCGCTCAACTCGACCTTGTGCCGGTCGCGCTCGAACAGGCGCGCGCCGAGTTCCGCCTCGAGCGCCTTGATCTGCATGCTCAGCGCGGGCTGCACGATGAACAGGCGCTGCGCGGCGCGCCCGAAATGCAGCTCTTCCGCGAGCGTGACGAAGGCGCGCAATTGCTTGAGTTCCATGGGTGGCGGGGACGACGCGACGGTAATCAGTTTTCATGATAACCGGATCAAAAAAGACCATTGGCGCGGGCCGGGCCGGCGGCCGAAGATATCGTGAACAGGAGACCGGGCGCGACGGGCGGCCGGCTCGACTGGCACGAGGAGACATCCATGACCCATGCGCTTGACCGGTTCCGCCTCGACGGCCGCCGTGCGCTGATTACCGGTTCCGGCCGCGGGATCGGACTGACGCTCGCCCGCGGGCTCGCGGAAGCCGGCGCGGCGATCGTCATCAACGATCGCAATGAAGAGAAGGCCGCGACGCTCGCGCGCCGGTTTCGCGACGAAGGCTTCGCGGCCGACCATGCGGTGTTCGACGTGGCCGAGCACGCGCAGGTCCGTGCGGCGATCGACGAGTTCGAGGCGCGCGTCGGCGCGATCGACATCCTCGTGAACAATGCGGGCATCCAGCGCCGCGCGCCGCTCGACGCTTTCGACCCGGACGACTGGCATGCGCTGATGCGCGTGAATCTCGACGGCGTGTTCAACGTCGCGCAGGCCGTCGCGCGGCACATGATTGCGCGTGGCCACGGCAAGATCATCAACATCTGCTCGGTGCAGAGCGAGCTCGCCCGGCCCACGATCGCACCGTATGCGGCGACCAAGGGCGCGGTGCGGATGCTGACCAAAGGGATGTGCGCCGACTGGGCGCGCCACGGCATCCAGGCGAACGGCCTCGCACCCGGCTATTTCGAAACCGAACTGAATCGCGCGCTGGTCGACGACGCGGCGTTTTCTGACTGGCTGTGCAAGCGTACGCCCGCCGGCCGCTGGGGGCAGGTCGACGAGCTGTGCGGCGCGGCGATCTTCCTCGCGTCGGCCGCGTCCGATTTCGTGAACGGCCAGACGCTGTTCGTCGACGGCGGGCTGACCAGTGCCGTCTAACCAGGAGCGCGTCATGCGGTTGCGTTGCATGTGTGTGGTGATCCACGGGCCGAACGACCTGCGGGTCGAGGAGCAGGACGCGGGCGAGATCGGCCCGGGCCAGGTGCGTGTCGACGTCGCGATGGGCGGCATCTGCGGCTCGGACCTGCATTATTTCCGGCATGGCGGCTTCGGCGCGATCCGGTTGCAGCAGCCGATGGTGCTCGGCCACGAAGTCGCGGGCACGGTCGCGGCAGTGGCGCCGGACGTGACGTCGGTGAAGGTCGGCGATCGCGTCGCGGTCAATCCGAGCCGGCCGTGCGGTGTGTGCCGCTACTGTCTCGAAGGGCTGCCGAACCAGTGTCTCGACATGCGCTTCTACGGCAGCGCGATGCGGATGCCGCACGTGCAGGGCGCGTTCCGCAACGCGCTCGTGTGCGACGCGGTGCAGTGCGTGAAGGTCGCCGATCACGTGCCGCTGTCGCTCGCGGCGCTCGCCGAGCCGTTCGCGGTCGGGCTGCATGCGGTGTCGCGGGCAGGCCCGCTGATCGGCAAGCGCGTGCTCGTATCGGGGTGCGGGCCGATCGGCGTGCTGGCGGTCGCGGCGGCGCGCGTGCACGGCGCGGCGGAGATCGTCGCGACCGACGTCGTCGACGCGCCGCTGGAAATCGCGAGCGCGCTCGGCGCGGACCGCACGATCAATGCGGCGGCCGATGCCGGCTGGGTCGAGCGCTACGGCGCCGGCAAGGGCACGTTCGACGTGATGATCGAGTGTTCGGGCAATGCGCGCGCGCTGCGCGACGGGCTGGACGTGATGCGCCCGCGCGGCATCGTCGTGCAGCTCGGGCTCGGCGGCGACGTGAGCCTGCCGCAGAACGTCGTGGTCGCGAAGGAGCTGTCGATCTGCGGCTCGTTCCGCTTCCACGCGGAATTCGCGCTGGCGGTGCAGTTGATCAACGCGGGGCGCGTCGACCTGCGGCCGGCCGTCACGCGCGTGTTCCCGATGCGCGACGCGAACCTCGCATTCGAACTGGCAGGCGACCGCCAGCGGGCGATGAAGGTGCTGATCGATTTCGCGAACGAGGCCGCGTGACGGTGCGGCGCTGGCGCGTCGAGACGGCAGTGACGCCCCTGGCACAAAGGCACGCCCGCGATGCGCGGCGCGTGCCTTTTTCGTCGTGCGGCGCAAACGAATTGCTGGATTGCCGCTCTACCGCCTCATTGCGTGACCTGCCGCGAACCGACGCGTTGCGACGCGAGCCACAGCGCGATCAGTACGCCCGATAGCGCCGCACCCGCGATACACACGCCGCGCCAGCCGTCGAGGCCGTACGCGACGCTCGCCGCGAACGAGCCGAGCGCGCCGCCGATGAAGTAGCTCGTCAGGTAGATCGTCGTCACGCGGCTGCGCGCATGGCCGGCCAGCGCATAGATCACGCTCTGGTTCGAGATGTGCATGCCCTGCACGCCGACGTCGAGCAGCAGTATGCCGGCGATCAGCGCCGCGAGCGAATGCGCGCCGGTCGCGATCAGCGCGAACGCGCCGAGCACGGCCGCCGCGAACAGGCCGGTGGCGGCATTGCCGTGGCCGCGATCGACCAGCCGGCCGGCCGACGTCGCCGCGAGCGCACCGACTGCGCCGACGATGCCGAACAGGCCGATCTGTCCTTCGGAATAGCTGTACGGCGGCTGGCTCAGCAGGAACGTGAGACCCGTCCACAGCAGGCTGAAGCACGCGAACACGAGCGCGCCGTAGGTCGAGCGCAGCGCGATCAGCGGCTGCGCGCGCACCAGCGCGACGAGCGACTTCATCAGCGCCGCATAGTCGAGCCGCGCGTCGCGCCGATCCTTCGGCAGCTTCACGGCGAGCACTGCGGTCAGCGCGAGCACCAGCACCGCGGCGATGCCGTACACCGCGCGCCAGCCGAACCCGTCGGCGATCGCGCCGGCCGCGACGCGCGCGAGCAGGATGCCGAGCAGGAGCCCGCTCATCACGGTGCCGACCGCGCGGCCGCGCGAGCGCGCATCGGCGAGCGACGCCGCGAACGGCACGAGCAGCTGCGTCGAACAGGTGACGAAGCCGACCGCGATGTTCGCGACGACGAACATCGTGAAGTTGGTGCTGAACGTGACCGCGACCAGCGCGACGACGTTCAGCATCAGCAACCGCACGATCAGCGTATGGCGATTGACCGCATCGCCGAGCGGCACGATCAGCAGCAGGCTGGCCGCATAGCCGAGCTGCGTCAGCGTGACGAGATAGCCGAGCTCGGTCGGCGCGCGCCCGAAGCTGTGCGCGATCGCGGCGAGCAGCGGCTGCGCGTAGTAGATGTTGCCGATGACGATGCCGCACGCGCACGCGAACAGCAGTGTCATGCCGCGGGTGAGGGGAGGGTGGTTGTCGTGATGCGGTTCCATGATCGCGAAAAACGGCGGCGCCGGCCGGCGGCACGGGGCCGTCGGCTGCGCGGGGTGACGGAAATCGGGGCCGGCGTCGACGGATCGGCGGTGAGCCGATGCGCGCCGGGCGGATCGCGGCCGGGCCCGGATCGGGCGGCCGGCGGATCGTCGTGCGGCGGGCGGCAGGGCAGGCCCGGGCGTGCCGCTCCGGTGCGCCGGCAGCGGCGGTGCGCGGAAGCGGATGTGCGTATGATGCGGGAATCGACCCATAGCGTCCAAGACTGGATCGTTATGGTCTCTATTGGCAAAACCAATATGTTGGCCGCGATGCTTCTCCGCCACATCCGCTATTTCCTGGCCGTCGCCGAGCAGCGCAGTTTCACGCGCGCGGCCGACGCGCTGCACGTGTCGCAGCCGACGCTGTCGCAGCAGGTCCGCCAGCTCGAGGAAACGCTCGGCGTGCAGCTGTTCGACCGCTCGGGCCGCACGGTGCGGCTCACCGAATTCGGCGAGGTCTATGCGCGCCATGCGCGCGCGGCGCTGCACGAGCTCGATACCGGGCAGCGCGCGCTGCACGATGTCGCGGATCTCGGCCGCGGTTCGCTGCGGCTCGCGATGATGCCGACTTTCGCGGCCTACCTGAGCGGCTCGCTGATCGACGCGTTCCATGCCGACCATCCGAACGTCGCGCTGACGATCGACGCGATGCCGCAGGAACGCATCGAGGCGCTGCTCGCCGACGACCGGCTCGACGCCGGTTTCGCGTTCATGCCGCCGCGCGCGCCGGACATCGACGCGCTGCCGCTGTGGGACGAGCCGCTCGCGCTGGTGACGGGCCGCACGCATCGGCTCGCGCGCCATCGCCGCGCGCTCACGCCGGCCGAACTCGGCGGCGAGCCGCTGGTGCTGCTGAGCCGTGCGTTCGCGACGCGCGAGCGGATCGACCGGTATTTCGTCGAGCACGACGCGCGACCGTTGATCGCGATCGAGACGAATACGGTCAGCGCGGTGCTGGCGCTCGTGCGGCGCGGCCGGCTCGCGACGGTGCTGCCCGACGCGGTCGCGCGCGAGAGCGGCGACCTGTGCGCGCTGGAGATCGATCCGCCGCTGCCGACGCGCACGGCCGCGCTGCTCACGCGCAAGGGCGCATACCGCAGCGTCGCGGCCCGCGCGTTCATCGACTGCGTGCGCGCGTATCGCGATCGGTCGGAACGGTGACCGGACCGGCCGGGCGGCGGCGCGGGGGGATTACGCGCCGGGCGTCGGGAAGAAGATGCCCGCGCGCTGCGCGGCGTTCGCGATGTGCGTTTCGATCGCGGTGCCGGCGGCCGCCGCATCGCGCGCGATCAGCGCGTCGACGATCGCGCGGTGCTCGTGCCACGTCGACAGCAGCAGCTCGCGCCGGTAGAACGGCATGCGCTGGCTTTCCTTCATGATGTCCGCGCTGCTGCGCAGGATGGACTCGATCGCCGCGTTGCCGGCCAGATGGATGATCCGCATGTGGAAGTCGAAATCGAGCCGCGACGCCTCGTCGAGCGCGCTTTCGGTCAGCGCGACGTGCAGGTCGGCGAGGTTGTCCTCGAACCACGCGATGTCGGCATCGCTGACCACGTGCGCGGCCATTCGCGCGGCGAACCCTTCGAGCGCATAGCGCATCTGGTAGGTATCGGGCGGCGACGACTGCTCGGCGAATTGCCACGGATGCGCGGCCGACGCCTGCGCGCTTTCGACGTACACGCCCTTGCCCGCGCGGATGCGCAGCATCCCGAGCGCCTCGAGCGTCGACAGCGCCTCGCGCAGCGACGCGCGGCTGATCTCCAGCTCCTCGGAGAGCTGGCGCTGGGCCGGCAGCAGGCTGCCGACCGGATACACGCCTGCCTCGATCCGGTCGCGGATCGTCGCGATGGCGGCGTCGGTCACGGTATGCGGAACATTTTTCATGATGTGAACGATGGCCGGTCTGACCGGCATTGTAATCCGCACGCGGGCGGTGCACGACGGCCCTACGGGAAAGCCACGATCCGCCCCTTTCCGATGCGCCGGCGGTGCGTGCGCAGGGGCGGGAAATCCCTATTTTGTCCGTCCTTGACGCCACTATATCGGCTTCCTACTATCCACCATAACATCACTGGTCTTACCAGTATGAACAGACGAAACTGCAACCGTTGGATCGGGAGAGCGCCGTGTCGAAATTCCTCAATTCGCTGTTTGGCCGGGTAGTCGTCGCATTGATCCTGGGGGTCGCGCTAGGCGCGTTCTTCCCGCATTTCGCCGAGTCGCTGCGACCGCTCGGCGACGGCTTCCTGAAGCTCATCAAGATGGTCATCGGCCCGATCGTGTTCTGCGTCGTGGTCAGCGGGATGGCCAATGCGGGCGACCTGAAGAAGGTCGGCCGGGTCGGCCTGAAAGCCGTCGTCTACTTCGAGGTGATGACGACGCTCGCGCTCGGCATCGGGCTCGTGCTCGCGTGGCTCACGCGCCCGGGCGTCGGGATGAACATCGACCTGCGCTCGCTCGACGCGGCGTCGCTGTCGACGTACGCGAAGAACGCCGAAAGCCTGAAGGACACGGCCGGCTACCTGATGAAGATCATCCCCGAGACCGCGATCGACGCGTTCGCGAAGGGCGACATCCTGCAGATCCTCGTGTTCGCGGTGCTGTTCGGCTCCGCGCTGTCGCTGCTCGGCGACAAGGCGCAACGCGTCAATTCGCTGATCGAGGAACTGTCGCACGTGTTCTTCCGGATCATCGGCTTCATCATCAAGCTCGCGCCGCTCGGCGTGCTCGGCGCGATCGCGTTCACGACCGGCAAGTACGGCGTCGCGTCGCTCAAGCAGCTCGGCTACCTGGTCGCGGTGTTCTACCTGAGCTGCTTCGTGTTCGTCACGGTCGTGCTCGGTGCGGTGATGCGGCTCGCGGGCTTCTCGGTGTTCAAGCTGATCCGCTACCTGCGCGAGGAACTGTCGATCGTGCTCGGCACGGCATCGTCGGACGCGGTGCTGCCGCAGGTGATGAGCAAGCTCGAATACATGGGCATCAAGGATTCGACCGTCGGCCTCGTGATCCCGACCGGCTATTCGTTCAACCTCGACGGCTTCTCGATCTACCTGACGCTCGCCGTGCTGTTCATCGCACAGGCCACCAACACGCCGCTGTCCACGCACGACCTGATCGTCGTGCTGCTCGTGTCGCTCGTCACGTCGAAGGGCGCGCACGGCATCCCCGGCTCGGCGATCGTGATCCTCGCGGCGACGCTGTCGGCGATTCCCGCGATTCCGGTGCTCGGCCTCGTGCTGATCCTGCCGGTCGACTGGTTCGTCGGCATCGCCCGCGCGCTGACCAACCTGATCGGCAACTGCGTCGCGACGGTCGTCGTCGCGGTGTGGGAGAACGACATCGACCGCGCCCGCGCGAAACGCGTGCTGAACCGCGAGCTGCGCTACGTGGCCGACGCGCCGGGCAGCGCCGCACCGGTCGCCGGCGACCAGGCCCACGCGCTCTGAACGCGACTCCCGCGCGGCGCGGCGCCCCTGGCCGCCCCGCGCGACCGAACTTCATGCGACCGGTGCGATGACGTGCCGGCGCTTCTCAACATGATGGAGACGACATGGCAGCCCCCATTCTCGATCCGAACGCGCCGGCTTTCACGCGGCGCTACATGAACCTCGCCGACCCGCGCCTCGGGGCGCAGGCGCTGTTCGCCAGCGACGAATTCTTCGCGCCGAAGGAGCGCATGCTGAATCCGGAGCCGGCCGTGTTCATTCCCGGCAAGTACGACGACCACGGCAAGTGGATGGACGGCTGGGAAACGCGCCGCAAGCGCACGACCGGCCACGACTTTTGCGTGGTGCGTCTGGCGCGGCCGGGCGTGATTGTCGGCGTCGATCTCGATACGAGCCACTTCACCGGCAACTTCCCGCCGGCCGCGTCGATCGAGGCCTGCGCGGTGGACGGCGACACGCCGCCCGACGACGCCGAGTGGCGCACCATCGTCCCCGCGACGACGCTGCAGGGCAACTCGCATCACTACGTGAGCGTCGACGATGCGCGGCCGGTCACGCACCTGCGCGTGAACCTGTATCCGGACGGCGGGCTCGCGCGGCTGCGCGTGTACGGCCAGCCGCAGCGCGACTGGCGTCACGTGCCGGCCGGCGAGCTGGTCGATCTCGCGGCGATCGAGAACGGCGGTTATCTGGTGGCCGCGAATAACCAGCACTTCGGCCCGGCCTCGCAGATGCTGATGCCGGGGCGCGGCGTGAACATGGGCGACGGCTGGGAAACGCGGCGCCGCCGCGAGCCCGGCAACGACTGGGCGATCGTCGCGCTCGCGCGGCCGGGCATCATCCGGCGCGTCGAGGTCGACACGGCGTTCTTCAAGGGTAATTTCCCCGATCGCTGCTCACTGCAGGCCGCGCACGTCACGGGCGGCACCGACGATTCGCTCGTCACGCAGGCGATGTTCTGGGCCGAACTGCTCGGCGAGCAGAAGCTGCAGATGGATCACGTGCACACGTTCGACCAGCTCGCGGCGCTCGGTCCTGTCACGCACGTGCGGTTCAACATCTTCCCGGACGGCGGCGTGTCGCGCCTGCGTCTGTGGGGCGAGCCGGCTTGAAGGAGGGCAGCGGCATGAGCGGAACCCCGATCCTGCGCGTCGAGCGCCTGACCCGCGAAGCGTTCGCGCCGTTCGGCGACGTGATCGCGCTCGAAGGCGCGCGGCATTTCCCGATCAACGGCGGCACGACCGAGCGCTTTCACGATCTCGCGACGATCGACGTCTGCGCGGACGGCGGCCGGCCGCTCGTCAGCGTGTTTCGCGCGCAGCCGCGCGCGGTGCCGGTCGCGATCACGCTGATGGAGCGTCATCCGCACGGCAGCCAGGCGTTCATCCCGCTCGCGGCGGTGTCGCGCTACGCGATCGTCGTCGCGCCGGCCGGCGAATTCCGGCCCGACGCGATGCGCGCGTTCCTGGCCGAGGGCTGGCAGGGCGTCAATTATGCGAAGGGCGTCTGGCACCATCCGCTGCTCGCGCTCGACGCGGTCAGCGATTTCGTGATCGTCGATCGCGGCGGGCCGCAGCCGAATTGCGACGAGATCCCGCTGGAACGCGCGTGGGCGCTCGAGTTCGAGCCGGCCTGCGCGGGCGCCGAAGGGCTTTCGTAAGCCTTCCGGGCGCGCGGCACCATTCCCCGAAAAAGCGGACGGCCCGGGCGGCGAGATGCCGGCCGGGCCGTCTTGCGTGCGCGGGTGGCGCGCTTCAGTGCTTGCGGTGCGGGCAGTTCTCGGTCGTGCACGAACCGTACATCGCGAGCGAGTGCTCCTGGAGCCGGAAGCCGCGTTCCTTCGCGATCGCCTGCTGGCGGCTCTCGATCTCGGCGTCGAAGAATTCCTCGACGCGGCCGCAATCGAGGCACACGAGGTGGTCGTGGTGCGAACCTTCGTTCAGCTCGAACACCGCCTTGCCGGATTCGAAGTTGCTGCGCGACAGCAGGCCGGCCTGCTCGAACTGCGTGAGCACGCGATAGACGGTGGCGAGCCCGATGTCGAGCTGCTCGTTGAGCAGGTTGCGGTAGACGTCTTCGGCCGTCAGGTGGCGCACGGGGCTCTGCTGGAAGATCTCGAGAATCTTGAGGCGCGGTAGGGTGGCCTTTAGCCCGATATTCTTGAGATCCGTCGGATTGGTCATGGCTAGGCATCCCTAGAGTACAATGCAGGGCTTCAATGTTACCGGCTTTTCGCCGTTCCAGATATACGCGCGGCCTGCACGCGGGCCAGCACGGTGAAGGAAATGATCCCAGAATCGCTTTCGCACTTTCAGAGGAGTCGCATGCGGAGTGCCATCATCGCTGCCGCCGCCGTTGTCGCGCTGGCGGGTTGTTCGTCGTACGACAGCGTGACGCAGCGCATTGCGCAGAGCATCACGCCGTATCGGATCACCGTCGTGCAGGGCAACTTCGTGTCGCAGGAGAAAGCCGCACAGTTGCAGGCCGGCATGACGCGCGAGCAGGTCCGCGCGCTGCTCGGCACACCGCTGCTGGCGGACATGTTCCACGCGGATCGCTGGGATTATCTCTTCTACTTCAAGCGCGGCTCGACGTCGATCGTCCAGCAGCGCGACCTCGTGGTCAACTTCTCGGGCGATCGCGTCACGAGCTGGACCGGCGCCGACAACCTGCCGTCCGAGCTCGACCTGCTGGCCGACATCGACGGGGACCGCGGCGGCAAGAAGGCGAAGGCCGCTGCCGCGGCGAAGAAGGCTTCCGAAGCCGCGGCCGCCGCGAGCGCCGCGCAGGCTGCCGCTGCGGCGAGCCCGGCCACCGTGCCGGCGTCCGGCGCGGCGGTCGACCAGGATGCGAACGCCCAGGCGGCGCGCGCGGCGAACCGCGCGACCAACCAGGTGTCGGGGCAGGGTTCGGGTTCGCGTCGGTTCACGCCGGCCGCGCAGGCCTCGGGCGGCGCGCCGGTGCCGGGTGGCCAGCCGCCGGGCGCCGCGCCGGCGATCCAGCCGCAGTTCCAGTTCCATCGTCCGCCGCCGCCGAACGTGTCGAACGAGGCGTCGCCGCCCGTCGGCCCGCAAGGCTCGGACAACCTGCAGAACCAGCCGCTCACCGCACCGGCGCAGTAAGCGGCCGGCGTGCGGAAACGGGGCGGCATGCGCCGCCCGCCTTTAGACCTGTCGTGTAGAAAGCCATGAAGATTGCGATTGCCGGCGCATCGGGCCGAATGGGCCGGATGCTGATCGAAGCCGTTCTCAACGATGCCGACGCGCAGCTCGTCGGCGCGCTCGACCGCGCCGGTTCGCCGTTCCTCGGCCAGGACGCCGGTGCGTTCCTCGGCAAGGACACCGGGATCAAGCTGACCGACGATCTCGACGCCGTGTTCGCGCAGGCCGAGTACCTGATCGATTTCACGCGTCCGGAAGGCACGATGGCCCATATTGCGGCCGCGCTGCGCCACGACGTGAAGCTCGTGATCGGCACGACCGGCTTCACCGCCGAGCAGAAGGCCGAGCTGCAAGCCGCGGCGGGCAAGATCGGCATCGTGTTCGCGGCGAACATGAGCGTCGGCGTGAACGTCACGCTGAAGTTGCTCGAATTCGCGGCGAAGCATTTCTCGCACGGCTACGACATCGAGATCATCGAAGCGCATCACCGCCACAAGGTCGACGCGCCGTCGGGCACCGCGCTGATGATGGGCGAAGCCGTCGCCGGCGCGCTCGGCCGCTCGCTCGACGACTGCGCGGTGTACGGCCGCCACGGCGTGACGGGCGAGCGCGATCCGTCGTCGATCGGCTTTGCCGCGGTGCGCGGCGGCGACATCGTCGGCGATCACACCGTGCTGTTCGCCGGGATCGGCGAGCGCATCGAGATCACGCACAAGTCGTCGAGCCGCGTGTCGTACGCGCAGGGCGCGTTGCGTGCGGTCCGCTTCCTGTCGGCGCGCGGCGCCGGCTTGTTCGACATGCAGGACGTGCTCGGCCTGCGCTGACACCGCGAGGAAACTCCGATGGCGATTCCCACCGGCGTTGTCCACTACCTCGAAAGCGGCGATGCGATCACGCACGCCGTCTCCTATGTGCTGCTGGCGATGTCCGTCGCCAGCTGGTGCTTCCTCTTCATGAAAGCCTGGCTGCTGGTCCGCGCGAAGCGGCAGGGGCCGCGCGCGCTCGCCGCGTTCTGGCGCGCGCCGTCGCTCGACGCGGGCATCGCCGCGCTGGCCGGCGCCGATCGCGAGCGCGTGTTCGTGCCGCTCGCCGAAGCCGCGCGCGATGCGGCCGACGACCACGACCCGGCCGCGCTGGCCGCGCGTATCGAGCGCAGCGAACGCGTGCTGCGCGCGTTGCGTCACGCGATGCTGCGCTCGCAGCGGCGTCTCGAATTCGGCCAGGTGCTGCTCGCGTCGATCGGCAGCACCGCGCCGTTCGTCGGGCTGCTCGGCACCGTGTGGGGCATCTATCACGCGCTCGGCAGCATCGCCGCGAGCGGGCAGGCGCAGATCGAGAACGTCGCGGGGCCGGTCGGCGAGGCGCTGATCATGACCGCGTTCGGGCTGGTCGTCGCGATTCCCGCAGTGCTCGCGTACAACATCCTCGGCCGGCTCGTCCGGCAGCTCGCCGAGGAACTCGACGGCTTCGCGCGCGATCTGCACGTCTTCGTGTGCGCGCAGGGCGCCTGACGCGACGGTTCCGGAGGAACGACCATGGCATTCGGCGGGCTCGAGCACCACAAGGCGTCCGCGCCGATGGCGGAAATCAACATGACGCCGCTGATCGACGTGATGCTCGTGCTGCTCGTCATCTTCATCATCACCGCGCCGCTGATGACGCACGCGATCCGGCTCGACCTGCCGAAGGTCGCGGCGAGTGTCGCGCGCGACACGCCGCAATCCGTCACCCTGTCGATCGACGACGCGGGCAAGCTCTACTGGGACGACGCGCCCGTGGCGCTCGACGCGCTGCCGGCGCGGTTCAAGGCCGCTGCCGCGGGCGCCGCGCCGCCCGAGCTGCGGCTGCGCGCGTCGCGCGCGACGCGCTACGACGTGATCGCGCAGGTGATGGGCGCCGCGCAGGCCGCGGGCCTCACGCGGATCGGCTTCGTGACCGACGTGCCGCCGGCCGGGAGCGCGGCCGCGCCGGCCGCCGCCGGCGCGAAACCCTGATACGCCTGATACGCCGTCGCTGCGGGCCCCGGCGCGCGCTCCCCGGTTTGGAAAAATTCATTCCGGGGGGCGGCGCAAGCCCGTTATTGGCGTGAACGGGCCCTGGCCCGCGCGACCGGCCGTGCGGGCCCGCACGGGCGGTATAATCGACGTTTTTCCCGGCGCGGAACCGGTCAGCCCGTTCCCGCGCCGGGCACGCACGATTTTCGATCCAATCCTGCGCGCGAGCCGTCGCGCCGCTTAAAGCCTAGCCCGAACCACACCATGCACGAGAGATACGTACCCGCCGACGTCGAAGCCGCCGCCCAGGGCGACTGGCGCGCAGCCGATGCCTACAAGACGAAGGAAGATTCGCAGAAGCCGAAGTTCTACTGCGTATCGATGCTGCCGTACCCGTCCGGCAAGCTGCACATGGGTCACGTGCGCAACTACACGATCAACGACGTGATGTACCGCTATCTGCGGATGAACGGCTACAACACGCTGATGCCGATGGGCTGGGACGCGTTCGGGATGCCGGCCGAGAACGCCGCGATGGCGAACGGCGTGCCGCCCGCGAAGTGGACCTACGACAACATCGACTACATGAAGGGCCAGATGCAGTCGATGGGTCTCGCGATCGACTGGTCGCGCGAAATCGCGACGTGCAAGCCCGACTACTACAAGTGGAACCAGTGGCTGTTCCTGAAGATGCTCGAGAAGGGCATCGCGTACAAGAAGACGGGCACCGTGAACTGGGACCCGGTCGACCAGACCGTGCTCGCGAACGAGCAGGTGATCGACGGCCGCGGCTGGCGCTCGGGCGCGCTCGTCGAGAAGCGCGAGATCCCGATGTACTACCTGCGCATCACGCAGTACGCGGATGAGCTGCTGAACGATCTCGACGGCCTCGGCTGGCCCGAGCGCGTGAAGATCATGCAGCAGAACTGGATCGGCAAGAGCTTCGGCGTGAACTTCGGCTTCCCGTACGAACTCGACGGCGAGCAGAAGCTGCTGCGCGTGTTCACGACGCGCGCCGACACGATCATGGGCGTCACGTTCTGCGCCATCGCGGCCGAGCACCCGCTCGCCACGCGCCTCGCGCAGGACAAGCCGGAACTGCTCGCGTTCATCGAAGAATGCAAGCGCGGCGGTGTCGCCGAGGCCGACGTCGCGACGATGGAGAAGAAGGGCGTCGCGACCGGCTTCTCGGTCAAGCACCCGCTGACCGGCGAGCCGGTCGAGGTGTGGATCGGCAACTACGTGCTGATGAGCTATGGCGAAGGCGCGGTGATGGGCGTGCCGGGCCACGACGAGCGCGATTTCGCGTTCGCGAAGAAATACGACCTGCCGATCAAGCAGGTGATCGCGAGCGAAGGACAGACGTACTCGCTCGACGCATGGCAAGAGTGGTACGGCGACAAGGAAACCGCGGTCTGCGTGAACAGCGGCAAGTACGACGGCCTGCGCTACGCGGAAGCGGTCGACGTGGTCGCGGCCGACCTGAAGGCCGGCGGCTTCGGCGACAAGCAAGTCACGTGGCGCCTGCGCGACTGGGGCGTGTCGCGCCAGCGCTACTGGGGCACGCCGATCCCGATCATCCACTGCCCGTCGTGCGGCGACGTGCCGGTGCCGGAGCAGGATCTGCCGGTCGTGCTGCCGGAAGACCTCGTGCCGGACGGCACGGGCAACCCGCTCGCGAAGTCGGAAGCGTTCCTGAACTGCACGTGCCCGAAGTGTGGCGCGGCCGCGAAGCGCGAAACCGACACGATGGACACCTTCGTCGATTCGTCGTGGTACTTCTCGCGCTACACGGCGCCGGACGCCGAGACCATGGTCGACGCGCGCACCGATTACTGGATGCCGATGGACCAATACATCGGCGGCATCGAGCACGCGATCCTGCACCTGCTGTATTCGCGTTTCTGGACCAAGGTGATGCGCGACCTCGGCCTCGTGAAGTTCGGCGAGCCGGCGAAGAACCTGCTCACGCAGGGGATGGTGCTGAACGAGACGTACTACCGCGAGGACGCGGCAGGCAAGAAGACCTGGTACAACCCGCTCGACGTGACGGTCACGCACGACGACAAGGGGCGCCCGGTCGGTGCGACGCTGAACGCGGACGGCCAGCCGGTCGTGCTCGGCGGCATCGAGAAGATGTCGAAGTCGAAGAACAACGGCGTCGATCCGCAACTGCTGATCGACCAGTACGGCGCCGATACCGCGCGCCTGTTCACGATGTTCGCGGCACCGCCCGAGCAGCAACTCGAGTGGTCGGGCGCGGGCGTCGAAGGCGCGAGCCGCTTCCTGCGCCGCGTGTGGAGCTTCGGCTACGGCAACCGCGAAGCGCTCGCCGCCCGCGCCGGGTTCGACGCAGCGACGCTCGGCGACGCCGACAAGGCGCTGCGCCGCGAGATCTACAGCGTGCTGAAGCAGGCCGATTTCGACTACCAGCGCCTGCAGTACAACACGGTCGTGTCGGCCGCGATGAAGATGCTGAACGCAATCGACGGCGCGAAGGGCGCGACGCCCGCCGTGCTGCGCGAGACGTACGGCGTGCTGCTGCGCGTGCTGTACCCGGTCGTGCCGCACGTCACGTTCGAGCTGTGGAAGGCGCTCGGCTACGCGGACGAATTCGGCCCGCTGCTCGATGCGCCGTGGCCGAAGGTCGACGAGGCTGCGCTCGAGCAGGCCGAGATCGAACTCGTGCTGCAGGTGAACGGCAAGGTGCGCGGTGCGCTGAAGGTCGCGAAGGATGCGAGCCGCGACGCGATCGAAGCGGCGGCGGTCGCCGACGAGGCATTCGCGAAGTTCAGCGACGGCAAGCCGGCGAAGAAGATCGTCGTCGTGCCGGGCCGCCTCGTGAACATCGTCGTCTGACGGCCGCCGGCCGTCGGACGTACCCAGAAGGAGCGAAGGTGATCCGCAGATCGTTTTTGATGCTCGTCGGCAGCGCGGTCGCGCTGTCGGCATGCGGCTTCCAGTTGCGCGGCCAGCAGGACTACGCGTTCAAGCACCTGTTCGTGGCCGGTGCGCCGGCGCCCGTCGAGGCGCGGCTCACGCGCCTCGTTCAGGCCGGCAGCGACACGAAGATCGTCAAGTCGGCGGACGACGCCGACGCCGTGCTGCGCATGTGGGAGTCGCGTGGCCAGAACACGCTGACGCTCAACAAGTACGGCTCCGCGCAGGAATACGCGCTGTTCTACACGCTGAACTACACGCTGACGAGCAAGGACGGCACCGTGCTGATCCCGCCGAGCGCGATCGCGCTGAACCGCGCGATGACGTACAGCGACCAGTACACGAACGCGAAGGCGCAGGAAGCCGACATCCTGTACGGCGACATGCAGAACGACGCGGTCGACCAGCTGATGCGGCGCCTCGCGATCGTCCACTCGCTGACGCCGGCGCCGGAGGACGTGGTGCCGGGCGTGGCGCCGCGCGCGCCGCTGCCGCCGCCGCCGCTCTGATCGCGGGCGCACGCAGCGATGCAATTGCGACTTGATGCGCTGGAGCCGCACCTCGCGAAGGGGTTGGCCGGGCTCTATACCGTCTACGGCGACGAGCCGCTGCTCGCGCAGGAAGCGTGCGACCGCATTCGTGCGGCCGCACGCGCGGCCGGCTTCACCGAGCGGTCGGTGCATACGGTCGAGCGCGGCTTCGACTGGAGCGTGCTGCTCGGCGCGACCCAGGCGATGTCGCTGTTCGGCGAGCGCCAGCTGATCGAACTGCGCATTCCGTCGGGCAAGCCCGGCAAGGAAGGCGCCGACGCGCTGAAGACGCTCGCGGCCACGCCCAACCCCGACGCGCTGATGCTCGTCACGTTGCCGCGCCTCGACGCGGCCACGCAGAAATCCGCATGGTTTACCGCGCTGCAGAACGGCGGCGTCGCGCTGAAGATCGATCCGGTCGACCGTGCGCAACTGCCGAACTGGATCGGCCAGCGACTCGCGATGCAGGGCCAGCGCGCCGCGCCCGGCGAGGACGGGCGCCGCGCGCTGCAGTTCATCGCGGAGCGTGTCGAGGGCAACCTGCTCGCCGCGCACCAGGAAATCCAGAAGCTCGGGCTGCTGTATCCGCAGGGCGCGCTGTCGTTCGAGCAGGTGCACGACGCGGTGCTGAACGTCGCGCGCTACGACGTGTTCAAGCTGAACGAAGCGATGCTCGCCGGCGACGCCGCGCGGCTCGCGCGGATGATCGACGGGCTGAAAGGCGAGGGCGAGGCGATCGTGCTCGTGATGTGGGCCGTCGTCGAGGAGTTGCGCACGCTGCTGCGGATCAAGCGCGGCACGACGGCCGGCAAGCCGCTCGCGACGCTGCTGCGCGAGAACCGTGTGTGGGGGCCGCGCGAGCGACTGATCGCGCCCGCGCTGAACCGCGTGTCGGAGGCGGTGCTCGAAAAGGCGCTCGCGTTCGCCGCGAAGCTCGACCGGCAGGTCAAGGGGCTGACGGCCGTCACGCCGGGCCGCCGCACGCAGGACGAACCGCCGCCCGATCCGTGGGACGGGCTGTTCCAGCTCGCGATGACGGTCGCGGGCGCCCGCGGCGAGCGACCGCCGACCGCGGGTCGCGTGCGACGCTAAGTCCCGTTCGGGCCTTCAGCGCGCGCTGCGCAACCCGCTTACAATGCTTCGATAGCTGGCGCGGCACATCGGCCGCTGCCCTGCACGGACGGTTGTCCCGCGAATCATCACTCCCGGACGGCCGTCCCGGGTGGCCGTCCCCGGGTGGCCGTCCCCCGCTTCCCCACGAATTCATGCCGCTCCGCGCGGCTCGCTTCTCGAGTCACACGATGGATATCGATCAGTACATGACCGACCTGGGCCGCCGCGCCCGGCACGCTTCCCGCGCGATGGCGCGCGCCAGCACGGCCGCGAAGAACGCGGCCCTCGACGCCGTGGCCCGCGCGATCGAGCGCGACGCGCAGGCGCTGAAGGAGGCGAACGCACGCGACGTCGCCCGTGCCCGTGAAAAGGGGCTCGATGCGGCGTTCGTCGACCGCCTGACGCTGTCGGACAAGGCGCTGAAGACGATGGTCGAAGGGCTGCGCCAGGTTGCGTCGCTCGCCGATCCGATCGGTGAGATCGGTAACCTCAAGTTCCGCCCGAGCGGGATCCAGGTCGGCCAGATGCGCGTGCCGCTCGGCGTGATCGGCATCATCTACGAGTCGCGCCCGAACGTGACGATCGACGCGGCCGCGCTGTGCCTGAAGTCGGGCAACGCGACGATCCTGCGCGGCGGCTCCGAGGCGCTCGAATCGAACGCGGCGCTCGCGAAGCTGATCGGCGAAGGGCTCGAGGCGGCCGGCCTGCCGCAGGATGCGGTGCAGGTCGTCGCGACGGCCGATCGCGCGGCGGTCGGCAAGCTGATCACGATGACCGAATACGTCGACGTGATCGTGCCGCGCGGCGGCAAGAGCCTGATCGAACGGCTGATCAACGAGGCGCGCGTGCCGATGATCAAGCATCTCGACGGCATCTGCCATGTGTACGTCGACGATCGCGCCGATCTCGACAAGGCGCTGACCGTCTGCGACAACGCGAAGACGCACCGCTACGGCACCTGCAACACGATGGAGACGCTGCTCGTCGCGAGCGGCATCGCCGCGAAGCTGCTGCCGCCGCTCGGCAAGCTGTATCGCGACAAGCAGGTCGAACTGCGCGTCGATGCGGCCGCGCGCGCGGTGCTCGCCGATGCGGGCGTCGGCCCGCTCGTCGACGCGACGGAAGAAGACTGGCACACCGAATATCTGGCGCCGGTGCTCGCGATCAAGGTCGTCGACGGCCTCGACGCCGCGATCGAGCACATCAACCATTACGGCTCGCATCACACGGACGCGATCGTCACCGAGGATCACGACCGTGCGATGCGTTTCCTGCGCGAAGTCGATTCGGCGAGCGTGATGGTCAACGCGTCGACGCGCTTCGCGGACGGTTTCGAATTCGGCCTCGGCGCGGAAATCGGCATCTCGAACGACAAGCTGCACGCACGCGGCCCGGTCGGCCTGGAAGGGCTCACGTCGCTGAAGTACGTGGTGCTCGGGCACGGCGAAGGCCGTCAGTAAGTCAACAGCGAGGCGCACAACCGATGGCAATGCTCTGGGTCAAGACGTTCCATGTCGTTCTGATCGCCGCGTGGTTCGCGGGGCTGTTCTACCTGCCGCGCATCTACGTGAACCTGGCCATGGAGACCGATCCGGCCGCGGTGCGGCGCCTGCTGCTGATGGCGCGCAAGCTGTTCCGTTTCATGACGATGATCGCGGTGCCGGCGCTCGCGTGCGGGCTGTGGTTGTGGCTCGTGATCGGCATCGGCCAGGGGCAGGGCTGGATCCACGCGAAGGTGACCGTGGTGCTGCTGCTGATCGTCTACCACGCGTATTGCGGGCACCTGCTGCGGGTGTTCGAGCGCGGCGAGAACCGCCGCACCGACAAGTGGTATCGCGTGTTCAACGAGCTGCCGGTGCTCGGCATGCTCGCGGCGGTCGCGCTGGTGGTGATCAAGCCGTTCTGAGCGGCGCGGCCGGCGGCGGCGCGGCCGGCGGTACGTCACCGCCGAATCATGCGCAACGGCGCCCCTCGGGGCGCCGTTGTTCGTTTACGCGCGGCGTCGCCGCGACCGCTACTCCTTCGTCGGGTCGTCGATCCGGCGCCGCGTGATCGCTTCCTTCGCGCGGCCGACCCGTTCCATCAGCGCGGGGCCGCGCGACAGCGCGACGCCGACCGCGAGGATGTCGCCGATCGCGAGATGCGACATTCGCGACGTCATCGGCGAGAACACGTCGGTTTCCTCGGCGACGTTCGACGCGAGGCTGACCGTCGCGAGCTTCGCGAGCGGCGAATGGCTTTGCGTGATCGCGACGACTTTCGCGCCGCACGCGAGCGCGGAGCGCGCGGCGTCGACGATGTCGCGCGTGCGGCCGGTGTTCGAGATCGCGACGACGACGTCGTGCGGCCCGAGCAGCGCCGACGACATCGAGAACGTGTGCGGATCCGAATACGCGACGCTCGGCACGCCGAGCCGGAAGAACTTGTGCTGGATGTCCTGCGCGGCGATGCCCGAGCCGCCGGCGCCATAGAACTCGATCCGCGACGCGTTCGACAGCAGCGCGATCGCGTCGGCGACGCTGCCCGCCGACAGGCTGTTGCGCACCTCGATCAGCGCGCCGATCGTGCGGTCGAACACCTTGCCGATGATGCCCGGCGCGGGTTCGTCGGGCTCGACGTCGCGGTACACCGACGACACGCCTGGCGCGACGCTCTGCGCGAGCCGGATCTTGAATTCGCGAAAGCCGCTGCAGCCGAGCGCCTGGCAGAAGCGCGCGATCGTCGGCTGGCTGACGCCGGCGCGGGTCGACAGCTCGGTCATCGCGAGGTCGAGCACCTCGCGCGGCGCGGCGAGGATGTAGTCGGCGAGCTTGCGCTCGGACGGGCGCAGCTCGGGGCGGATCGCTTCAATGCGGGGCAGCATGGGACGGCACGTGGAAATCGGGTTCGGATGCGGGAGTGTATCGCAATCGAATTGTAGAAAATCTACATAAAAATACTAGCGATATTGCAGAAGTTTCGGCGTGGGTCGAGTAAGGTGGATTAGGGTTTTCACTGATTAAAGCCTTGCTGGTGGCGGGAATAACGGTTGCGAGGGCGCGAAACCACATTGCGTGCTTGTAGTTTTTCTACTAGACTGCCTTCGTTCGATCGACGAAGCTCGACCGTCCCCACGATTCCAACCGCCGGTGTCGGCCGGCATACAGGAGCGCCCAGCATGACGTCGCTGCACCCCACTCTGGCGAAGGTCACCGAACGCGTGATCGCCCGCAGCCAATCGACCCGTTCCGCCTATCTGCAGCGCATCGACGGCGCGCAAGGCAAGTTCCCGGCACGCGGCGCGCTGTCGTGCGCGAATCTCGCGCACGGCTTCGCGGGCCTCGAGGGTAACGACAAGTTCGCGATCAAGGCGATCCGCGAGCCGAACATCGGCATCGTGTCCTCGTACAACGAGATGCTGTCCGCGCATGCGCCGTACAAGGACTTCCCCGACATCATCAAGGCCGCCGCGCGCGAGAACGGCGGGGTCGCGCAGTTCGCGGGCGGCGTGCCGGCGATGTGCGACGGCGTCACGCAGGGCAACCCGGGAATGGAGCTGTCGCTGTTTTCGCGCGAAGCGATCGCGATGGGCACGGCGATCGCGCTCACGCACAACATGTTCGACGCGGCGCTCTGCCTCGGCATCTGCGACAAGATCGTGCCGGGCCTCCTGATCGGCGCGCTGCAGTTCGGCCACCTGCCGACGATCTTCGTGCCGGCCGGCCCGATGACGAGCGGCCTGTCGAACGACGACAAGGCGAAGATCCGCCAGCAGTTCGCGACCGGCCAGGTCGGCCGCGACGCGCTGCTCGAAGCCGAGTCGGCCGCGTATCACGGCCACGGCACCTGCACGTTCTACGGCACCGCGAACAGCAACCAGATGCTGATGGAGCTGATGGGGCTGCACCTGCCGGGCTCGGCCTTCGTTCACCCGCACACGCCGCTGCGCACCGCGCTGACGGCCGAGGCCGCGCGCCGCGTACTCGACCTGACCGTCGAGCGCGGCCACTACACGCCGATCGGCCATGTGATCGACGAAAAGGCGATCGTCAACGGGATCGTCGCGCTGCTCGCGACGGGCGGCTCGACCAATCACACGCTGCACCTCGTCGCGATCGCGCGCGCGGCCGGCATCCTGATCGACTGGAACGACTTCGACGAGCTGTCGGCGGTCGTGCCGCTGCTCGCGAAGATCTACCCGAACGGCAAGGCCGACGTGAACCATTTCCACGCGGCGGGTGGTGTCGCGTTCCTGGTACGCAACCTGCTCGAAGGCGGGCTGCTGCACGAGGACGTGACGACGGTCGCCGGCAAGGGGCTGGCGCACTACACGAAGGAGCCGAAGCTGATCGACGGCAAGCTGACGTGGGTCGACGGCGCGGCCGAGAGCCACGACACGAAGGTGCTGCGCGGCATTCGCGAGCCGTTCCAGCCGGACGGCGGCCTGCGCCTGATGCAGGGCCGGCTCGGTCGCGGCGTGATCAAGATCTCGGCGGTCGCGCCCGAGCACCGCAAGGTGACGGCGCCCGCGATCGTGTTCGACTCGCAGGAAGCCGTGCAGGAAGCGTTCGATCGCGGCGAGCTGAAGCGCGATTTCGTCGCGGTGGTGCGCTTCCAGGGCGCGCGCGCCAACGGCATGCCCGAGCTGCACCGTTTGACGCCGCTGCTCGGCGTGCTGCAGGATCAGGGCTTCCACGTCGCGCTGGTCACCGACGGCCGCATGTCGGGTGCGTCGGGCAAGGTGCCGGCCGTGATCCACGTGTCGCCGGAGGCGCTGCTGGCCGGCCCGATCGGCAAGGTGAAGACGGGCGACATGCTCGTGATCGACGCGGAAGCCGGCGTGCTCGACATCGAGGTCGACGACGCCGAGTGGCACGCGCGCCCGGTCGCGCAGCCGCAGCACCAGGCCGACAACGAAGTCGGTTTCGGGCGTGAACTGTTCGGCGTGTTCCGTGCGGCGGCCGCACCGGCCGAGCAGGGCGCATCGGTTTTCGGGACGCTGGTCGGCGAAACCGCCGTCAGCGTCGCCGCATGAATTTCAAGGAGCCAATTCAATGAAGACGATTGCTGAAATCGTGAAGCTGGGCCCGGTCATTCCGGTGCTCGCATTCGACTCGGTCGAGCAGGGCGAAAACGTGTCGCGTGCATTGCACGCGGGCGGCGTGAAGGTGCTCGAGATCACGCTGCGCACGCCGGCCGGCCTGGAGGCGATCCAGCGCGCGAGCCAGCTCGCGGACGACATCGTCGTCGGCGTCGGCACGATCACGAAGCCCGAGCACTGCGCGCAGGCGAAGCGCGCGGGCGCCACGTTCGGCGTGTCGCCGGGCCTGACGAAGGAGCTGCACCTCGCGTCGCTCGACGCGGGCCTGCCGCTGCTGCCGGGCGTGATGACGCCGAGCGACATCATCCAGGCGCTCGAATTCGGCTACGACATCGTGAAGTTCTTCCCCGCGCAGCAGGCGGGCGGCGTGCCGATGCTGCAGGCGTTCCACGGTCCGTTCCCGGCGCTGAAGTTCTGCCCGACGGGCGGCATCACGGTCGATACCGCGCCGAACTTCCTGAAACTGCCGAACGTCGTGTGCGTCGGCGGCTCGTGGCTCACGCCGAAGGCCGCGCTCGCCGCGCAGGACTGGGCCGAAGTCACGCGCCTCGCGCAAGCGGCGAGCCAGCTGCCCCGTTAATACTTGTATGAAATGAAGAATCAGCCCTCGGAAAGCGAGCGTTAGTGCTTGTTTTACCGAGGGTTTTTGCTGATGGAACCGGTTCTATCCGCGGATCGCAAAGATAAGTAAAATTCAGCGTCCTGACGGGGTGGGTACCCCCCGTGTTTCGGAGACCTGCATAGCCGGGCATACTCGCAACGACTCGCCCGGTTCGAACAATTCTAGGAGGAGTGCCACATGGGGGCCGTCCAAGGCAGCATGCTGCTCGTATTCACGCTGATCGCGATTGCCGCGCTGATCCTGATGATCGCGCGCTACAAGATCTACCCGTTCCTGGTGCTGATCATCGTCTCGCTCGGCCTCGGTCTCGTCGTCGGCATGCCGATGGACAAGATCGTCAAGTCGTTCGAAACGGGCACCGGCGGCACGCTCGGCCACATTGCGATCGTCGTCGGCCTCGGCACGATGCTCGGCAAGATGATGGCCGAATCGGGCGGCGCCGAACGGATCGCGACCACGCTGATCGACTGGTTCGGTGAAAAGAACATCCACTGGGCGATGATGTTCGTCGCGATCATCGTCGGCCTGCCGGTGTTCTTCGAAGTCGGCTTCGTGCTGCTGATCCCGATCGCGTTCAACGTCGCGAAGCGCACCGGCAAGTCGCTGCTCGTCGTCGGCCTGCCGATGGTGGCCGGCCTGTCGGTCGTGCACGGGCTGATCCCGCCGCACCCGGCCGCGCTGCTGGCCGTCCAGCAATACGGCGCCGATATCGGCAAGACGATCGCATTCGGTCTCGTCGTCGGCGTGCCGACCGCGATCATCGCGGGCCCGCTGTTCGCGCTGACGATCTCGAAGTTCGTGAAGCTGCCGGAAAACAACCCGCTCGCGTCGCAATTCGTCGATTCGAACGCGGATGGCCGCAAGCGCGAACTGCCGAGCTTCGGCATCACGCTGTTCACGATCCTGCTGCCCGTCGTGCTGATGCTCGTCGGCAGCTGGGCCGACCTGGTGTTCGCACCGAAGTCGCTGCCGAACAACCTGCTGCGCTTTGCCGGCAACTCGGACGTCGCGCTGCTGATCGCCGTGCTCGTGAGCTTCTTCACGTTCGGCAAGCTGCAGGGCTTCAACCGCGACCAGATCCAGAAGTTCTGCGGCGAGTGCCTGGCGCCGATCGCCGGGATCACGCTGATCGTCGGCGCGGGCGGCGGCTTCGGCGGTGTCCTGCGCGACAGCGGGATCTCGCAGCAGATCGTCGAGACCGCCAAGCATGCGCACCTGTCGCCGCTGCTGCTCGGCTGGTTCGTCGCGGCGCTGATGCGTCTCGCGACGGGTTCGGCGACGGTCGCGATGACGACGGCCTGCGGTATCGTCGCGCCGATCGCGGCGGCGTCGGGCGCGTCGGTCAGCCCGGAGCTGCTGGTGCTCGCGACGGGCTCGGGCTCGCTGATCTTCTCGCACGTGAACGACGGCGGGTTCTGGCTGATCAAGGAATACTTCGGGATGACGGTGGGTCAGACGTTCAAGACCTGGTCGCTGCTTGAAACCATCATCTCGGTGCTCGGTCTCAGTTTCACGTTGCTGCTGAGCATGGTTCTGTAACAAGGGGTAGTCAATGATTCTGATCGCAATGGGCGTGTCGGGCGCCGGCAAGTCGCTGATCGGCGAAATGCTGGCGGAACGCCTGTCGTGCAGCTATACCGATGGCGACGCGTTTCACAGCGCGGCGAACAAGGAAAAGATGCACCACGGTATTCCGCTGACCGATGAAGACCGCTGGCCGTGGCTGCGCACGATTCGCGCGGCCATCGAGGAAAAGCAGCACGCGGGCGAGACGGCCGTGTTCACGTGCTCGTCGCTGAAGCGGTCGTACCGCGACGTGCTGCGCGGCGCCGACACCGACGTGCGGTTCGTGTATCTGAAGGGTTCGTTCGAAGTGTTGCAGGAGCGCCTGAAGAGCCGCACCGGCCATTTCTTCGATCCGTCGCTGCTGAAGAGCCAGCTGGACACGCTCGAGGAGCCGGGCCCGGACGAGGCGATCGAGGTCAGCATCGAGCTGACGCCCGAGCAGATCGTCGATCAGGTCATGCTGAAGATCGGTCTCGCGCAGCAGCACTGAGCGCGGTCCGCGGCCATCGTCATGGAAAAGGCGCCTTCGGGCGCCTTTTTCGTTTGCGATGCGTGGGCCGGTCAGGCCGTGCGCGCGCGTTGCGCGATCCCGTCGAGCAGCACGTCGAGCATCGTGTCGTGCACGACGGCCGGATCGAGTTGCGCATAGAGCGGGGCGGCCGACTTGACGAGCGGATGCCCGGCGTCGGACAGCGCGTGCATTTCCGCGAGTTCGACGTCGTTCGCGGCACGCGTGAGGCCGCCCGTTTCGGCGGCGGCGAGGCCGATCACGCTCGCGTACCAGCCGACGCATACCGCCGGCAGCGCCGCACGCGGGATGCCGGCGTCGGTCAGCGCGCGATGCACGGCCTCGATGTGCGCGAGATCGGCCGGCCCCGTACTCATGTGCCGCTGCAGCAGCGCGAACGCGGCCGGGTAGCGCAACGCGAGTGCGCGGTACTGACGCGCGAGGTCGCGCAGCCGTTCGCGCCACGGCAGGGAAGGATCGACCGGCACGAGCGAGCGCGACAGCGCATTCGCGATCGCGCGGCTCAGGCCTTCCTTCGACTTGAAGTGATACAGCACGCTCATCGGGTCGCAGCCGACCGACTGCGCGAGCTTGCGCACGCTGAACGCGGCTTCGCCGACGTCTTCGAGCAGCGCGAGCGCGGCCGCGACGATCGCGTCCTTGTCGAGGCCGCGCGGCCCCTGGGCAGGTTTGTCTTTCATCGAGACGGGCTGGCAGGCCGGCACGGCGCCAGTTGTAAACTTGACGAAAGCTTATTCTACACTGTAGAATTATTTCTGCGGTGTAGAAATTGGGTGTCCCGGCACCTTTCAATACGTGCTTTCGCACAGTCCGGGATCCAGGCGGCACGAGCGTGCCCGCCGTCAACACGGGCCATCGCGCCCCCTTTCTCGTTGACACCCATGTGGAACCGGCTGCCCCCACCCGCGAAGCCAGCAGGCTCATCGACAGGCGGCCCAAGACCATGCAAGTGCAATCATGACGTCCAACAACAAACCCCTGATCCAGGGAGAAGCGCGTTTCGAGCAAACGCAACTGAACATCGAAAAAGACAACTGGAACTGGTGCGATCCGGCCCGCTACGACGGCGAGCATCCGGCGAACTGGTACGAAGCGTCGCTGTCGCGCCATGAAAACAGCGCGCCGCTCGCGCATGACATCGTGTGCGACGTGCTCGTGATCGGCGCGGGCTTGCTCGGCGCGTCGGCCGCGCTGCATCTCGCGCAAGCGGGCGTCGACACGATCCTCGTCGACAAGCATCACGTCGGTTCGGCCGCGTCGGGCCGCAACGGCGGCCAGCTGACGCCCGGCCTCGCGCGCTGGGAAGCCGCCGACATGATCGACCACCTGGCGCACGACGACGCGAAGCGGCTGTGGCGCTTCGCGTCGGCCGAGTCGATGGACCTGATCGACGAGATCGGCGCGCGTTACGCGCTCGATCTCGACCGCAAGCGCGGCCACGTGACGGCGGCGGTTCACCCCGGCCACATGAGCGCGCTGCTCGACGGCGCGGATGCGCGCCGTCATCTCGGCGATGCGGGCGTGACGCTCGTCGGCCGCCATCAGCTGCACGACGAATACGTGCGCTCGGGGCTGTACCACGGCGCGGCGATCGACGCGATCGGCGGGCAGATCCATCCGCTCGCGCTGGTGCGCGGCCTCGTGCACGGCTTCCAGCTGAACGGCGGCGCGCTGTACGAGGGCACCGAAGTGCTCGAGCTCGACGAGACGCCCGCGGGCGTCGTCGCGACGACGCCGGGCGGCACGATCACCGCGCGCCGCGGCGTCGTGCTCGCGCTGCACAACACGACGTTCCGGCTGCTGGACGACGGCGCGGCGACCACCGTGCCGTTCTTCACGTACGTGAGCGTGACGGCGCCGCTCGACGTCGACGTCGCGACGCTGATGCCGGCCGGGATGCCGGTGTACGACACGCAGTTCCAGATCGACTACTACCGGCCGGTACGCGGCAACCGGCTGCTGTTCGGCGGGCAGGGCACCGGCACCTGCTGGGCGCAGCCCGACGTCAACGCGTATCTGCTGACGCGGCTGAACACGGTGTTTCCGCAGCACGACGGCCGCTTCGCGCTCGACTACTGCTGGAGCGGCGTCAGCGACTTCACGCTGAACGGCGCCACCGACAGCCGCAAGACCGACGGCCGCGTGCCGATGTACATGGTGCAGGGCTGGAGCGGGCACGGCGTCGCGCAGACGGTGCGGATCGGCAAGGCGATCTGCGACGATTTCGTCGGTCGCAACGACGATTTCTCGATGCTCACGGGCATCGACCATCGCGCGATTCCGCTTGGCCGGCAGTTGTCGCCGATCGCGATTCCGGCCGCGAAGGCGGCGATGAGCGTGATGAGCGCGCTCAACCCGGGGCGGATGATTTCGTTCTGATCGTCCGACAAGCAAAAAGCCCGATGCGATTGCTCGCATCGGGCTTTTTTCGTCAGGCGGCGGCGCTTACGCGATCCGCTTCGCGAGTTCGACGGCCTTGCCGATGTACGACGCCGGCGTCATCGCGAGCAGGCGCTCCTTCGCATCCTGCGGGATCGCCAGCGTGCCGACGAATTCCTGCAGCGCCTCGCGCGTGATGCCCTTGCCGCGCGTCAGTTCCTTCAGCTGCTCGTACGGGTTCTCGATGCCGTAGCGGCGCATCACCGTCTGCACCGGCTCGGCGAGCACTTCCCAACAGTTGTCGAGATCTTCGTTCAGGCGCTGCGGGTTCACTTCGAGCTTGTCGAGGCCGCGGATCAGCGAGTCGTACGCGAGCAGCGAGTAGCCGAGCGCGACGCCCATGTTGCGCAGCACCGTCGAGTCGGTCAGGTCGCGCTGCCAGCGCGACACCGGCAGCTTGTCGGCGAGGTGGCGCAGCGTCGCGTTCGCGAGGCCGAGGTTGCCTTCCGAGTTCTCGAAGTCGATCGGGTTGACCTTGTGCGGCATCGTCGACGAGCCGATTTCGCCGGCTTTCGTCTTCTGCTTGAAGTAGCCGACCGAGATGTAGCCCCACACGTCGCGGTCGAGGTCGAGCAGGATCGTGTTCGCGCGGGCGACCGCGTCGAACAGTTCGGCCATGTAGTCGTGCGGCTCGATCTGGATCGTGTACGGGTTGAACGTGAGCTTCAGGCGGTTTTCGATCACGTCGCGCGAGAACGCTTCCCAGTCGAATTCCGGATACGCCGACAGGTGCGCGTTGAAGTTGCCGACCGCGCCGTTCATCTTGCCGAGGATCTCGACCTTCTCGATGCGCGTGATCGCGCGGGCGAGGCGGGCCGCGACGTTCGCGAGTTCCTTGCCGAGCGTCGTCGGGCTGGCCGGCTGGCCGTGCGTGCGCGACAGCATCGGCTGTTCGGCGTGGGCGTGCGCGAGCGCGACGAGGCGCTGGTAGACCGTGCGCAGCGCCGGCAGGATCACGTGTTCGCGCGCGCCGGCGAGCATCATCCCGTGCGACGTGTTGTTGATGTCCTCGGACGTGCACGCGAAGTGGATGAATTCGCTCGCCTTCTCGAGTTCGGCCTGGCCCTTCACCGATTCCTTCAGCCAGTATTCGACGGCCTTCACGTCGTGATTCGTCACGCGCTCGATTTCCTTGATGCGCGCGGCGTCGTGCGCGGTGAAGCGCTCGGCGAGCTGCAGCAGGAACTGTTCCGACGCATCGGAGAAGCGCGGGACTTCCGCGAAGCCGGCGCGCGACAGCGCGATCAGCCAGTGCACCTCGACGGTGACGCGGTGGCGCATGAAAGCGGCTTCGGAGAGCCAGTCGCGCAGCGCTTCGGTCTTGCTGGCGTAGCGGCCGTCGATGGGCGAGAGCGCGGTGAGGGCGAAAAGCGTATCGGGACGAGTGTCGGACATGATCGGGCGGGCCTTGGGGCCGGGTCGAGCGAGGGGAAGGAGAATCCGACATTTTACCATTGGCGCGGGCCGATCCCGGCCGAACCGGTCCGGCCGCGGTGGCCGCGGGCGCGCGACGCCCGGGCGGCGCCGCAGCGACGCGCGAATGGCCGGCCGGCGGGCGCCCGCGCCGGCTCGCCGGGCCGCGCTCGACACCGCCGGCCGGGTCCGCCCGCCGGTAGAATGCAGGCTTCTTCCCGACCGCCGCCCGCCTGCATGGAACTGAAATGGCTCGAAGACTTCGTCTCCCTCGCGGAAACGCGCAGCTTTAGCCGGTCCGCCGAGCTGCGGCACGTGTCGCAGCCGGCGTTTTCGCGGCGTATCCAGGCGCTCGAGGCGTGGCTCGCGACCGAGCTGATCGATCGGTCGGTCTATCCGACGCGGCTCACGCAGGCCGGACAGATCTTCTACGAGCAGGCGCTGACGATGCTGTCGCAGGCGCACGAGGCGCGCACGCTGCTGCGTGGCCACGTCGGCGCGCCGGTGCCGACGATCGAATTCGCGGTGCCGCACACGCTGTCGCTCACGTATTTCCCGCGCTGGCTGCAGCGGATCGAGGCGAAGATGGGCCAGGTCCACACGCGGCTGCGCGCGCTGAACGTGCACGACGCGGTGCTGTCGCTCGTCGAGGGCGGCTGCGATCTCGTGATGGGCTACCACCACCCGAGCCACCCGGTCGCGCTCGACCCGGCGCGCTACGACATGCTGATCCTCGGCAGCGAGCCGATCAGCCCGTTCTCGGCGCCCGGCCGCGCGGGCCGGCCGCGCCATACGCTGCCGGGCGCGGCCGACGCGCGCGTGCCGTACCTGTCGTATACGCCGAACGCGTATCTCGGCCGGATGACCGAAGTCATCATCGCGAATGCGCCGACCCGGCTGTTCCTCGATCGCGTGTACGAAACCGACATGGCCGAAGGGCTGAAGGCGATGGCGCTCGCGGGGCACGGCGTCGCGTTCCTGCCGCACAGCGCGGTCGACGATGCGGTCGCGGGCGGCCGGCTGATCCGGCTCGACCGGTCGGCGCGCGGCGCGCATCCGTTCACGCTGACGATGGAGATCCGGCTGTACTGCGACAAGCTCGCGCTGCAGGGCGACGAGCCGCGGCAGAAACTGGTGCGCGCACTGTGGGACGTCGTGCGTGACGAACTGCGCGACACAGCCGGCGACACGGCGGATTAACCGCCGGCGGTTAATCCGCCAACCGGGCCCGGCCGGCCAACGGCGGCCTTGCGGCGCCTGTCGGACGGCGGTCCGGCGGGCGGCATGCATCCACGCCATCCGATTTTTCGCGAACGCGATGCACGGCCGATCGCGGCCGTTCTTGCGCAAATCGACCGCGGATTTGCGAAAAATCGCGATCATGCAAGAAACGCATAATCGAATAAACAAACGGCATTGGATAAAAAAAACGGGTTTTTCGACAATGTGCGCAATCCGTTGAACGTTGGAGCATCCATGTCTTCGCAACAGCAGTCCATCCCGTCCTACCTGCACGCCGACGATCTCGGCCCGTGGGGCAACTACCTTCAGCAGGTCGATCGCGTCGCGCCGTACCTCGGTTCGCTGTCGCGCTGGCTCGAAACGCTGAAGCGCCCGAAGCGCATCCTGATCGTCGACTGCCCGATCGAGCTCGACAACGGCACCGTCGCGCACTTCGAAGGCTATCGCGTGCAGCACAACGTGTCGCGCGGCCCGGGCAAGGGCGGCGTGCGCTACCACCAGGACGTGACGCTGTCGGAAGTGATGGCGCTGTCGGCATGGATGTCGGTGAAGAACGCGGCCGTGAACGTGCCGTACGGCGGTGCGAAGGGCGGCATCCGCGTCGACCCGCGCAAGCTGTCGCGTGGTGAGCTCGAGCGCGTGACGCGCCGCTACACCAGCGAAATCGGCATCATCATCGGGCCGAACACCGACATTCCGGCACCGGACGTCAACACCAACGAACAGGTGATGGCGTGGATGATGGACACGTACTCGATGAACCAGGGCCAGACGTCGACCGGCGTCGTGACCGGCAAGCCGATCTCGCTCGGCGGTTCGCTCGGCCGCAAGGAAGCAACGGGCCGGGGCGTGTTCGTCGTCGGTTCGGAAGCGGCGAAGAAGAAGGGCCTCGAGATCGAAGGCGCGCGCATCGCGGTGCAGGGCTTCGGCAACGTCGGCGGCATCGCGGCGAAGCTGTTCCAGGAAGCGGGTGCGAAGGTGATCGCGGTGCAGGATCACACGGGCACGATCTACCAGCCGGCCGGCCTCGATTCGAACAAGCTGCTCGACCACGTCGCACGCACGGGCGGCGTCGCGGGCTTCGAAGGCGCCGAGCCGATGCCGAACGACGAGTTCTGGACGGTCGAGACCGACATCCTGATCCCGGCGGCACTGGAAAACCAGATCACCGAGAAGAACGCGGCGAAGATCCGCACGAAGATCATCGTCGAAGGCGCGAACGGCCCGACGACGACGGCGGCGGACGACATCCTGAGCGCGAACGGCGTGCTGGTGATCCCCGACGTGATCGCGAACGCGGGCGGCGTGACCGTGTCGTACTTCGAGTGGGTGCAGGATTTCTCGAGCTTCTTCTGGACGGAAGACGAGATCAACCATCGTCTCGAGCGCGTGATGCGCGAAGCGTTCGCCGGCGTGTGGGCGGTCGCGGAAGAGCACAAGGTGACGGTGCGTACGGCGGCGTTCATCGTCGCGTGCAAGCGCATCCTGATGGCGCGCGAAATGCGCGGCCTCTACCCCTGATCGTCGACTATGATCGATTCATGACGCAATCCACCCGATTGCGGATATGAACCCTCGCGGGCGGTGCCGGATCCGGCATCGCCCGCGCGCGCATTCGGAGCGCCCGAAGCCTGGAGGAAGGCTTCGCACAGGGCGATTCGTAGTGCGGTAAACAACCAGTACTTTCAAAAATATTACTTTGATACACTGGCGCGGGTTTTAGCCAAGGAGATGACCAAAATGAAATTCCACAAGGCAGTCCTGACGGTCGCGGCGCTTTGCGCGTTCGCAAGCGGCGCGCATGCTCAGGAGACGGGCACGCTGAAGAAGATCAAGGACACGGGCGTGATCGCGCTGGGCCACCGCGAATCGTCGATTCCGTTCTCCTATTACGACCAGAACCAGCAGGTGGTCGGCTATTCGCGCGAGTTCCAGCTGAAGGTGGTCGACGCGGTGAAGAAGAAGCTGAACCTGCCGAACCTGCAGGTGAAGAACATCCCCGTCACGTCGCAGAACCGTATTCCGCTGGTGCAGAACGGCACGGTCGACATCGAGTGCGGCTCGACGACCAACAACCTCGAGCGCCAGCAGCAGGCTGCGTTCTCCGACACGATCTTCGTGATCGGCACGCGCCTGATGACGAAGAAGGATTCGGGCGTCAAGGATTTCGCCGACCTGAAGGGCAAGACGGTCGTGACGACGGCCGGCACGACGTCGGAGCGCCTGCTGCGCAAGATGAACAACGACAAGCAGCTCGGCATGAACATCATCAGCGCGAAGGATCACGGCGATTCGTTCAACACGCTGGAATCGGGCCGTGCGGTCGCATTCATGATGGATGACGCGTTGCTCGCGGGCGAGCGCGCGAAGGCGAAGCAGCCGGGCGAATGGGTGATCGTCGGCACGCCGCAATCGGAAGAGGCTTACGGCTGCATGATGCGCAAGGGCGACGCCGACTTCAAGAAGGTCGTCGACGACGCGATCTCGCAAGTCGAGAAGTCGGGCGAAGCCGCGAAGATCTACGCGAAGTGGTTCGAGAACCCGATCCCGCCGAAGGGGCTGAACCTGAACTTCCCGCTGTCCGATTCGATGAAGAAGCTGTACGCGAACCCGAACGACAAGGCGCTCGACTGACCACACGGCCGTTGATGCAGAAATGACGCTACTGAAACGGAAGAGGCCACGCTTCTTCCGTTTCTTTTTGCTGGAGTCTTGCCCATGTCTTACCACTGGAACTGGGGCATCTTTCTGAGCCCCGTGTCGACCGGCGAGCCGACGACTTATTTCGGATGGCTGATGTCCGGCTTCTGGGTGACGATCGAAGTGTCGCTCGTCGCCTGGGTCATCGCGCTGATCGTCGGGTCGCTGTTCGGCGTGCTGCGCACCGTGCCGAACAAATGGCTGTCCGCGATCGGTACCGTGTACGTGTCGATCTTCCGGAACATTCCGCTGATCGTGCAGTTCTTCGTCTGGTATCTCGTGATACCCGAGTTGCTGCCTGCGTCGATCGGCACCTGGATCAAGCAGTTGCCGCCGACCACGCAGTTCTTTACCGCGTCGATCGTCTGTCTCGGCCTGTTCACGGGCGCGCGCGTGTGCGAACAGGTGCGTTCGGGGATCAACGCGCTGCCGAAGGGCCAGCGCGCGGCCGGCCTCGCGATGGGTTTCACGCAATGGCAGACGTATCGCTACGTGCTGCTGCCCGTGGCATACCGGATCATCGTGCCGCCGCTCACGTCGGAATTCCTGAACATCTTCAAGAACTCCGCCGTCGCGTCGACGATCGGTCTGCTCGACCTGTCCGCGCAGGCGCGCCAGCTCGTCGACTACACCGCGCAGACCTACGAGTCGTTCATCGCGGTCACGCTCGCCTACGTGCTGATCAACCTCGTCGTGATGGCGTTCATGCGCTGGATCGAAGGCCGTACGCGGCTGCCCGGCTATATCGGAGGCAAGTGATGCATCAGTTCGACTGGAGTAGTATTCCCGGCGCGCTGCCGACGCTGTGGTCGGGGGCGGTCGTCACGTTCAAGATCACGCTGATCGCGATCGTGGTCGGGATCGTCTGGGGCACGCTGCTGGCGCTGCTGCGGCTGTCCGGCGTCAAGCCGCTCGCATGGTTCGCGAAGGCGTACGTGACGGTGTTCCGCTCGATCCCGCTCGTGATGGTGCTGCTGTGGTTCTTCCTGATCGTGCCGCAGGTGCTGCAGGGCGTGCTCGGGCTGTCGCCGACGATCGACATCCGCCTTGCCTCGGCGATGGTCGCGTTCTCGTTGTTCGAAGCCGCGTATTATTCCGAGATCATCCGCGCCGGCATCCAGGCGGTGCCGCGCGGGCAGGTGAATGCCGCGTTCGCGCTCGGCATGAACTACGCGCAGGCGATGCGCCTCGTGATCCTGCCGCAGGCGTTCCGCGCGATGGTGCCGCTGCTGCTCACGCAGGCGATCGTCCTGTTCCAGGATACGTCGCTCGTGTACGTGATCAGTCTCGCGGACTTCTTCCGCACGGCCGCCAACATAGGCGATCGCGACGGCACGACCGTCGAGATGGTCCTGTTCGCCGGCGCATGCTATTTCGTGATTTGCTCGTTGGCGTCTGCTCTCGTCAAGGGTCTCCAGAAAAAGGTCACAAGATGATTTCCATCAAGAACGTTTCGAAGTGGTACGGCCAGTTTCAGGTCCTCACCGAATGCACGACCGAGGTCAAGAAAGGCGAGGTGGTCGTCGTGTGCGGGCCGTCGGGCTCGGGCAAGTCGACGCTGATCAAGACCGTGAACGGCCTGGAGCCGTTCCAGCAGGGCGAGATCCTCGTGAACGGCCAGTCGGTCGGCGACAAGAAGACGAACCTGTCGAAGCTGCGCTCGAAGGTCGGGATGGTGTTCCAGCATTTCGAACTGTTCCCGCACCTGTCGATCACCGAGAACCTGACGCTCGCGCAGATCAAGGTGCTCGGCCGCGGCAAGGACGAAGCGGCGGAGAAGGGCATGAAGCTGCTCGATCGCGTCGGCCTGAAGGCGCATGCGCACAAGTATCCGGGCCAGTTGTCGGGCGGCCAGCAGCAGCGTGTCGCGATCGCGCGCGCGCTGTCGATGGACCCGATCGCGATGCTGTTCGACGAGCCGACGTCCGCGCTCGATCCCGAGATGATCAACGAAGTGCTCGACGTGATGGTCGAACTCGCGCAGGAAGGGATGACGATGATGGTCGTCACGCACGAGATGGGCTTCGCGAAGAAGGTCGCGCATCGCGTGATCTTCATGGACAAGGGCGCGATCGTCGAGGACGACCGCAAGGACGATTTCTTCTCGAATCCGAAATCGGAACGCGCGAAGGACTTCCTCGCGAAGATCCTGCACTGATGAGTGTTCGCGCGTTTTGGCGCGCGACCATGCGAAAACCGCCCGGCAGGCAGCCGGGCGGTTTTTTTTCGTCCGCCGCCGGGCGTTACCAGCTGTACCGGTAGCCGACCTGCCCGACGATCCCGCGCCGGTAGTCACCGCCGATGTTGCGCGCGATCTTCGCGTTCGCGTACAGCTCGCCCGACTTGCCGAAGCCGGCGGTCACGCCGACGCCGAGCTCGTACCAGGTGCGCCCGAGATGCGTGGCGAACGGCGTGCCGCCGACGACGGTCTGCCCCGACGACAGGAAGTCGTGCAGCACGTCGGCCGTGAAGTACGGCGTCGCGGCGCCGCCGCCCGCGTCCGACTGGAGGTTCGGCCGGAAGATGCGCACGCCGACGCGGCCGCGCAGCGCATTCGTCGTCGTGCCCGATACGGCCGACACGTTGTCGTTGAACCCGTTCAGCTTCAGGTATTGATACATCAGCTGCGCCTGCGGCTCGATCGCGACGGGGAACGTGCCGATCGCGAACGGCTTGCCGACTTCCTGCGACAGCGCGACGCCGAAGCCGTTCTGCGACGCTTCGTTGCCGTAGCTGTCGCGATAGCGGTTGCCGTAGTGCGTGACCTGCCCGACGCTGTCGAAGTAGGTGCCGTCGGACAGGTAGCGGGTCCAGTAGCCGCCGACGCTCTGTGCATGCATCTCGACCGAGCCCGTCGACGTCGACAGGTTCGGCGAGCCGGCGCGCGCCATGTCGCTGAAGCTCGCATTCGACACGCCGATGCTGGCCGTCACGCCCGCATGCGTGCTGCCGGCGCCGCCCGGTGCCTGGTCGAGCGTCCAGTCCTTGCCGAACTGCGCGAAGAACGTGCGTTCGTCGGCCGAGAAGCGACCCGCGTTCGCATCGAGACTCTGGCCGCCGATGCGCCCCCACACGCCGTCGCGATTGCCGGGCTGTTGCTTCTCGACGTTGTAGAGGTCGCCGACGCGCTCGTGCAGCCTGCCGAGCGTCGAGAAGCCGTAGTCGGCGTTCAGCAGCGGCGTCATCGCGTAGCCGGAGACGCCCGGACGATACGCGAGCGCGCCGCCGTTGCCGTTGCCATTCCCGTTGCTGCCGCCGTCGCCGCCGCCGGACGGGTGGATCGGGTCGACCGGGTCGGTCGGGTCGAGCTGCGAACGCAGGTACCAGCCGTTCGCATCGCCTTGCCCGCCGCGATAGAGCCGGTATTCGTACGCGCCGGCCTGTACCGGGCCGGCGAGATGGAACGCCGACGCGGTGGTCGTGCCGCCGTTGGCCGTGACGACCACGGCAATCCCGTCGCCGGTCGTCTGCGCGCCGGCGCCGGCCGTGTTGGCGATCTTCAGGCCGGTCGTGCCGGTCGCCGCGCCGCCGTTCACGATCAGCCGGTCGGTCGGCGATGCGTCGGCGCCGAGATACGTGTTCAGCGCGATCGTGCCGCCGTTGCCGACGTAGCCGCCGGTCGTCAGCGTCTTGTAGCTGCCCGTCAGCGTCGGCGAGCCGGTCGGCGCGGCGAACGCGACGAGGCCCGCGTTGGTCAGGCTGCTCAGCACCGAGCTGCCCGTCATGCGCCACGTGCTCGTGCCGTCGACGGTCAGTGCGACCGGGTCGATCTTGCCGGTCAGCGTGGTGCCGTTCGCGAGGAACACGTTGCCGGTGCTCGACGCGTCCGACACGATGTCGCCCGCGAGGTTGACCGCCGATGCGCTGAACGTCACGTTGCTGCCGTTCGTGAGATTCAGCAGCGTGCCGTTGCCGGCCGTCACGACCGTGCCGTTGCGCACCGCGATGTCGGCCGTGCCGCCGCGCGCGGCGAAGGCCGGCCCGGTGGCGGACGTCACGCTGCCGCCGTCGACGAGCACCGAGCTGGTCGCGCCGTTCGCGAGCGTGTCCGACGTCAGCACGCCGGCCGTCGCGCCCGTGAGCGCCGTGCCGGTCAACGCGAGCACGCCGCCGCTGTTCGCGGTGGCGCCGTTGCCGGCCGCGCTGGCGAGCGACGAACCCGTATCGGCGATGCGGCCGCCGTTTTGCGCGACGATGCCGTCGGCCGCGTTGCCCGACGCGGTGACTTTCGCGCCCGACAGCAGGGCTGTCGCGCCACCGTCCATGATGATCGCATGCGCGTTCGCGCCGGTCGTCGCGATGGTCGTCCCGTTGGCCGTGAGCGTGGAGTCGGCGCCCGACACGGACACGCCGCGCGCATCGGCCCCCGCCGTGCGGACGACCGTGGCCGCATCGGTCGCGATACGCGCGCCGGCGCCGGTCGACGTGAGGCCGTCGGCGCCGTTGCCGGTCGTGGCGACCTGCGTGCCGGACAGCGCGATCGTTGCATTCGCACCCAGGTTGCGGACCCCGCTGCCCGAGCCGCCGACCGCGATCGACGTCGCGCCGGCCGCGATGCCGCCGCCCGTGACGGTCGAGTCGATCAGCACGCCGTCGGCGTTGCCGTTCGCGATGACGGTGCCGGCGCCCGACAACGCGACCGATGCGCCGGCCCCCGTCAGACGCACGCCCGCGACACCGTCGTCGGCTTCGATCGAACCCGCATTGGCGAGCGTGGCCGACGCACCCTGCACGAGCGCGCCGGTGCCGTTGGTCACGCGGATCGTCGACGCGTTGTTCACCGTGCCGAGCGTGCCGGCCACGACGCCCGTCGAGCCGGCGCCGGTCAGCAGCACCGTGCTGCGGTTCTCGAGCGTGCCGAGATTCTGCGCGATGAAGCCGGTCACGCCGGCGGTCGACGACGTGACGGCCGCGTGGTTGGTCAGCGTCGTCGCGACCGGCGCGCCGGCATTCGCGCCGGCGAGGTCGTGCGCCTGCCCGTCGACGACGCCCGCGGTCGCGCCGGCCGCGTTCAGGTTGATCGTCGCGCCGGCGTCGATCGTGCCCTTCGCGCCGCCTTCGACCGCGATCGCGATGCCGTTCGCGCCGTTGACGTCGTAGACCGCGTTGCCGGTCGACAGCGTGGTGCCGGCGTCGGTTGCGAGTACGCCGCGCGAGCGCTGGCCGTTGACGTCGGTCGTCAGCACGCCGGCCGTCGATGCACCCGTGTAGGCCGCGCCACCCGCGACGCGGAACAGCGTCGAATCGTCGGTGTCGACGCTCAGGTGCTGCGCGGCGACGTTGATTTTCGAGCCCGCGCCGTAGGCGTAGAAGCCGATCTGGTTGGTGCCGGACATGAAGGCCGGCACGGCGTTCGCGCCGACGTCGATCGTCGCGCCCGAACGCGCATGCACGCCGATCGCGCCCGCGCCCGTCAGGTTCAGCGCGCCGTCGAGCGTGGCCTTCGCGAGCGGCCCCTCGGCCCAGACGCCATAGTTGCGCGTGCCCGACGCAGGATCGAGGCCACCCGCCACGTTGATCGTGCCGGTCGACGTCGCGGCCGTCGCGTTCGTGCCGGTGCCGACGACCATGATGCCGATGCCGTTCACGCCATTCAGCGTGATCGTGCCCGTGTTGGTCACGGTCGCGGCGGTGTTGGCCGCCAGCATGCCGACGTTGGCGAGCGGCGTGCCGGCCGCGGCGCCGTTGACGACGATCGCGCCCGCGTTGGTCAGCGTGCCGGAAGTCGAGCCGATGCTCGCCAGCGCGGCGCCGTTCTGGGTCTGCGTGCCGATCACGATCGTGCCGAGATTGCTCGCGGTGCCCGACGCGCCGAGCAGGATGCCGTACGCGTGCGCGGCGAGCGCGACGTCGTTCGTGGCTTCGGGCGCGGCGACGTCGTACTGCGCGGCGCGGCCGAGATAGATCGTGCCGCCGGCTTCGTTCGTGAAGCTGCCGCCGGCGACGAGGCCGCCGATCACCTGGCTGTCCAGCGTCGTCGCGTTGACGCCGACGTTGATCGTGCCGGCGTTCGACGCGTGCGCGCCGTCCGTCGCGGCCACCGCGTAGTTCTGCAGGTCGAGCCGGTTGCGGGTGAGATCCCACGCGCCGACGTTCATCACGCCGTTGTTGACGAACGTGGTGCCCGTGCCGTTCGCATACACGCCGCTGCCTTCGACATACGTGCCGAGCCCGAAGTTGTCGGGCCGGGCGGTGCCCGTGTCGACGTTGTCGCCGGCCGTGTAGCCGGATGAGATCGTGCCGTTGTTGACGCCGCTCGCGCCGCTCAGCAGGCGCACCAGCGTGAAGTCGCCCGACAGGCGCCCGTCGTTGACGAAGTGCGCACCGTTCTCCGCGACGACCGCCGCGCTCGCGTCGATCGTGTTGGAGCCGCGGAAGTCGATCTGGCCGTCCTTGCCGATGTGCAGCGTCGCGTTTGCGCCCGTGCCGTGCATCGCGGACGGGTAGTTCCGGGGCAGCGCGTTCTTGTCGCCGGGCGACACGTTGTTCGCATACTCGAAGGTCTGCGGGGAGAGCGTCACGGCCTGGCCGAATGCGTTGTCGTAGGCGGTCTGCGAGCCGAGCGCGCCGTTGCGGACCGAACGCACGAGAAAGTCGTTGTACGCGGCGAGCGACGCGGCATCGGTGACGGTCCACGTGCTGCCGTCGAACGCGGTGAAGGTACCGGCGTAGGTCGGCACGTCGAGCTGGATGCTGCCGACGGGGCCGCCGCTCGCGAGATAGTCGCCGGTGATGAACCAGATCTGGTTGCGCGAATTCCAGTTGATGACGCTCGGGACCGAGCCGGTGCCGTCCGCGTAGGTGAGATCGCTCTGCTTGGCCGCGATCGTCATTACGTTGCCGGTCGCCGCGGGCGCGTTCGCCGCGTTGCCGATCGAGACGTCGAGCGTGCCGCCCGAGCTTGCGACCGTGCCGATCCGCGTGTTCACGTACTGGTCGCCGTTCACGTCGTGGTACACCTGCACGACGGTCGAGCCGGCGTTCGACGACACGAACGCGGACGAGTCGTAGGTGGCGACGGACGTGCGACCGCCCGTGATCGAATCGGGGGTGCCGACGCTTTGCGTCTTGCCGCCGAGCGTGACCAACGGCTGATTCGGGTTGCCCGAAATGATGGACGTGTTGGCGAGCGGCATCGGCGTGTAGCCCATGTCGCCGGTCGCGCCCGTCCAGGCGCCCGTCAGGCCGACCCGGTCGCCGCCCGACACGGTCGTGGCGCCGACGAGGTCGTTGTTGACGGTCGGGTTGAAACTGTCGAGCACGCAGGTGCCGCCGCTCGCGATTGCGGCGCCGTTGCCGCAGGTCGACGCGTGTACGGTGCCGACCGACAGCGCGGCCAGGGCGGCGCCGAGCGCCGCGACGCGCAGTGGCGACCGGCGCGTGGCGTGACGCGTTGCCTCGTGCGCGGTGCGGCGACTTGCCCCCGATGCGCTGCCCGAGCGCTTGCCGCGCGCCCGGGTCGTTTCCGCCGCCGCGACCCAGCAGCCGGCGGCCTCGCTCCATATCGATCGAAATGAGTGATTCACGACATACCCCTCTTTCTTCTTTTGACGTGGCATTCGCCGCCATTCGGCGAATTCGCATTCCGCGGTGGGGAAATAATCCGAAGGGGCGTGCGGCGGCTATGGCTGCGTGTCGCGCCAATCGTGTTTAGTTACACCGAGGATGGGCGGAGTCTACTGATTCGAATGGGCGTCGATTATCGATAAACTGGAAACTGTAATGATGCGAACCGTAGTGCGTGGTATTTTTGATTTGTGTGGGTAATCGAACCGAAAGCTATGATGGAGGCGGGTTTGGGCGGTGGGTGTGAGAATCCGGTAGGGTGACCGGAGTAGGTGGGATAGCGCACGGTTCCGGCAGGCGTGGCGCGTTAAAATGCAGGTCCGGGATTTTGGTTTTAATTGGTGATTATTTTGTTTGCTGCATCTTTTATTTATTTTCGCTTGTAATTTAATAAAATCAAGCGAATGTTGCGTGGCATCGATTGATTGCGCCGACTGGTGCTCGAAATGGAACCCGATTGGCTGGAGCCGAGCGATTTGCGCCGACGACGCGCGTCGTCGACAGTGCGGTATGACGCCTGCGCAGCCAGCGGAAAATGAGCAGAAAGCGGGCGCAGCCGATGCCGCGCCGGGCGTCAGAAATCGATCGCGTCGTCGGAATCGCCGTCGGCCGCGGTAGCGAGCGCTTCGCGAACCACCGCGCGCGGCGCGGACGCCGACGCGTCGAGTGACGGGTTGCGCAGCTTCTCGAGCACGCGCTCGGGCACCGGAATCTGCATCCGCGCGGCGACGTCGCCGCACTGGAACATGATCAGCTCGCCCGGCTCGAATGCGGTCCAGACTTCGTTGTCGGTGAGCGGCTGTGTCGCGATCACCGCGACGCGATCCTCGGGCGTCGTGTATTTGGCGAAGTCGATCGACAGGTCTTCGTCGACGAGATGCGCGGTCGAGAACGGCCAGCGCCGCACGAGGTAGTGCAGCCGCGTCGAGCAGTGCGCGAAGAGCGCCTGGCCGTTCGACATCAGGAAGTTGAACACGCCGTGATCGGTGATGCCGCGCGTCAGTTCGCCGACCCGCTCGAACAGCTCCGGCAGCGGCGGCTGCGCGCCGGGAAAGGCTTCGCGCAGCCCCTGCATCAGCACGCAGAACGCCTGTTCGCTGTCGGTCGTGCCGACCGGATGGTAGACGCTGCCGTCCATGTCCGGCGCGTAGTCCTGCAGGTCGCCGTTATGCGCGAAGATCCAGTGCCGGCCCCACAGTTCGCGCATGAAAGGATGGCTGTTCTCGAGCAGGATGTGCCCCTGCGTCGCCTTGCGGATGTGCGCGATCGTGTTCTTGGACTTGATCGGGTAGCGCTTCACCATTTCGGCGATCGGCGACGTGGCCGATGCCTGGTGATCGATGAAGAGGCGGCAGGCCTTGTCTTCGAAGAACGCGATGCCCCAGCCGTCGGCATGGTGATCGGTGAGCCCGCCCCGGGCCGCGAAACCTGTGAAGGAGAATGTGACGTCCGTCGGCGCGGCGCAGTTCATTCCTAGGAGTTGGCACATTTTACGTGGGGCGGCAGGCTGAAGCAGGGGGTAACGAACCGGGCGAACCCCGGTACAATGCGGCTTCTAGCATATCACCGAGCCCTGAGCGGTAAAAAGCGGATTCCGCTGGCCAAAGGCCCCGTGTTGCGGTTTGCCGTCAGTCGGCCCGCGCACGTGCGTTCCGGCCCCGCCGATGGCACGCCCGTTCCTCACGACGCCTCCTATGACTGCCTCGAACGCTTCTTCCCCGGCGACGCTTTCGCTCGCCCGTCCCGACGACTGGCACCTGCACCTGCGAGACGGCGACATGCTCGCCGCCGTGCTGCCGCACACCGCCCGCCAGTTCGGCCGCGCCATCGTCATGCCGAACCTGAAGCCGCCGGTCACGACCACCGCGCAGGCGCAGGCGTATCGCGAGCGTATCCTCGCCGCGCTGCCGGCCGGGATGACGTTCGAGCCGCTGATGACGCTGTACCTGACCGACAACACGCCGCCCGACGAAATCCGCCGCGCGCGCGAAAGCGGCTTCGTGCACGGCGTGAAGCTGTATCCGGCAGGCGCTACGACGAATTCCGACCATGGCGTCACCGATCTCGCGAAATGTGCGAAGACGCTCGAGGCGATGCAGGAAACCGGCATGCCGCTGCTCGTGCACGGCGAGGTGACCGATGCGTCGATCGACCTGTTCGACCGCGAGAAGGTGTTCATCGACCGCGTGATGACGCCGCTGCGCCGCGATTTCCCGGGCCTGAAGGTCGTGTTCGAACACATCACGACGAAGGACGCGGCCGACTACGTGCGCGATGCCGACGCGGCGCCCGGCCTGCTCGGCGCGACGATCACCGCGCATCACCTGCTGTACAACCGCAACGCGCTGTTCGTCGGCGGGATCCGCCCGCATTACTACTGCCTGCCGGTGCTGAAGCGCGAGACGCATCGCGTGGCGCTGGTCGAGGCCGCGACGTCGGGCAACCCGCGCTTCTTCCTCGGCACCGACAGCGCGCCGCACGCGCGCGACGCGAAGGAAACCGCGTGCGGTTGCGCGGGCTGCTACACGGCGCTGCACGCGCTCGAGCTGTACGCGGAAGCGTTCGACACGGCCGGCGCGCTCGACAAGCTGGAAGGGTTCGCGAGTTTCTTCGGTGCCGATTTCTACGGGCTGCCGCGCAGCGCCGAGACGGTCACGCTGCGCCGCGAGCCGTGGGAACTGCCGCGCGAGATCTTCGCGGGCGAGACGCCGGTCGTGCCGCTGCGCGGCGGCGAGACGATCGGCTGGAAACTGGCGTGAGCTGCGCGCCGCCGCGCGAACCGGGCCCCGCGGCCGGTCGCGCGGCGGCGGATTTCGCGCGGATCGACTGGTCCGCGCCGTGGCTCGTGCCTTACGCGGAGCCGGGCCGCGCGTGGCAGGCGGCTGCCCGTGCGGGCGCGGCCGCGCTGCTCGATGCGTTGAACGGCGCGTTGGATCGCGTATCGCGAGGCGGCGATCGCGTCACCGGTCGCGGCAGGCCGCTGCGCTTCGTGCCGCAGGCCGAACTGCCGCCCGGCGTCGCGTACGAGACCCATATTGCCGACACCGGGCGGGTGCCGACCCGCCACCATCTTCACGACTACTTCAATGCGCTCGTCTGGTTCGCGTACCCGCGCACCAAGGCCGCGTTGAACGCGCGCCAGGCCGCGGCGATCGACGCGGCGGGCGGCGTCGGCCCGGTGCGCGGCACGTTGCGCGATGCGCTCACGTTGTTCGACGAGAACGGCGCGCTGTTCGTCACCGCCGACCGCGCGCTCGCCGACGCGCTGCGCGGCTTCGACTGGCCGCGGCTGCTGGTGAGCTCGCGCGATGCGTGGGGCACGCGTTGCGAAGCGCGGCTCGTCGGCCATGCGCTGCTCGAACAGCTCGTCGCACCGTACAAGTCCTGCACCGCGCACGCCTGGATCGTCGAAGTGAGCGCCGACTATTTTTCATGGCCCGACGCGCGACGGATCGCGCATGTCGACGCGCACATCGCCGCCGAACTGGCGACGCGCGCGCTGACGAGCCGCGACTTCGCGCCGCTGCCGGTGCTCGGCGTGCCGGGCTGGTGCGCGGCGAACGCCGACGCCGCGTTCTACGACGATCCGGCCGTGTTTCGCCGCGGCCGCCGCTCGCGCGCTGCCGACGGCGGCGCGCAGTGCTAGAATGCGCGTCGCAAAGCAGGCCAGGCAGTCGCGGCCTCGCCGCCTTCGGGCGCGCGGGGGCGAGGAAAGTCCGGACTCCACAGGGCAGGGTGATGGCTAACGGCCATCCGTGGCGACACGCGGAACAGGGCAACAGAAAGCAAACCGCCGATGGCCCGGCGCAAGCCGGGATCAGGTAAGGGTGAAACGGTGCGGTAAGAGCGCACCGCGGCGACGGCGACGTTCGCCGGCACGGTAACCTCCACCCGGAGCAATTCCAAGTAGGCAGGCGCGCATTTTCGGATGCAGGACGGGGCCCCCGTCTCGTCTGCGGGTAGGAAGCTTGAGCGCGTCAGCAATGGCGCGCCTAGAGGAATGACTGCCACGCGTTGCGTGCTTCGGCGCGCGGCGTGCACAGAATCCGGCTTATCGGCCTGCTTTGCCGTTCGAATGCGAAAGGGCCGGCGTCTCCTTGCGGAGCGCCGGCCCTTTTTTCTTGCGCGCGCCGTGCGGTCAGGCCGCGACGATGTCGAACGAATGCGTGAGTTCGGCCGTCTTCGCGATCATGATCGACGCGGAGCAGTACTTGTCGTGCGACAGGTTGATCGCGCGCTCGACCGTGGCCGGGTTCAGGTTGCGGCCCGTGACCGTGAAGTGGAAGTGCACCTTCGTGAACACCTTCGGATCTTCGCTCGCGCGCTCGGCCTTCAGCGTAACCGAGCAGCCGGTGACTTCCTGGCGGCTCTTCTTCAGGATCAGCACGACGTCATAGGCCGTGCAGCCGCCGGTGCCGAGCAGCACCATTTCCATCGGACGCGGCGCGAGGTTGTGGCCGCCGCCTTCCGGCGCGCCGTCCATCGTGACGAGGTGCCCGCTGCCGGTCTCGGCGGAAAACGCCATGCCGTCCTGACCCATCCAGCTTACTTTGCATTCCATGCTTGCACTCCAGCGTTGCCTGATTCGGATTCGATCCGGCATTGTAGCCCGCGGTGCAACGATCGGCTGATGCGCTGCACGACGCGCCATGCCGGCGCCGCGCGAGCGGGGCACCGGCCGATGATTTCCCTGCCGGATTTAGGGGTTTTGCTCTAGGCGAGGACGGTTTCAGGTCGTGTGAGAGGTGGTTATGTACCTGATTTAAAACAGAAAGTAGCCTCCTTAAGCTTGCCGGTCGAAATCCCGCATCATGAGATTTGATTTCGCAATGCAAATTTTCTTGTGAAGTCGGCGGGGCATTCGTATAATGAGCCTCATTGGTTGTCGCGCTGCGGCAACCTCCGAATGTCTCCTCCACCCTCCTCCTAAGGTGGATTAAGCCCGAACCAGCCGTTCGGGCTTTTTTTCGTCCCATGCAAACATCGGCGCGCGGCTTGCGCGCATCGGCACCGTTACACCGGCTGGCGCGCAGCCGGCTGCGAGGTCGCGTCGGGCGGCGTGCCGCGCGAGCCGGCATCGGGCGCCGGCGCATGGGCGGCGGCCGATGCATGGCCGTGGCTGCGCGCGCAGAAGTGGCGGACGCGTTCGCGCACCGCGCGCAGGCGCGCGATACGATCTTCGGCATGGGCGGTTCGGGCCTCGGCGATGCGCGCATCGAGCGCGTCGAGCTTGGCTTCGCAGCCGGAGCGGGCGGCGACGGCGGGCGCCGCGGCGGCCAGCAGGGCGGCCGCGACGAAGGGCGTAAGTCGTTGTTTCATCATGCTGGTTTGTTGTTTTTCGGGTTCGGCCGGTCTGGCGCGGCAAGGTCATGTGCCGCGCGTCGAGGGGTGCCGCCGCAGGCGCTCGGTTCGCCTGGCTTGTCGGGGCACGACCGAATTTTGGCCCATTTCGGCCGCCGCGGACACGGGACGTGGATTCTCTTTGACCACGCAACCGTATTTCCTTTATAATTCAGGGCTTTTCCGCATTCATGCCCACGGAAAAAGAACAGGGAGAGCCTGCACCGCGCCTCGAAGCGCACACAGACAAGCAGGAAGAACACATCGGGCAAAGCATTTTTTTTGGATCGATCATGAAGACGTTTTCCGCAAAAGCCCATGAGGTGACGCGCGAATGGTACGTGATTGACGCGACGGATAAGGTTCTCGGCCGTGTTGCCAGCGAAGTGGCACGCCGTCTGCGCGGCAAGCACAAGCCTGAGTTCACCCCGCACGTCGACACTGGTGATTTCATCATCATCATCAACGCGAGCAAGTTGAAGGTCACGGGCAACAAGACGCTGGACAAGAAGTACTACCGTCACTCGGGCTACCCGGGCGGTATCTATGAAACGACGTTCGGCAAGATGCAGGAACGCTTCCCGGGCCGCGCGCTCGAGAAGGCGGTCAAGGGCATGCTGCCGAAGGGCCCGCTCGGCTACGCGATGATCAAGAAGCTGAAGGTCTACGCAGAAGCGACGCATCCGCACTCGGCTCAACAGCCGAAGGCGCTCGAGATCTAAGGGGAGCCCACATGATCGGTAACTGGAACTACGGCACGGGCCGCCGCAAGAGCGCTGTCGCACGTGTCTTCATCAAGGCTGGCAAGGGCGACATCATCGTCAACGGCAAGCCCATCGCTGACTACTTCTCGCGCGAAACGTCGCTGATGATCGTGCGTCAACCGCTGGAACTCACGAACCACGGCCAGACGTTCGACATCAAGGTGAACGTCAACGGCGGCGGCGAAACGGGTCAGGCAGGCGCAGTGCGCCACGGCATCACCCGTGCACTGATCGACTACGATGCGACGCTCAAGCCGTCGCTGTCGAGCGCAGGCTTCGTCACGCGCGATGCGCGTGAAGTCGAGCGTAAGAAGGTCGGTCTGCGCAAGGCACGCCGCGCAAAGCAGTTCTCGAAGCGTTAATTCCGCTTCATGGCCTCGCCGCTTTCGGGTGGCGTCCGCCGGAAAAACCGCCAGCTTTCACGCTGGCGGTTTTTTTATGCGCGCTGTTTCCCGCGCCCGGGCCGCTGCGGCGGCCGCCCGCGCGGGCACGCTTGATGAAATCGACAAGAACCTATTGATTTCATGGACTTCGGCACGATCTTCTGATCGGCCCTACAATAGCGGCTAAAGCTTTTTGGAGAGTTCGAATGAACGCTGTTACCGAAACCGCAGCAACGACGACCGATATGCCGCTGCCGTTCGTCTTCACCGACGCCGCGGCCGACAAGGTCAAGCAACTGATCGACGAAGAGGGCAATCCCGACCTGAAGCTGCGCGTGTTCGTGCAGGGTGGCGGCTGCTCCGGCTTCCAGTATGGCTTCACGTTCGACGAGGAAGTCAACGAGGACGACACCGTGATGAACAAGAACGGCGTCCAGCTCCTGATCGACTCGATGAGCTACCAGTACCTGGTCGGCGCCGAGATCGACTACAAGGACGACCTCAACGGCGCCCAGTTCGTGATCAAGAACCCGAACGCGACCACCACCTGCGGGTGCGGTTCGTCGTTCTCGGTCTGAGCGCGCGACAGATTCGCGCCGGTTCGCCGGAATGAAAAACGGGGCTTCATGCCCCGTTTTTTTATGCGCGCTCGCGCTGCAGCGCTCGCCGCGCGGCGGATATCGCGTCAGCGCGGATAGAGCGCGCCCAGCACGCGGTTGCCGGCTGCGCCGGTGACCGTCGCGAGATTGCCGGGCTGGCGCGCGGTGAAGCGGTACGCGAGCCACGCGAACGCGAGCGCTTCGACCTGCTGCGGTGGCACGCCGAGCGCGGCCGTCGTATCGACGGTGGCCGGCACGCCGGCTTCACGCAGCGCGTGCCGGAGTGCGTCGAGCAGCACCGGATTGCGTGCGCCGCCGCCGCATACGAACACGGCCTTGCAGCCGGGTGCGTGCTGCGCGACTTCGCGCGCCACCGACACGGCGGTGAGCGCGGTGAGCGTCGCCTGCACGTCCTCCGGTGCGACCTGCGAGAACGCGGCGAGCTTCGCATCGAGCCACGCGGGATTGAACAGGTCGCGTCCGGTGCTTTTCGGCGGCGGCGCGGTGAAATACGGTTCGTCGAGCAGCGCAGCGAGCAGCGCCGCGTGGACGGTGCCGCGGGCGGCGAATTTGCCGCCGTCGTCGTACGGCTTGCCCAGATGGCGGGTCGCCCATGCGTCGATCAGCGCATTGGCGGGGCCGCAGTCGAAGCCGCGCACGTCGCCGCCCGCGCCGGGCAGGATCGTGATGTTGCTGATCCCGCCGAGATTGCAGACGACCCGCGTTTCGCCCGGTGCGCCGAACACCGTCGCATGGAACGCGGGCGCGAGCGGCGCGCCGTGACCGCCGGCGGCCACGTCGCGGCTGCGGAAATCGGCGATCACGTCGACCTGCGTCAGTTCGGCGAGCAGCGCTGGATTGTTGAGCTGGCGCGTATAGCCGCGCTCGGGGCGATGGCGCACGGTCTGGCCGTGCACGCCGATCGCGCGGATCTCGTCGCGCGACAGGCCGGCCGTGCGCTGCAATTCATGACAGCACACCGCATAGCGCGTGACGAGCGCATTCGCCGCGAGCGATTCGCGGTCGATCTCGTTGTCGCCGGGCTGCTGCAGCGCGAACAGCGCGTCGCGCAGCGATTGCGCGAAGCCGACGAACGCTTCCGCGAGCACGACCGGCGCGCGGCCGGCCTCGAAACGCACGGCGACGCCGTCGACGCCGTCCATGCTGGTTCCCGACATCAGCCCGAAGTAGATGCCGTCTGCCGGATGGGCAGGCTGCGGCTGTCGTTGCGGCACGTTGGGTTCTCCTGGATCGTGCGGCGCGGGCCGGTGCCGCGCGCCTTGCGCCCGATTATCCGCGTAACGTGACGCGTCGTTAAGCGATGCGCGCGCAAGTTATGGGAAAATCCCTGTTTTTGCGACATTCTTCCTGGCACCGATGAGCACCGAACCCAGTTCCAAGCCCGTTTTCCCGATCACCGACGAAGTCCGGCATGCGCTCGCCGTCACGAAGCGCGGCGTCGACGAACTGCTGATCGAGGAAGAGTTCGCGCAGAAGCTCGCGCGCAGCGCAGCCACGGGCACGCCGCTGCGCATCAAGCTCGGCCTCGATCCGACCGCACCGGACATCCACATCGGCCATACGGTCGTGCTGAACAAGATGCGCCAGCTGCAGGATCTCGGCCATACGGTGATCTTCCTGATCGGCGATTTCACGTCGCTGATCGGCGATCCGTCGGGTCGCAACGCGACGCGCCCGCCGCTCACGCGCGAGCAGATCGAATCGAACGCGAAGACCTACTTCGAGCAGGCCGCGCTCGTGCTCGATCGCGACAAGACCGAGATCCGCTACAACAGCGAATGGTCGATGCCGCTCGGCGCGGACGGGATGATCAAGCTCGCGTCGCGCTACACGGTCGCGCGGATCCTCGAGCGCGAGGATTTCACGAAGCGCTTCCAGGGCGGCGTGCCGATCTCGATCCACGAATTCCTGTACCCGCTGATGCAGGGCTACGATTCGGTCGCGCTGAACGCCGATCTCGAACTCGGCGGCACCGACCAGAAGTTCAACCTGCTGGTCGGCCGCGAACTGCAGAAGCAGTACGGCCAGGAACAGCAGTGCATCCTGACGATGCCGCTGCTCGAAGGCCTCGACGGCGTCGAGAAGATGTCCAAGTCGAAGGGCAACTACGTCGGCATCAGCGAGAAGCCGACCGACATGTTCGGCAAGCTGATGAGCATCTCGGACACGCTGATGTGGCGTTACTTCGAGCTGCTGTCGTTCCGCAGCCTCGACGAGATCGCCGGCTTCAAGCGCGAGGCCGAAGGCGGTCGCAACCCGCGCGATTTCAAGGTGCTGCTCGCGCAGGAAATCGTCGCGCGGTTCCACTCGCAGCCCGACGCCGAGCGCGCGCTCGAGGACTTCAACCACCGCGCGAAGGGCGGCGTGCCGGACGACATTCCGTCGGTCACGCTGGCCGGTGCGCCGCTGGCGATCGGGCAGTTGCTGAAGCAGGCGGGCCTCGTGCCGTCGACCAGCGAAGCGCTGCGCAACATCGAGCAGGGCGGCGTGAAGATCGACGGCGCGACCGTGTCGGACAAGGGCCTGAAGGTCGAGGCCGGCGAGTTCGTCGTGCAGGTCGGCAAGCGCCGCTTCGCACGCGTCACGCTGACCGCATGATCGCGCTGATCCAGCGTGTGACGCGCGCCGACGTGCGCGTCGGCGGCCGGACGACGGGCGAGATCGGCGCGGGCCTGCTCGCGCTGGTCTGCGCGGAGCGTGGCGATACCGAGGCCGCGGCCGACAAGCTGCTCGCGAAGCTGCTCGGCTACCGCGTGTTCAGCGACGCAGCCGGCAAGATGAACCTCCCGGTATCGAACATCGACGGCGAAGGCCGCGCGGGCGGGCTGCTGCTCGTGTCGCAGTTCACGCTGGCAGCCGATACCAACAGCGGACTGCGTCCGAGCTTCACGCCGGCCGCGCCGCCCGACGAAGGCGCGCGGCTGTTCGACTATTTCGTCGCCGCCGCGCGGGCGCGCCATCCGGTCGTCGAGACGGGCGAGTTCGGCGCCGACATGCAGGTGTCGCTCGTCAACGACGGCCCCGTGACGTTCTGGCTGCAAGTGCGGCCCTGATTCTTCCCCGGAGATTCGCCGCGATGGCCACCACGCAGATTCTTTTCATCCGCCATGGCGAGACGGCCTGGAACCGCATCAAGCGTATCCAGGGGCATATCGACATCCCGCTGGCCGACACCGGGCTCGAGCAGGCGCAGCGGCTGGCGGCGCGGCTCGCGAGAGAGGCGCGCGACGGCGCGCGGATCGACGCGGTGTATTCGAGCGACCTGATGCGCGCGCAACAGACCGCGCAACCGTTCGCCGATGCGCTCGGGTTGCCGCTGCTGCTGCGCGAAGGGTTGCGCGAGCGTTCGTACGGCGCATTCCAGGGGCACGACAGCACCGAGATCGAGGCGCTGTTTCCGGACGCGTATGCGGCCTGGCAGACGCGCGACCCGGGCTTCGCGCCGGAGGGCGGCGAGTCGCAGCGTGCGTTCTATCACCGCGTGCTGCATGCGCTCGAACCGATCGTCGCCGCGCATCCGGGCGGCCGCATCGCGTGCGTCGCGCACGGCGGCGTGCTCGATTGCGTGTATCGCTTCGCGAACGGGATCGAGCTGTCGGCGCCGCGTACCTATCAGCTGCTCAACACCAGCATCAACGTCGTCGATTACGTGGATGGTCGTGCGCAGGTCGTGCGGTGGGCCGACGTGTCGCATCTCGAAGCCGCGAGCGACGACGACGGGTACCGCAAGGTGCTTTGAGCGCGCCACCCCCGTCCGGCATGGCCGGCCCGGGGTGCCCTTTCTTCCTTTCGGTGTGGTGCTTACTGCGGCAGCCCGTGACGCGTCTTGTAGTCGAGCGCGTACGCGATCTTGCCGGGCTTGTCGGCCGTGATCGGCTGGCGCAGCTTGTCGAATTCCCCCTTGCTGTATTTCTTCCCGCCGTTGATCGCATCGGCGCGCCCGAGGTCGGCGCCCGTCTTGCCGTCGATCACGGGGTCGGTGGCCGCGACCATCCGCGTCGATGCGTTCCAGACCGCATTCAGGTAGCCGGTGTCGGCCTTCGCCGGGTCGGGATCGGTCGTGCCGCCGCGCGTGAGGTCGTAGCTCGCCAGCGCGAACGTGCCGGGCTGCGCGCGCAGCCAGTCGGCCCAGTAGAACTCGAGGTAGTCGGTTGCTTGTGCGGGCTTGCTGTAGCCGATGTCGCGCGTGAAATAGACGAGCGAGCGGTAGCGGTCGTTCGTCATCCCGAGTGTCAGGCCGAGGCCGGTCGGCAGTTGCGCGGTCGTGATCGGCTTGCCTTCGCCGTTCTTCAGGCGCAGGTAGCCGCGGCTTTGCATCTGCTGCCAGAACGCGTCGCCCGAGTAGTCGCTGAGGTTGTCCTTGACGACGACGTGCACGTGCAGCGCCGGGCCGCCGTCGGGCGTCTCGTAATAGGTCGACAGGCCGTGGTGGCCGTCGGTCAGGTACAGCGCGTCGCCGTTCGGGCCGATCACGACGGGGTTCAGCACCGAGCGGTCGCGGGCGTTCGCGTCGGTCGTCGCGCACGTGTAGCTGGCCGGCTCGCGCAGCGACGATCGGGCCGTGTAGCCGCTCGATGCGACGCCGCCGAGGCCTTCGTCCGCGCAGAAGTCGTCGAACTTCTTGTCGGGCTGCAGTTCATAGCGGCCGAGCTTGTAGTAGATCTGGTCGTAGCCGATCGCACCCTGCGTCGGATGGAGATCGCCGAGCGTGACGTCGATCAGGTCGCCGGCGCGGGCCGCCTTCCACTTGCCCGGTGGCGGGGTGGTCGTGGCGGGCGGCGTGGGAGCCGGCGTCGTCGTGCCGCCGGATGGCGGTTGTGCGTCCGTGCGTGCGACGGCGACGACATCATCGCCGCCGCACGCGGCGAGGGCGAAGAGGGTGGACAGGCTGGCGGCAAGGGCGAAACGGATCGGCAGGCGTGGCATCGCGGGCATCGGGTGTCGGTAGCGGGTGGCGGGACACCGCGCGGGCCGCGGGCATGCGTGACAGGCAGGACGTGCGACCGTGCGCGGGTGCAAGCCCGTCAGCTTGTCACAGGTATTTGACAGTAAATTGAAATGATCCGAACAAGCGGATCGTCAGGCTGGCGGAGTGTCGTCGGACGGGGTGGCCGTCGCGCGGCGGCGCGCACGCTTCGACGCGCCGTTGACGAGCGCCCAGCGCAGCACGGGGGCGACCGCGCGGATGCCGGGCCGGACCACCGCACGCCGCAACGGCGCGAACGTCGACACGCCGAGCATGCGCTGCGCCCACGGCGGCAGCAGGTCGATCCCGGCATGCATCACCAGCGACGCGGCAGGCCGCAGCGCGGGCCTCGCGACCGGCACGTTCAGCAGGATCGACATCACGTCGAAGGTACGCGGCCCGGCTTCGAGTTCGGGCAGCATGCGCGCGAGATAGGCCGCCACCTCGGCGCGTGAACGAGGGACCTCATCGGCGCCGAGCAGCTCGGCGATCAGTGCCGTCTCCGCGTAGTAGCGGTCCTGCAGTTCGCCCGGCAGCGCCGGATTCACGTAACGCAGATGCGCGGCGAGGAAGCTCGACACTTCCGCGACGTGCACCCAGGTCAGCAACGCGGGATCGTCGGCGCGGTACGGCCGGCCATCCGGCGCGCTGCCCGTGACGCGCGCATGGATCGCTTTCACGCGCTCGATCAGCGCGAGCGCGTCCGCGCGGCTGCCGAACGTCGTCCCCGTGATGAACGTGGCGGTGCGCCGCAAGCGGCCGAAGATGTCGGTGCGGAACGACGAATGATCCCAGACGCCCGCGAGCGCGAGCGGGTGGAGCGCCTGCAGCAGCAACGCGGCGATGCCGCCCGTCATCATCGACGTGAAATCGGCATGCACGCGCCAGCAGACGGCGTCGGGGCCGAACAGCCCCGGGTCTCCGGGCGGAGAGGAGAGATCGATCGACGGGCCACCGCCGCCGGCCGTCAGGTGCGTGATGCCGGCCACGAGCCGCTTGCGGATCGGCTCGGCCCAGCGCGGGCCCGGCGCGGGCGCGGTGGGGTGGCGGCTGGGCGGCGTCGTCATGGCGGTGCGGCTCGGGCGACGGATTACTTCCCGTCGGGGGTATCCCACTCGTCGCGTTCGGGGCGGCGCGCGTCGGGTACCGACAGCCCGAAGTGGCGATACGTGAGCAGCGTCGCGACGCGCCCGCGCGGCGTGCGCTGCAGGAAGCCCTGCTGGATCAGGTACGGTTCGAGCACGTCCTCGATCGTGTCGCGCTCCTCGCCGATCGCCGCCGCGAGGTTGTCGATGCCGACCGGGCCGCCATCGAACTTGTACAGGATCGCTTCCAGCAGCTTGCGGTCCATCAGGTCGAAGCCGACCGGATCGACGTCGAGCATCGCGAGCGCGGCGTCGGCAACCGCCGCGGTGATCTGGCCGTCGGCCTTCACTTCCGCGAAGTCGCGCACGCGACGCAGCAGCCGGTTCGCGATCCGCGGCGTGCCGCGCGAGCGTTTCGCGATTTCCAGCGCGCCGTTCGGATCGATCTGCGCATTCAGCAGCGACGCCGAGCGCCGTACGATGCGCGACAGTTGATCGGCGTCGTAGAACTCGAGGCGCGCGACGATCCCGAAACGATCGCGCAGCGGGTTGGTGAGCATCCCCGCGCGGGTGGTCGCGCCGACCAGCGTGAACGGCTGCAGGTCGAGCTTCACGCTGCGCGCGGCCGGGCCTTCGCCGATCATGATGTCGATCTGGTAATCCTCGAGCGCCGGATACAGGATTTCCTCGACGACCGGCGACAACCGGTGGATTTCGTCGATGAACAGCACGTCGTTCGCTTCGAGGTTCGTCAGCAGCGCGGCGAGATCGCCCGCGCGCTCGAGCACGGGGCCCGACGTCTGGCGCAGGTTCACGCCCATCTCGCGCGCGATGATGTGTGCGAGCGTCGTCTTGCCGAGACCCGGCGGCCCGAACAGCAGCACGTGGTCGAGCGGCTCGGAGCGGCGCTTCGCGGCTTCGATGAAAATCTCGAGCTGGCCGCGCACCTTTTCCTGGCCGACGTAGTCGTCGAGCTGGCGTGGTCGCAACGCACGTTCGAACACCTCCTCGTGCGACGAGGCAGGTGTGGCGGCGATGATCCGCTGCTCGGTGGCGAGTTTGTCGGTTTCAATCATGCGGCCATTGTACCGCGCGACGCAGCCCGGGCCACCTGGCCGAACGGCCGACTGGCGAGCGCCGCGCGGCGGCGCGACACTGGCTTCGACGGCCGGATCGAGCGCGCGTTACGCCTTCGACAATGCCTTCAGCGCGAGCTTGATGCCTTCGGACACGCCGGTGCCGGCCGGTACGTTCTTGATCGCGGCAAGGCCTTCCTTCTCGGAGTAGCCGAGCGCCAGCAGTGCGTTGAGGATGTCGGTCGCGTGGTCGGACGGCGACGCGGCGCCGGCGAGCGCGCCGAGGTCGGCGCCGAGTTTGCCCTTCAGTTCGAGCAGCAGGCGCTCGGCGGTCTTCTTGCCGATGCCGGGCAGGCGCGTGAGGCGGGCGGCGTCCTGCATCGTCACGGCCTGCGCGAGTTCCTGCACGCTCATGCCGGACAGCACGGCGAGCGCCATGCGCGCGCCGATGCCGGTGATCTTCAGCAGTTCGCGGAAGGTCGTGCGCTCCTGTGGCGTCAGGAAGCCGTACAGCAGGTGCGCGTCCTCGCGGACGATCTGCTGCGTGAGCAGCACGACGCGTTCGCCCGTTTGCGGCAGGTTGTAGAAGGTGCTCATCGGCACGTCGATTTCATAGCCGACGCCGTTGCAGTCGACGAGCAGATGAGGCGGGTTCTTTTCGAGCAGGATGCCGGCGATGCGACCGATCATGGAGGACGGGATGCGAGGAAGAAAGCGCGAGTGTAGCGCACGCGCGGCGCAATGCCGATGGGCGCGGCCGTCAGGCCGAAGCGGCGCGGGTCGCGCGCATGGCGGGCGCGGGCAAACCGGGCAAGGCGGCCAATGCAGTCGAGCCGACGTGCCGGGCCGCGGTGTGCGGCGTCAGCCGACCAGTCTGCCGCGCCGCACCCGCAGCCCTTTCTGCGCGAGCGCCGGCGCGAGGCCGCCCAGCGTGCTGAGCGTGTTGCCGCCGTGCGCATGGCAGATCGCCATGCCGAGCGCGTCGGCCGCGTCGGAGCCGGGCTGGCCGGACAGGTTGAGCAGCCGTGTGACCATTTCCTGCATCTGCGTCTTGGTCGCGCGGCCATAGCCGACCACGGCCTGCTTGAGCTGCAGCGCCGTGTATTCGGCGACCGGCAGGCCACCCGCGACGAGGCCGCAGATCGCGGCGCCGCGCGCCTGGCCGAGCAGCAGCGTCGACTGCGGGTTCACGTTGACGAACACCTTTTCGATCGCGGCCTGGTCGGGCGCGTGTTCGCGCACGATCGTCGACACGCCCTGGAAGATCGTGCCGAGCCGGGTGGCCAGGTCGGCCGTCGGCGTGCGGATCACACCGCTCGTGACATAGGCGAGCCGGTGGCCGCTGACGTCGATGACGCCGAAGCCGGTGACGCGCAGGCCGGGGTCGATGCCGAGAATTCGCATGAGTGAGGAGAGTGGCGTGATGCAGCGATACTACAACGAATGGTGCGGCCAACCGGTCGCCCGGCCGTGCGCGAAGGCGTCGCGCAATAAAAAACCCGGCGGGGATGATGCCGCCGGGTTCCGGTGCAGCGGCCGCGCGGGCCGCGTGCGGCGATCAGTGACGGAAGTGGCGCACGCCCGTCAGGATCATCGCGATGTTGTGCTCGTCGGCTGCCGCGATCACTTCGTCGTCGCGCATCGAGCCGCCCGGCTGGATCACGCAGGTCGCGCCGGCCGCCACGACGACGTCGAGGCCGTCGCGGAACGGGAAGAACGCATCGGACGCGACGGCCGAGCCGGTCAGCGTCAGGCCGGCGTTCTGCGCCTTGATGCTCGCGATGCGGGCGGAATCGACGCGGCTCATCTGGCCGGCGCCGACGCCGAGCGTCATGCCATTGCCGCAGAACACGATCGCGTTCGACTTCACGTACTTCGCGACGCGCCATGCGAACAGCAGGTCGTCCATTTCCTTCGGCGTCGGGTGCCGCTTCGTGACGACGCGCAGCTCGTGCGGCTGCACGTTCTTCGAATCGAGCGACTGCACGAGCAGGCCGCCGCCGACGCGCTTCAGGTCGAATGCGTTATGGCCGTCGCCCAGCGCGATTTCGAGCAGGCGCACGTTCTGCTTCGCGGCGAACACCTGCTTCGCGGCGTCGGAGAACGACGGGGCGATCAGCACTTCGACGAACTGCTTCGCAACGGCTTGCGCGGCCGCTTCGTCGACTTCGCGGTTGAACGCGATGATGCCGCCGAATGCCGAGGTCGGGTCGGTCTGGAAGGCCTTCGCGTACGCGTCGGCCGAGTCGTTGCCGACCGCGACGCCGCACGGGTTCGCATGCTTGATGATCACGCAGGCCGGCGCGTCGAACGTCTTCACGCATTCCCACGCCGCGTCCGAATCCGCGATGTTGTTGTACGACAGTTCCTTGCCCTGCAGCTGGCGGTAGTTCGCGAGCGCGCCGGCCGGCGCCGCGAGGTCGCGGTAGAACGCCGCGCTCTGGTGCGGGTTCTCGCCGTAGCGCAGGTCCTGAACCTTGTCGAACGCCAGGTTCAGCGTGGCCGGGTACGCGCCGCGCGATGCGTGCTTCAGCTCGTCGGTCAGGCTCGTCAGGTAGTTCGTGATCGCGCCGTCGTATTGCGCGGTGTGCGCGAACACCTTCGTCGCGAGGCGGAAGTTGGTCGGGTAGCCGACCGTATTGCCGTTCGCCTTCATTTCATCGAGCACGACCGCGTAGTCGGCCGGATCGACGACGACCGTCACGTCGCGGTGGTTCTTCGCGGCCGAGCGCAGCATCGTCGGGCCGCCGATGTCGATGTTCTCGATCGCGTCGGCGAGCGTGCAGTCGTCCTTCGCGATCGTCGCGACGAACGGATACAGGTTCACGACGAGCAGGTCGATCGTCGGGATGCCGTGCTGTTCGAGCGCCTGCATGTGCTCGGGCAGGTCGCGGCGCGCGAGGATGCCGCCGTGCACCTTCGGGTGGAGCGTCTTCACGCGCCCATCGAGCATTTCCGGGAAGCCCGTGTAATCGGCCACTTCGGTCACGGGCAGGCCCGCGTCGGCGAGGAGTTTCGCGGTGCCGCCCGTCGACAGCAGCTTGACGCCGAGGTCGGACAGCGACTTCGCGAAGTCGACGATGCCGGTCTTGTCGGAAACGGAAATGAGCGCTTGCTTGATCATGATGGAACCACCAATAGCCAGGGAAACGGGGACGGGACGGCCGCCTACAGCAGGCCGTGCTGCTGCAGCTTCTTGCGCAGCGTATTGCGATTGATGCCGAGGTACTCCGCGGCGAGCGACTGGTTGCCGCCGGCCTGTACGAGCACGACCTCGAGCATCGGCTTTTCGACGCAGGACATCACCATTTCATAGACGTCGTGCGGATTGGAGCCGTCTAGATCCCGGAAATACACGTCCAGGCTCTCGCGGACACATTGTTCGATGTTGTGCTTGCTCATGCTGCTAACTGGTTATGGTCGTCCGACTCGCCCTGGCCGTTTTCCTCTTCGTCGTCGACGTAGACGAGGTGGTCCGACAGCGCCTTTTGCGCCTCGAAGAATGCATTGACGGCGGCGAGTTGCTCGCGGGTGGAATCGAGCGTGTTCATTCGGTGCCGGAACCCGTTGGCACCGGAAAGGCCGCGAGTGTACCAGCCGATGTGCTTGCGCGCAGTACGGACGCCGGTGAATTCGCCATAGAAAGCGTAGTGGTCTTCCAGGTGTTCGTTCATCACGTGCTGGATCTCGTCGATCCGCGGCGGGGGCAGCAGCTCGCCGGTTTGCAGGAAATGATCGATTTCGCGGAACAGCCACGGCCGGCCTTGCGCGGCGCGACCGATCATCAGCGCGTCGGCGCCGGTTGCATCGAGCACGGCCTTCGCCTTGGCGGGCGACGTGATGTCGCCGTTCGCGACGACCGGAATCCGCACGGCCGCCTTCACGGCCGCGATCGTGTCGTACTCGGCGTCGCCCCGGTACAGGTCGGCGCGCGTGCGGCCGTGCACGGTCAGCATCGAGATGCCGGCTGCCTCGGCCAGGCGCGCGACCGTGATCGCGTTCTTGTGCTCGCGGTCCCAGCCGGTGCGGATCTTCAACGTGACGGGCACCGCATCGGGCCCGGTACCGACCGCCGCGACGACCGCCTCGACGATCCGCTGCACGAGCGGCTCGTTCTGCAGCAGCGCGGAGCCGGCCGCGACGTTGCAGACCTTCTTCGCCGGGCAGCCCATGTTGATGTCGATGATCTGCGCGCCGTTGTCGACGTTGTAGCGGGCCGCTTCGGCCATCATCGCCGGATCGGCGCCGGCGATCTGCACCGCGATCGGCTCGACTTCGCCTTCGTGGTTCGCGCGCCGCATCGTCTTCGCGCTTTTCCACAGCTGCGCGTTCGACGCGACCATCTCGGACACGGCGTAACCGGCCCCCAGCCGTTTGCACAGCTGGCGGAACGGACGATCCGTCACCCCGGCCATCGGGGCGACGAACAGGTTGTTACGCAATACGTGAGGGCCGATAACGGGCATCGCAATGGCGCCGCCCGCGGCACGCGCGGGCAGGGGAAGGGAAGACGGAAAACGGGCATTTTACCGTATTCCCATGCCCCGCCGATTTGACCCGGTTTGCCTGGAGAGGCGGTGCGGCGCGCCGCGTGTCAGTTGCGCTGGCCGAACATCATCTGGCGTGCGATCGCCTTCTTGAGCGGCGGCACGAATTCGAGCGCGGTGAGCGCCGCGCCACGCAGCAGTGGCAGCGGGCCCGCGTCGACCGTAAACAGGCGCGCCAGCGTGTCGGTCGCGCCGATCGTGAAGCGCCGGTCGAGCGCGCGGCGCGCGTTGAAGGTCGCGAGCGCGGTCGCTTCGAAGCCTTGTGCGGACAGTGTGTCGACGAGCGTGTGTGCATCGCGCAGGCCGAGGTTGAGCCCCTGGCCTGCCACCGGATGCAGCGTTTGCGCGGCATTGCCGACGATCGCGATGCGGCCGTTGACGAGCGTCTGCGCGGCGTTCAGGCCGAGCGGGAACGACGCGCGCCCGGCGATCGCGACGAATTCGCCCATGCGTTCGCCGAACACGCTGCCGAGCTCGCGCAGGAACGCATCGTCGGGCAGCGCGGCCCGTCGCGCCGCTTCGTCGGGCGTACAGCACCAGACGAGCGAGTAGTCGGCCTGACGCGGCCCGCCCAGCGGCAGCAGCGCGAGCGGGCCTTCGTGCGTGAAGCGTTCCCACGCGACGTTCGGGCGCGGCGCCGATACCGCGACCGTGCCGACGAGCGCGGTCTGGCCGTAGTCGCGGCGATGCTTGCCCGTATCGGCCTGCTGCTGGTGGAACAGCCCGCCTTCGGCGTTGATGACGATGCGCGCACGCAGCGTGCGTTCGCCTTGCGGGCCGTCGAGCGTCAGCGTGACGCCGTCGGCATCCTGCTGCGGCGTGTGCGCGGTGGTCGACGTGAGCCATTCGACGCGCGTGCCGCGTACGGCGCCCGCGAGTGCCTGCACGATCGAGCCGTAGCGCACCACGTAGCCGAGCGCTGCGAGCGCGTGTTCGTCGCGGTCGATCAGCGTGCGGCCGAAATGGCCGCGCTGCGACACGTGGATATGTTCGATCGGCGTGGCGTCGGCGGGCCATGCGAGCGTATCGAGCAGCACGCGGCTGCCGTGCGACACGGCGATCGCGCGCGGGTCGTTCGCGCTCGCGGCCGGTTCGCGCGCATCGATCAGCGCGATCGACGCGTGCTGCGTCGCGCTGCGGCGGGCGAGCCAGCCGGCGAGCGCGAGCCCGACGGGGCCCGCGCCGACGATGGCGAGGTCGTAGTCCGGCGTGGCCGGGGAGGAAGCGGTCGTCATCTTGATTCGTGAAACGGAGGGTACGGTCGGCGGCCGGTCATGCGTCCGCGCGCATCAGCGCCTCGATCTCGTCGGCCGCGACCGGCACGCCGCGCGTGATCAGTTCGCAGCCGTGCTCGCGCACGATCGCGTCGTCCTCGATGCGGATGCCGATGTTCCAGTACTCGGGCGGCACGTCGTCGGCCGCGCGCACATACAGGCCGGGCTCGACGGTGAGCGTCATGCCGGGCTTCAGCGTGCGCCACGGCAGCGCGCCGTTGGCGTCGCGCGCGGCGAGCCGCTCGCGGTAGTCGCCGCAGTCGTGCACGTCCATGCCGAGCCAGTGGCCGGTGCGGTGCATGTAGAAGCGCGTGTACGCACGCTCGGCGATCACGTCGTCGACGTTCGAGAAGCGCGTTTTCGGGATGATGCCGGTGTCGAGCAGCCCCTGGGCGAGCACGCGTACGGCCGCGTCGTGCGGCGCCTCGAACGGCACGCCCGCGCGCGTCGCGTCGATCGCGGCCTGCTGCGCGGCGAGCACGATGTCGTACAGCGTGCGCTGCGCGGGCGAGAAGCGCCCGTTCGCCGGGAACGTGCGGGTGATGTCGGATGCATAGCCGTCGAGTTCGCAGGCGGCGTCGATCAGGATCAGGTCGCCGTCCCGCGCGGCCGCGTTGCCGGCCGGGTAGTGCAGCACGCACGCGTTCGCGCCGGCCGCGACGATCGAGCCGTACGCGGGCGCCTGCGCGCCGTGCTTGCGGAACAGGTACAGCAGCTCGGCCTCGAGCTCGTATTCGCGGATGCCGGGGCGGCACACCTGCATCGCGCGGCGATGCGCGAGCGCGGAGATGTGCGCGGCGCGCATCATGATCGCGAGTTCGTGTTCGTCCTTCACGAGCCGCATGTCGTCGAGCAGCGGCGTGAGATCGAGCAGCGCGTCCGGCGCGGCGACGCCCGCGCGTGCCTGCGCGCGCACCGCGTCGAGCCAGCCGGCGAGCTGGCGCTCGAAGTCGGCCGATGCGCCGAACCGGTAGTGGACGGTGCCCGCATCGGCGAGCAGGCGCGGCATCTCGGTGTCGATCACGTCGACCGCGAACGCCGCGTCGAAGCCGAACGCGTCGCGCGCGGCCTCGGGCCCGTAGTGGAAGCCTTCCCAGATCTCGCGGTCGACGTTCTTGGCGCGGCAGAACAGGATCGATTCCGGCGCGCCGTGCGGCGCGGCCGCGTTCAGCACGAGCACGGCATCCGGCTCGGTGAAGCCCGTCAGGTAATGGAAGTAGCTGTCGAACCGGTACGGGTAGGCCGTATCGCGGTTGCGCAGCATTTCCGGCGCGGTGGGGACGATGGCGACGCCGCCGCCCGCGGCACGCAGTGCGGCAAGCACGCGTTCACGGCGCTGGCGGTAGACGTCGACGGCGATGGCGGTATCGAGGGGCGCGTTCATTCGTGCGATTGTAGCGCCGCGTGACGCCGTGCGTGAGAGTGGGGCCGGAAGCCGCACCGACTGGGCCCGCGCGGCCGCTGTTGCAAACCATCCACAGGCCGGACGGGCGATTTTCTACCCGGCTGCACCGGCCGGTTATGATCGACGACAACGTATACTCTCGGCGGTTCCCTTAAAAAGGCAGATGATGAAATTAATCGGTTCGCTCAGCAGCCCGTACGTCCGAAAGGCGCGGATCGTGCTTGCTGAAAAGAAGATCGACTACAAGCTGGAGCTCGAGAACGTGTGGGCGCCGGAGACGGATATTCATGCTTCGAATCCGCTCGGCAAGGTCCCGTGCCTCGTGATGGAGGATGGTGCCGCGGTGTTCGATTCCCGCGTGATCTGCGAATACGTCGATACGCTGTCGCCGGTCGGCAAGCTGATTCCGCCGTCGGGCCGCGAGCGCGTGGAAGTGCGCTGCTGGGAAGCACTGGGCGACGGCGTGCTCGACGCGGCGGTCGCGATCCGTCTCGAACACACGCTGCGCGAAGAAGGGCAGCGCAGCCCGAGCTGGATCGCGCGCCAGCAACGCAAGATCGACGATGCGCTCGTCGCGATGTCGCAGGGGCTCGGCGGCAAGACGTGGTGCGTCGGTAATCATTACACGCTCGCCGACATCGCACTCGGCTGCGCGCTCGGCTACCTCGACTTCCGGATGCCCGAGCTTAACTGGCGCGATCGCCACCCGAACCTCGACAAGCACTTCGTGAAGCTGCAGCAGCGACCGTCGTTCGCCGATACGCTGCCGCAGAACTGAGCCGCGGCCCGGCCCGCGCGCATTCGGCAGACGAAAGAAAAGCGCCCCGCGGGGCGCTTTTCTTTTTGTCGCGTGGGCCGCCGCAGCGGAGCGGCCGCGTGCGTCACTCGATCGATGCGTACACGGCTTCGCCGAGCGTGAACGAATCGCTGCGCGCGATCGGCCACCACTTGTCGTACAGCGAGAAGCCGCAGGTCTGGCCGTCGAGCAGCGCACCGGGCTTCAGGTACTTCAGCAGTTGCGACATCAATCGCACCTCGTGCGGCGCGACCCGCTGCACGATGTGATGCGCGCGCAGCTCGGACGGATGGGCGAGTCCGGCCGCCTGCACGAGTTCCTGCAGCGCATGCAGCGTGTTGCGGTGGAAGTTGTACACGCGCTCGGCCTTGTCGGGCACGACGAGCGCGCGCTGGCGCACCGGATCCTGCGTCGCGACGCCGGTCGGGCAGCGGTCGGTGTGGCAGTGCTGCGCCTGGATGCAGCCGACCGCGAACATGAAGCCGCGCGCCGAGTTCACCCAGTCCGCGCCGATCGCAAGCGTGCGCGCGATGTCGAACGCGGTGATGATCTTGCCGCTCGCGCCGAGCTTCACGCGATCGCGCACGCCGATTCCGACGAGCGTGTTGTGCACGAGCAGCAGCCCTTCCTGCAGCGGCACGCCGACGTGGTCGGTGAATTCGAGCGGCGCCGCGCCGGTGCCGCCTTCCGCGCCGTCGACGACGATGAAGTCGGGCACGATGCCGGTTTCGAGCATCGCCTTGGCGATCCCGAAGAATTCCCACGGATGGCCGATGCACAGCTTGAAGCCGGTCGGCTTGCCGCCGGACAGCGTGCGCAGCCGCTCGACGAATTCGAGCAGTCCGCGCGGCGTCGAGAATTCCGAATGCGTCGCGGGCGAGATGCAGTCCTTGCCCATCGGCACGCCGCGCGTCTCGGCGATCTCGGGCGTGATCTTCGCGGCCGGCAGCACGCCGCCGTGACCGGGCTTAGCGCCCTGCGACAGCTTCACCTCGATCATCTTGACCTGCGGATCGGCGGCCTGCTTCGCGAACTTGTCCGGATTGAACGTGCCGTCGTCGTTGCGGCAGCCGAAGTAGCCGGACGCGATTTCCCAGATGATGTCGCCGCCGTGCTCGCGGTGGTACTTCGACAGCGAGCCTTCGCCGGTGTCGTGCGCGAAGCCGCCTTTCTTCGCGCCGAGGTTCAGCGAGCGGATCGCGTTCGCGGACAGCGAGCCGAAGCTCATCGCCGAGATGTTGAAGATCGAAATGTCGTACGGTTGCGCGCGACTCGCGCCGACGCGGATGCGGAAATCGTGGTTCGGCAGCTTCGTCGGCGCGAGCGAATGGCTGATCCATTCGTGCGCGACGGCCTTCACGTTCAGCTCGGTGCCGTACGGGCGGTTGTCGGCGACGTTCTTCGCGCGCTGGTAGACGAGGCTGCGCTGCGCACGCGAGAACGGTTTCTCGTCGGTGTCGTCCTCGACGAAGTACTGGCGGATTTCAGGTCGGATGAATTCGAACAGGAAGCGGAAGTGGCCCCAGAGCGGGTAGTTCCGCAGGATCGCGTGGCGGTCCTGGTTCAGGTCGTACAGGCCGAGCGCGACGAGGGCGACGGGGAGGATGATCCACAGCCACGAAAGCACGTGGATCGACGCGAGTGCGGCCGCGGCGATGAGCAGCAGGACAGCACACCACATCGCGAGGTAGCGTCTTGAAAGCATGGGGACTCCGTAAGAATCTTGAAATACCGCCATGCGTACGCTGCGCGGCGGCGCGCCGGCCGCGGCGGAATCGTGTTCCGCCGGGCGCGACGTGCCGCAAGTCTAAACCGAATGGATGTCAGCGTGCTTCGGCGAGTGCCGGCGCGTGGCCCGCCGACGTGGCCTGACCGGGCTGGCCGGTGGCCGCGGATTCGATGATGCCGCCGCCGAGGCAGATCTCGCCGTCGTACAGCACGGCCGACTGACCGGGCGTGACGGCCCATTGCGCGTCGTCGAACGCGAGCGAGAAGCGCGCTTCGCCTGCCGGGCCGGCGGCCTCGGCGCCTGTCGCGGCCCGCCCGAATACGCACGCCGCGTCGGCCTGCCGGTAGCGCGTCTTCGCGCCGCACGCGAAGCCGTCGGCCGGCGGCTCGCCGGCGACCCAGCTCACGTTGCCGGCGACGAGCTCGCGCGACAGCAGCCACGGATGATCGTGGCCCTGCACGACGTACAGCGTGTTCGACGCGATGTCCTTCGCGGCGACGAACCACGGCTCGCCGCTGCCGCTCTTGCTGCCGCCGAGGCCGATGCCCTTGCGCTGGCCGAACGTATAGAACGCGAGGCCGATGTGCTCGCCGACCACCTTGCCGTCGGGCGTCTTCATCGGGCCCGGCTTGGTCGGCAGGTAGCGATTCAGGAAATCGCGGAACGGCCGTTCGCCGATGAAGCAGATGCCGGTCGAATCCTTCTTCTTCGCATTCGGCAGCCCGATCTGCGCGGCGATCTCGCGCACCTTCGTCTTCGGGATCTCGCCGAGCGGGAACATCGTCTTCGACAGTTGCGCCTGGTTCAGCCGGTGCAGAAAGTACGACTGGTCTTTCGTATGATCGAAAGCCTTCAGCAGTTCGAAACGCCCGTCGCGTTCGCGCACGCGTGCGTAGTGACCGGTCGCGATCATTTCCGCGTCGAGCGACATCGCGTGGTCGAGGAACGCCTTGAACTTGATCTCGGCATTGCAGAGCACGTCGGGGTTCGGCGTGCGGCCGGCCGAGTATTCGCGCAGGAACTCGGCGAATACGCGGTCCTTGTATTCCGCGGCGAAGTTGACGGCTTCCACGTCGATGCCGATCAGGTCGGCCACCGACACGACGTCGATCCAGTCCTGGCGCGTCGAGCAGTACTCGCCGTCGTCGTCGTCTTCCCAGTTCTTCATGAACAGGCCGACCACGTCGTAGCCCTGTTCCTTCAGCAGCCACGCGGTCACCGACGAATCGACGCCGCCCGACATGCCCACCACTACACGGCGCTTGCTCATTTGCTGACCGCCTGACGTTCGAATGCCTCGGGGCGCGGGGCGACCGAATGCGTGTGCACGAAATCGAGCGGGATGCGCCGCCCGGCGAGATAGTCGTCGACGCAGCGCATCACCGCGGGCGAACGATGGCGCTCGCTGCACGCGCGCAACTCGTCCGCCGTCATCCACAGCGTGCGCACGATGCCGTCGTCGAGCACATGGCCCGCGATCGGCTCGCCGGCCGTGCCGCAGAACGTGAAGCGCAGGTAGGTCGCGCCGGCGCTGCCGGGGCGCTCGTAGTGCGCGAGATAGACGCCGACGAGCGCGTCGGGCGTGAACGGGTGCGCGGTTTCCTCGAGCGTTTCGCGGATCACGGCGTCGGCCAGCGTTTCGCCGGCTTCGAGATGACCGGCCGGCTGGTTGATGCGCAGGCCCGTCGAGGTTTCTTCCTCGATCACGAGAAAGCGGCCGGCGCGCTCGACGAGCGCGGCGACCGTCACATGCGGGGTCCAGAGTTCGGGTTTCATGGTTCGGCATTTTACCGGTTGCGCCCGAACGCTGCCGGCCGTCTGGTTAGACGAATCCGACCCCGGCAGATCGTCCGTGCCGGGGATGCGTGACGGCACGGGTCAAGCGCATGTCGCATTCGAGCACGGTCGTGCGGAAAGTGCTGGCGGGGCCATCGCTTTCGGTTAAAGTGCAGCGTGAAAGCCGTTGCTCGTGAGCCGGTAAGTCAGCCTGTCCGGCTCGTTGCGCAGTAAAAATCGCAAGAAAAGAAATACTGACAATGACTGGAGGAACTGACGATGCATATTGGAGTGCCTGCTGAAACGCGGGCCAACGAGGCGCGTGTGGCTGCGACGCCGGAAACCGTGAAGAAATACGCGGCGGCCGGCCATCGCGTCAGTATCGCGAAAGGGGCCGGCAGCGCAGCCAGCTATCCCGATGAAGCCTATGTGGCCGCCGGTGCCGAATTGACCGACCAGTCGGCCGCTTTTGCCGCCGACCTCGTGCTGAAGGTCCAGGCGCCCACCGACGCCGAACTGCCGTTGCTCAAGCGCGGCGCCGTGCTGGTCGGCATGCTCGAGCCGTTCAACGGCGAACAGGCGGCGAAACTCGCCGCGGCCGGCGTGACCGGTTTCGCGCTCGAGGCCGCGCCGCGCACCACGCGTGCGCAGAGTCTCGACGTGCTGTCGTCGCAGGCGAACATCGCCGGCTACAAGGCCGTGCTGGTGGCCGCATCGCTGTATCCGCGCTTCATGCCGATGCTGATGACGGCCGCGGGCACCGTGAAGGCGGCGCGCGTGCTGATTCTCGGCGCGGGCGTCGCGGGCCTGCAGGCGATCGCGACCGCGAAGCGGCTGGGCGCGGTGATCGAGGCGTCCGACGTGCGGCCGGCCGTGAAGGAGCAGATCGAGTCGCTCGGCGCGAAGTTCCTCGACGTCCCGTTCGAAACCGACGAAGAGCGCGAAGCCGCGCAGGGCGTCGGCGGCTATGCGCGCCCGATGCCGCCGTCGTGGCTCGGCCGCCAGGCCGCGCTCGTGCACGAGCGCGCGAAGCAGGCCGACATCGTGATCACCACCGCATTGATTCCCGGCCGTCCGGCGCCGACGCTGATCTCGGTCGACACCGCGCAGTCGATGAAGCCCGGCTCGGTGCTCGTCGATCTCGCGGCCGGCCGCGGCCCGGAAATCGACGGCCGCAAGGGCGGCAACTGCCCGCTGACCGTCGCCGACCAGGTGATCGTGCACCACGGCGTGACGATCGCCGGCTACACGAACCTCGCATCGATGGTCGCGTCGGACGCGTCGGCGCTGTACGCGCGCAACCTGCTGGACTTCATGAAGCTGATCGTCACGAAGGAAGGCACGCTGAACATCGACCTGACCGACGACATCGTCGCCGCGACGCTGCTGTGCCGCGACGGCGAGCTCGCGCGCAAATAACGGAGGAGACCATGGAAGTCATCAATCACACGGTGATCAACGTGATCATCTTCGTGCTGGCGGTGTACGTCGGCTACCACGTCGTCTGGAACGTCACCCCGGCGCTGCATACGCCGCTGATGGCCGTGACCAACGCGATCTCGGCGATCGTGATCGTCGGCGCGATGCTCGCGGCCGCGCTCACCGTCGGCGCGACCGGCAAGTTCTTCGGCACGCTCGCGGTCGCGCTCGCGGCCGTCAACGTGTTCGGCGGCTTTCTCGTGACGAGGCGCATGCTCGAGATGTTCCGCAAGAAGGAGCCCAAGCGTGTCGAGGGCGGCAAGGAGGGCGCGCGATGAGCATGAACGTCGTTACGCTGCTGTACCTCGTCGCGTCGGTGTGCTTCATCCAGGCGCTGAAGGGCCTGTCGAACCCGAAGAGCGCGCGGCGCGGCAACCTGTTCGGGATGGTCGGGATGGCCATCGCGATCCTCACGACGATCGCGCTGATCGTCAAGCAGGCCGCGTGGCTCGGCGCGAACCTGCCGCTCGGCCTCGCGCTCGTGCTCGGCGCGCTGATCGTCGGCGGGGGCGTCGGCGCATTCGTCGCCGCGCGCGTCGAGATGACCAAGATGCCGGAACTCGTCGCGGCGATGCACTCGCTGATCGGTCTCGCGGCCGTGTGCATCGCGTACGCGGTGGTGTCGGAGCCGGAAGCGTTCGGGCTCGTGCCGCAGGACGCGGTGTCGTCGAGTTTCATCCCGTACGGCAACCGCGTCGAGCTATTCATCGGCACGTTCGTCGGCGCGATCACGTTCTCCGGTTCGGTGATCGCGTTCGGCAAGCTGTCGGGCAAGTACAAGTTCCGGCTGTTCCAGGGCGCGCCGGTCGTGTATGCCGGCCAGCACCTGATCAACCTGATGCTCGCGATCGCGATGCTCGGCTTCGGCATCCTGTTCTTCATCACGCAGGCGTGGCTGCCGTTCATCATCATGACGGCGATCGCGTTCGTGCTCGGCGTGCTGATCATCATCCCGATCGGCGGCGCGGACATGCCGGTGGTCGTGTCGATGCTGAACTCGTACTCGGGCTGGGCGGCGGCCGGCATCGGCTTCTCGCTGAACAACGCGATGCTGATCATCGCCGGTTCGCTGGTCGGCTCGTCGGGCGCGATCCTGTCGTACATCATGTGCCACGCGATGAACCGCTCGTTCTTCAACGTGATCCTCGGCGGGTTCGGCGGCGAAGCGGCGGCCGGCGGCGCGGCGGGCGCGCAGGAGCAGCGGCCGGTGAAGTCGGGTTCGGCCGACGACGCGGCGTTCATGCTCGGCAACGCGGAATCGGTCGTCATCGTGCCGGGTTACGGGCTCGCCGTCGCCCGCGCGCAGCACGCGCTGAAGGAGCTGACCGACAAGCTGGTCGAGAAGGGCATCGACGTGAAGTACGCGATCCACCCGGTTGCCGGGCGGATGCCGGGGCACATGAACGTGCTGCTCGCGGAAGCGGAAGTGCCGTACGAGATCGTGCACGAGATGGAGGACATCAACGGCGAATTCGGCCAGGTGGACGTGGTGCTCGTGCTCGGCGCGAACGACGTCGTGAACCCGGCCGCGAAGAACGATCCGAAATCGCCGATCGCGGGGATGCCGATCATCGAGGCGTACAAGGCGCGCACGGTGATCGTCAACAAGCGCTCGATGGCGGCCGGCTACGCGGGTCTCGACAACGACCTGTTCTACATGGACAAGACGATGATGGTGTTCGGCGATGCGAAGAAGGTCATCGAGGACATGGTGAAGGCCGTCGAGTAACGCCCGCCCCGGCTACGCGGCGCCCGCTTCGATGCGCGGACGTCGCGCCTCCGGACAGGCCCGACCGGTGCAAGCCGGCTGGGCCTTTTTTCATGGTGCGACGCGTTGCGCGATGCAAGCGGCGATCGCGTCGCGTACGCGCACGATCGCCGGGTCGCGCTGCGTGCTCGTGCGCCAGCCGATTTCGACCGGATAGCGCGGCAGGTCGACCGGGCACGCGAGCGCGCGCAGCGAAGTCGCCTGCGCGATCGCACGCGCCGCATGCGCGGGAATCGTCGCGACCGCGTCGGAGCCGGCGAGCAGGTACGGCAGCGCGGCGAAATGCGTGGTCGACGCCGCGACGCGCCGCTTGTGGCCGAGCGCGGCCAGCGCCTCGTCGACGATGCCGATCACGCCGCCCGACGACACGAGCAGGTGGTCGCGCCGCAGGAACTCGGCGAGCGTCAGCGTGCGCGGTGTCCGTGCGCGGCCGGCCGGATCGATCAGGCACGCATAGCCGCCGGTGGCGACCGCGTGCCTGCTGAGGCCGTTCGCCGAGAATCCCCCCGACGCGATCGCGAGATCGACGCCGTGCCGCAGCAGCGCGTCGCCGGCGATGCCGCTGTGGGTCTGCCGGAAGATCAACCGGATGCCGGCGGCTTCGTGCGTGACCGCATCGATCAGCGCGCGGCCGAGCGCGATCTCGAAATCGTCGGACAGCCCGATCGAGATCGTGCGGCCAACGCGCTCGCCGCCGTCGGCCGCGATCGCGAGGCTTTCGCGGCAGCGGTCGAGCGCGTCGGACAGGATCGGCTTCAGTTCGTCCGCGCGCGGCGTCGGCGCGAGCCCGCGGCCGGTGCGCACGAACAGCGGATCGGCGTAGATCACGCGCAGCCGCCCGAGTGCCGCGCTGACCGCCGACTGCGTGAGATCGAGCCGCAGCGCCGCGCGGCTCGCGCCGCCTTCCTCGTACAGCGCCTCGAACACCTTCAGCAGGTTCAGGTCCAGGCTGGCGATATCATCTGCATTCATGTCAGTTATCGTTGTATCGATTTGATCGATGAAATGATATCGACAAAGATGGCGTCATCCCATTCACCGCATTCACCGGAGACGCCTTCATGTCCACCTCAGTCATCGCCGCGCTGCAGATCGGCGCATCGCCCGCCGGCACGCGCGCCACGCTCGACACGATCCTCGGCTACGAAACCGCGATCCGCGACAGCGGCGCGTCGCTGGTCGTGCTGCCCGAGGCCGTGCTCGGCGGCTATCCGAAAGGCGAAATCTTCGGCACGCGGCTCGGCTACCGGCTGCCCGAAGGGCGCGATGCGTATGCGCGCTACGCCGCGCAGGCGATCGACGTACCGGGGCCCGAAACCGACGAGCTGGCCGCGCTGTCGCAGCGCACCGGCGCGAGCCTCGTGGTCGGCGTGATCGAGCGCGGCGGCAGCACGCTGTACTGCACGGCGCTGTTCTTCGATCCGCGCGACGGGCTCGTCGCGAAGCACCGCAAGCTGATGCCGACCGGCACCGAGCGGCTGATCTGGGGGCAGGGCGACGGCTCGACGCTGCCCGTCGTCGAGACGGCCGCGGGCCGCGCGGGCGCCGCGATCTGCTGGGAGAACCACATGCCGCTGCTGCGCTGCGCGATGTACGCGAAAGGCGTGCAGATCTGGTGCGCGCCGACCGTCGACGAGCGCGACGTGTGGCAAAGCTCGATGCGGCACATCGCGCACGAAGGGCGTTGCTTCGTCGTGAGCGCGTGCCAGGTGCAGCCGTCGCCGCGCGCGCTCGGCATCGACGTGCCGGGCTGGGACCCCGAGCGGCCGCTGATCCGCGGCGGCAGCGTGATCGTCGGGCCGCTCGGCGACCCGTTGACGGAGCCGCTGATCGGCGAGGCCGGGCTCGTCACCGCCCGTATCGACACCGACGAGCTCGTGAAGGCGCGCTACGACTTCGACGTCGCCGGCCACTATGCGCGTGCGGACGTGTTTTCGCTGCACGTCGACGAGCGGCCGAAGCGGCCCGTGGTATTCGGCGGGTAGCGAAAGCGGAGGTGGGCGCCACACGGCGCGCGGAAAACGAAGGGCGGCGGCGGGTGCGCGCCGCCGCGTCGCGTCAGCGCATCGGCGCTTCCGCGATCCGCATGTAGTCGGCGATCCGCCGGCCTTCCATGTCCGGAAACTGCTCGTGCACGGTGATGTCGCCCATCCGCGCGATGTCGAAGGTGCGGAAATCGTCGCGCAGCTCGCACCACGCGCCGATCGTCCAGCGCCCGCCCCAGTAGACGAGCCCGAGCGGCCATACGCGGCGCTGCGAATGCGCGCCGAGCCGGTCGCGATAGTCGAAGCTGACGATGTGGCGCGTGTCGATCGCCTGGTGGATCGCGTCGACCTTCGCGCAAAACGTCTCGTCGATGTGGAACGACGGCGCGAACACGGGCAGGCGGTCGAGCGCCGTGCGCTTGTCGGCCGGCATCGCCGACGCGATCTTCGCGAGCGCCGAGCGTGCGCCGCTCGCGAAACGCGCCCCGCCCCAGGTCTCGAGCATGCGCGCGCCGGTGGCGAGCGCCGCCAGCTCCTCGGCCGTGAACGTGAGCGGCGGCAGGCTCGCGTTGCGGTTCAGCCGGTAGCCGATGCCGGCCTCGCCTTCGATCGGGACCCCTGACAGTTGCAGGTCGCGCACGTCGCGATAGACCGTGCGCGGCGACACCGACAGCCAGTCGGCCAGTTGCTGCGCGGTCGTGAGGCGACGCCCGCGCAACAGCTCGGCGATCTGGAACAGGCGGTCGGCACGGCGGGTCATGACAGCACCTCGATTCCTCTGGCTACGGGGACTTCGCGATGATAGCGCCGCGCCGGCCCGCTGAGCGCCGCGCTCAGTGGCATTTCGGCGCGTGCAGGCCGACGCGGTTGCCTTCCGTGTCGATCAGGTAGCCGACGTAGCCGTAGTTGTTCGGCAGCTCGACGACCGAGCCCTGCACGACGCCGCCCGCGCGCTTCGCGCGTTCGAGTGCCGCGACGACCGATTCGCCGGCGTTCAGGTAGACGAGCACGCCGTTCGCGCTCGGCTTCATCTGCTGCGGATCGAACACGATGCTGCCGCCTGTGCTCGACGCGTCGCGATCGAAGGTCGCCATCGGCACGCCGCCGATGATTTCGCGCTGCAACGTGGTTTGCAGCACGGTTTCGTAAAAGCGGATCGCGCGGTCGAAATCGAGGGACGGAATGTCGAACCAGGCGATCGCGCGTTCCAGGGTGGCAGTAGCGGTTGCTGACGTCATGACGAGCTCCTTGTTGCGTTGTTTGCGTTGTTATGCGGATTCGGTGTGGAAACCAGCCTGCATTGCGCCGGGATTGCAGTGTGATCGCGGGCTGCTGACACCGTATTGTCAGTAGAGTTGTCACCCTTGACATGCAACCATTTGGTTGCATAATGAGGTCATCGACCCGGGAGCGGCATGGACCTCGTTTTCAAGGCGCTGGCCGACGCCACGCGCCGTCAGTTGCTCGACCTGCTGCATGCGAAAAACGGCCAGACGCTGTCCGAGCTGTGCGACGGGCTCGCGATGAGCCGGCAGGCCGTCAGCAAGCACCTTGCGCTGCTCGAGGCCGCGAATCTGGTCGCGACGACGTGGCGCGGCCGGGAGAAGCTGCACTACCTGAATCCGGTGCCGATCCATGACATCGCGGAACGCTGGATCGGCAAGTTCGAGCGTCAGCGCCTGCAGGCGCTGGCGGATCTCAAGCGCGGGCTGGAAGCGCCCCGCGACACAGGAGATGACGATGGGTAATCCCGCCTTTGTGTACGTGACCTTCATCGCGGCCACGCCCGAGCGCGTGTTCGATGCGCTGACCAACGCCGAGCTGACGAAGGACTACTGGGTGCGGCATCGCAACGCGTCGCCCGACTGGCGGCCGGGGTCGCGCTGGGAACATCAGGACTACGACGATCCGTCGCGGGTCGACATCGTCGGCGAAGTGGTCGAGAACGATCCGCCGCGCCGGCTGGTCGTCACGTGGCGCACGCCGTCGGGAGAGGGCGAGGAATCGCGCGTGACCTATCTGGTCGAGCCGTACGAGGGCGTCGTGAAACTGACCGTCACGCACGACGGGCTGGTGCCCGGTTCGGAGATGGATCGCGGGATTCGCGGCGGCTGGCCGGTCGTGCTGTCGAGCCTGAAGACGCTGCTCGAGACCGGGCAGGCGCTGCCGTTCACGATGGCGCGCTGGTCGAAGTCGAAGCACTGACCGGTCGCGCAAAAGCACAGGGGCCGCGATGGCGGCCCCTGGACGTCGTTGCTCGTGACAGCGGACGGCTGGCTTACGCGTCGCCTTCCGCGGCCGCCGGGCGCGCCTTCACGCTGCCGGCGATCAGGTCGAAGCGGAACAACCGGCATTCGAGCGCGCCGTTGAACAACGGCGTCTTGGCCGATTCGCGCAGGCGCAACTGGCCCGGCAGCGAACGGTCGGACGTCAGCAGGAACGCCTGCCAGCCCGTGAAGCGCTGCTTCAGCGCATCGCCAAGCGCGTTGAAGAACTCGCTGTCCGGCGCGTCGGTGTGCGTGCGGCGGAATGCGTCGTCGTTGCCGCGGTTGCGGCCGGTTTCGCGCACCTCGCCGCGGGCGCTGCGGCCGCGCACTTCGATCCGCTCGCCGTACGGCGGGTTCGCGAGGAGGATGCCCGGCCCGTCGGACGGCGGCGTCATCCCGCGCGCGTCGACCTGCTTGAGCCACACCGACGGCACGCCCGCGCGTTCGAGGTTCGCGCGCGCCTTCTCGAGCATGTCGCCGGAAATGTCGCTGCCGTAGACGCCGAGCGCTTCGCCGCGCCTGGCGCGCGCCGCGCGCTTCGCGTCGAGCGCCGGGACCTTCAGCCCCTGCCACGCGGTGATGTCGTACTGCTTGAGCTTTTCGAAGCCGAACCGGCGCTCGACGCCGGGCGCCACGCCGAGCGCGATCTGCGCGGCTTCCGCGAGGAACGTGCCGCTGCCACACATCGGGTCGTACAGCGCGGTGCCGGGCGTCCAGCCCGTCAGGCGCAGGATGCCGGCCGCGAGGTTCTCGCGCAGCGGCGCCGCCCCCTTGTCGAGACGCCAGCCGCGCTTGAACAGCGGCTCGCCCGATGTGTCGAGGTACAGCGTGCATTCGTTGGCCGTCAGGAACGCGAACACGCGCACGTCCGGCGCACCGGTGTCGATGCTCGGGCGCGCGCCGGTTTTCTCGCGCATCCGGTCGCAGATCGCATCCTTCACGCGCAGCGTCGTGAATTCGAGGCTCTTCAGCGGCGACTTGATCGCGGTGATGTCGATGCGCAGCGTCTGCGTCGACGCGAACCAGCGCTCCCACGGCTGCTCGAGCGTGAGCGCGTAGACGTCCTGCTCGTTGCGGTACGGGCCGTGCGCGATCTTCAGCAGAATGCGGCTCGCGATCCGCGAATGGAGGTTCGCGGCCATGCCGGCGGCCCAGCCGCCGCTGAAATGGACGCCGCCCGGCACCTGCGCGCCCGCGGTGAACGGCGCGCCGTTCAGGTGGCGGCCGGCGATTTCGGCCAGCTCGGCGGCAAGCGCCGCTTCGAGGCCGCGCGGGCAGGGGGCGAAGAATTCGAACAGGGTGGGCGAGGACATAAGGCGGGTGAGGACGTGCAAAAGTCCACTATTGTACGCGGCGCGGACGACCGGGGCCGGCGTTTCGGCGCGGTGGCGCCGGCGCGACGGTCATAGGTGCGCGCCGGAAGGGCGGCGCGGCGGCGCCCGGCCGCCTCGCACCCCGCCGCAGGTCAGTGCGCGCCCGGCTGGCCGGCGCGCGCGGCGGGGTTGCCCGCCGGCCAGAACAGCGCGAGCGGATTCGACAGCACCGTGCGGACGATCGCCGCGACGAGCGCGCGCACCTTGGTCGGGCGCAGGCTGCGCGAGCGCACGGCCATCGTGAACGCGAGCGCGAAGCTCACGAGCACGTTGAGGATCGCCATGCTCAGCACGCCGGCGCCGGCCCACCACAGTTCGGGCGTACTGAGCGCACCCTTGCCCAGCACGCCGAGCGCGATCCCGATCGAGCCGGCCGACAGCGTCACGTGCCGCACCTCGAACGGGAACATGAACACGGTGACGATCGCCGGGATCAGGCCGAGCATCAGGCCGAGGCCGACGTTCGCGACCACGCCGGCGACGTTCGACCGGCAGAAGTGCGCGAGCTTCGCGGCGCCGGCCGCGCCGAGCGTCAGGCGCAGCCGGCGGTTGTACGCGAGCGCGTCGCCGACCCGGTGCAGCACGAACCAGTTGTCGGCCCAGCCGGCGAGCAGGCTCGACGCCCACAGCAGCACGCCGGTGAGCGCGGCGTAGAACGGCGTCGGGCCGAGCAGCGAGAACGAATGCAGCGTCGCGTGCGCCTTCTCCGGCGAGATCAGGTTCGCGTGCAGCACGTTGCTCGCGAACAGCTGCACGAGCAGGCACACCGGCAGCACGACCAGCACGTTGCCGGAAATCGCGGCCGCTTGCGTGCGGATCAGCGCGATCACCGACGCGACGAACGCCTTCACGCCTTCCTCGTGGCCGGTGTCGTCGAGTTCGCGCGCGAGCGTCGGCGCGGTCATCGCGGGCTGCTTGGTCGCGAGCGTGAAGTGCAGGAAGTGCATCAGCATGAAGCTGGCCGCGTAGTTGATGCCCGCGAGCAGCCCTTCGAGCATCGACTGCAGGTGCGCGCCCGTGATCGCGAACTTCACGCACACGGTCGCGACGGTGACGAGGCCGCCGCCCGCGGCCATCCGCAGCATCTTCAGGTACTCGGCGCGGCCGCGCGAGATGTAGTGCTCGCCGGTGTCCGCGTTGGTCTCGACGAGCTTGCGCGCGAACAGCGAGAAGTTGCTGCGCACGAGGTGCGCGACGCTCTGGCTGTTCTGGTTCGCGTCGACGAGCTCGGCGGTCAGGTGCGCCATCCCGTGCAGGTCGTCGCGCGCCATCCATGCGTTCAGCAGCGTTTCGGCGCGCAGGATGCGCATGCGCATCCGCTCGACCTGGAACACGATGTCGACCGACACGCCGTTGCGGTACAGGTGCGCGAACACGTCGTCGACGGCGATCCGGCATTCGTCGAGCAGCACGCGCAGGTAGTTCACCTCGTGCAGCAGCTTGCTCGGGTCGCCGCCGTCCTCGACGGCCGCATGCGCGGTCTCGACCGCGAGCATCGCGCGCGTGAGGCGGTAGAACGGCTGCGATTCGAGCGGCTTGCGCGCATCGTCGTCGGACAGCCGGCTGCGCACCGTCTGCGACAGGCCCGTCGAGCTGATCTGGCAGGTCAGGTTGTGCAGCGCGGCCAGCAGGTCGCGCGAGAACGAGCCGGGCTCGTGGCGCTCTTCTTCGGTGACGTCGAACGAGATCAGCTCGGCCAGGCGTGCGAGCAGGTCGTCGGGCAGCGCGTCGATCCATTTCGCGTCCTCGGGCGTCGGGAACATCAGCGTGAACAACGCCGACAGCTCGCGGCGGTTCGGCGCGGGCGGGATCAGCGACGAGTCGATCCGCTCGAACAGCGCGCCGAAGAAGCCCGAATGCACGGGCATGCCTGCATCGCACAGCAGCGAGATGCCGTCGCACTCGCGCAGGATGCCGCGCAGGATGCGTGCGGCGTGCGCTTTCCACGCGGGATTGCGGTCGAGCACGTGGAACAGGTAGCGCAACCGCGCATGGGCCGGATACGCGCGCGTGTCGGCGTCGCGTTCGGCCTGCGCGTCCTGCACCGTGCCGTTGCGGCGCAGCCAGTGCGCGAGCTCGATCAGCCATTCGCTGCGCTCGGCGTACGACGCGTCGGCATCGGCGTGCGCGAGCAGCGCATCGAGCTGGTGACCGGCATTGCGCGACGCGCGCCACTTCTTGATCAGGGTCGTCAGGGAACGAAACATAAACGGAATAGCGAAAGCCCGGGACGGGCGGGTTCGGGATGCCGGCCGGAGCAACGGCGCGGCGCCGGTGAGAACGGGTGAGACGGGGCCGGTGCCGGACGACGGGCGGCGACCCGCGATGCGGCTGCCCCGCTGCGATGCACGCGATTCGCGTGCGGGCGCCGGCAGGCATGGCGGTCGGGCCGAACGCGGCCCGGCGCCGCTGGCTGGTGCGCACGGCGAACGGCGCGAGCCTGAAAGTGCGTAGGATCGTCAATCGGGCCGGAAAACGCAAGCCGACCGCGTTGCATGGCGCGGGTTCCGGCGGCTTTGACAAAGAATGTCAACGACCGCGTGGCCAATGACGGCGATCGGCGAAGCCGGCTGCGGCGGCGTGCGGCCGACGATACTCGGCGGGCACGGCCGAGCGGGCGGCGCCATTCGACACCGCGCAGTCGCACGTCGTGTCGAACGTTCGCCCGCGCGCCGTCCGCGTCCGCTTATGCGCCGGACTTGCCCGTCGCGCCGGCATCGCCGCCGGACGTCGGGCTGGCCGGACACGGCACGACCGGCGCGGCGGCCGTCTTGCCGCCGGCCGTGGGCGTGGCCGTCGCCGCCGTGCCGCGGCGTGCGGCCATCGCGCGCACGCCGTCCGCGGCTTGCGAGGCGATCACGTCGAGCGCGCGCCGGTGGCCGGCGACGAGCGCGTCGTAGCCGTCGGCGACCGGTTCCGCGACGCTCGTGCGGCAGGTCATCACGGCCTGCGTGGCGAGCGAGCGTACGCTCCACACGGCGTCGACCGCGGCGCGCTTGCCCGGCCACGATTCGAAGCGCTGCACGTTCACGCTGATGCGGTACACGGGCACGCCGGGCGGGTAAGCGGAATTCGCGACGTCGATCGTGCCGAGCTGCGCGGCGAGATCGTCCGACAGCGCGCGGCGGATCTCGTCGGCGGGCGGCGACGCCCAGCGTTCCTGCTCGAGCACGTCGACCTGCGCGGCGTTCTTCTGCACGACCAGCTGGCTCTTCGCGACCTGCTCGGGCACGCCGACCGACGGCACCTCGATCAGGAACGCCGGATTGGCCGGCGCGGTGCGCAGCGGCGCCGCGGCGTCGGCCGGGCTGAGCGTGTAGAACCGTGCGGGCGGCGAGCTGCACGCGGCGAGCGCGAGTACGGCGAGCGCCGTCGCCGCGCCGCTCGCGAAACCGTTCACGCGTGTCGTCATTGTTTATCTCCTGGCTTGCCCTTGAGCAGCGATTCGGGGTGGCGCTCCAGATAGTCGGCGAGCGCGTTCAGCGATTGCAGCGTGCGCGTGAGTTCCTTCAGCGCGCCGCGCACGTCGGACTGCAGCGGCGAATCCTGCTGCAGCGTCGCCTCGGCGGTCGAGAAGGTCTGCTTCGCGGCCGACAGCGTGTCGCGCGCTTCCGGCGCGACCTGCGTGTCGAGCTGCTTGAACAGCTTGTCGGCGTTCGCGAGCGCGCTGTTCAGGTTCGCGCCGATCTGGTCGAACGGCACCTTGTCGAGCTTCTTCGCGATGTCGGCGACCTGCAGCTGCAACTCGTCGAGCGTATTCGGCACGGTCGGCAGCTCGAGCGGCAGGCGGCTCGTGTCGATCTTCACGGCCGGCGCCTTCGGGAAGAAGTCGAGCGCGACGTACAGCTGGCTCGTCAGCAGGTTGCCGGTGCGCAACTGGCCGCGCAGCCCGTGCTGGACGAGCCGCTCGACGATCTCGCGGCGCGCCGGTTCGCCCTTGCTCTCGATCGTCTCGCGGAAGCGGCGGCCGAGGCGTTCCGGATACACGTTGATCGTCACCGGCATCAGGAAGTTCTTCGTCTTCGGATCGAAATCGATGCCGATGTTCGTCACTTCGCCGAGCACGATGCCGCGGAAGTCGACCGGCGCGCCGACGGCGAGCCCGCGCAGCGACTGGCTGAAGTTCATCACGACCTGCAGCGGCTGGCCGTCCGGGTCGCGCATCGCGTCGCCCTCGTCGGAGCCGAGGCGGAACGTCGTGTTGTTCGGTGCGGTCGCGCCGCTGCCCTGGTTCGGCGGCGTCTGGAACGCGATGCCGCCGAGGATCACCGTCGCGAGCGACTGCGTGTTCAGCTTCAGGCCGCTCGAATCGAGCCGCAGGTCGACGCCGCTCGCCTGCCACCAGCGCGAGTTCAGGCCGACGTACTGGTCGTACGGCGCATTCACGAACACGTTGAACGTGACGCCCGTGCCGTCCTTGTCGAGCGAGAAGCCGACCACCTGGCCGACCTGGACGCGGCGGTAGTAGACCGGCGAGCCGATGTCGACCGAGCCGAGCGAATCGCCGCGCAGCACGTATTGCGTGCCTTTCTGGTCGCCGGTGACGGCGGGTGGCGTCTCCAGGCCGGTGAAGTCGGTCAGCGTGTCCTGGCCGTGACCGGCGTCGACGCCGATGTACGCGCCGGACAGCAGCGTGCCGAGCCCCGACACGCCGGTCGCGCCGACGCGCGGCCGCACGATCCAGAAGCGCGAACCCTGGACCGCGAAGTCCTCGGCTTCCTTCTTGAGCTGCACCTGGACCAGCACGCGCGACAGGTCCTTCGACAGCTTGATCGTCTTGACCATGCCGATCTCGACGTCCTTGTACTTGACCTGGGTCTTGCCCGGCTCGAGCCCTTCGGCGCTGTGGAAGCTGATCGTGATTTCCGGGCCGCGCTCGCGCACGGACTTGATCACGAGGCCGATGCCGATCAGCGCGGCGATCAGCGGCACGAGCCAGACGAGCGACGGCAGCCAGCCGCTTTTCGTCGAGATCGCCGGATCGGGCGGCCGGGGCGCGTCGTGCTGCGGGCCTTGTGGACTATTCATGGTGATTCCCTGAGGTTTCGACTGGATCCCAGATCAGGCGGGGATCGAACTGCATCGACGCGAGCATCGTCAGGATCACGACCGAGCCGAACGCGAGCGCGCCGGGGCCGGCCGTGATGACGGCGAGCGAACGGAAATGGACGAGCGCGACGGTCAGCGTCACGACGAAGATGTCGAGCATCGACCAGCGGCCGATGCGCTCGACGATCCGGTAGAGGCGCGTGCGCTGCAGCGGCCGCCACGCGGCGCGACGCTGCGCGCTGGTGACGAGGATCGTCAGCACGCCGAGCTTGAGCATCGGCACGAGAATGCTGGCGACGAACACGACCACGGCGAGCGGCCAGTCGCCGGACGTCCAGAAATAGATGACGCCGCTCATGATCGTGTCCTGCTGCGACCCGACGATCGACGACGTGCGCATGATCGGCAGCAGGTTCGCCGGAATGTAGAGGATCGCGGCCGCGAGCAGCAGCGCCCACGTGCGCATGATGCTGTTCGGCGTGCGCACGTGCAGCGCGCTGCCGCAGCGCGCGCAATGCGCGTGCGGCCGGTCGATCGTCTGCACGAGCCCGCACGCGTGGCAGCTGGCGTAACCCTCGCGGGCGGCGGTCGGCATGGGCCTCGTCATCGGCGGGGTGCGTCCGGCAGCGGCGCGGCGGCGTCGGGCCGCTCCGGCGCGCGGCCGGCGCGCAGGTCGTCGGCGATGTCCCACAGCGTGCGCGGGTCGAACATCAGCACGACGGCGGTCATCAGCGTGAGCGCGCCGAACGCGAACAGCGCCGCGTCGGGCACGACGCGCGCGAGGCTCACCATCTTCACGATCGTGACCAGGATGCCGAGCATGAACACCTCGATCATCCCCCACGGCCGCACGAGCTGGATCGTGCGCAGCACGAGGTTCAGGCCGGGCGGCACGATGCCGCGCCGGATCGGCAGCAGCACGTACAGCAGCGCGGCCATCTCGACGAGCGGGAACAGCACGGTCGAGCAGAACACCATCACGCCGACGATCGCCATGTCCTGACGCCACAGCGCGTCGATCGCGCCGATCAGCGTCGTCTGCACGCGCGTGCCGTTCAGGTCCATTTCCAGGATCGGGAACGTCTGCGCGATGATGAACGTGACGAGCGCGGCGACCGCGAGCGCGGTGATGCGCTCGATCTGCGTGGTGCTGTTGCGATAAAGCAGCGCGTCGCAGCGCGGACAGCGCGCGATCTCGCGGCCGCTCAGGCGCGGTTTATGCAACAGTGCGTCGCATTCGTGGCAGGCAATCAGGTCGTATCGTTGCATGGAAAAGGCGGTGTCGCGACGGCTGGGGGAACGCGTCGACGGGGCCGGAACCCGCGCCAATCTTACCAAAAGGGCTTTTTCGATGCGTCAAGGATCGTGAGTTTCGTGACCGGTCGGTAACATGGCGGGAAGCCGTCAGCCGGCTGGCGCGCCTGTTCTCGGAGTCCGCGCACGTCAAAAGGTTGCGGTAGCATGGCGCCCTTGACATGCGTCGGACGAATTTACCGGCGCAGCCGTTCGCTGAACTGAGGAATCCAAGATGGCATCGAAATCGCCGCCGGCCGCGCCGGCACGGTACGCACACACCGCGATCGCCTTGCACTGGCTGATCGCGCTGCTGATCGTCTGCGGCTTCGCGCTCGGCTGGGTGATGACGGACATCCCCGGCTTCACGCCGACCAAGCTGAAGTACTTCTCGTGGCACAAGTGGATCGGCGTGACGGTGTTCGCGCTGGCCGTCGTGCGCGTGCTGTGGCGGGCGACCCACGTGCCGCCGCCGCTGCCGGGCGACACGCCGGCGTGGCAGCGCGCGGCATCGCACGGCGTGCACATGCTGCTGTACGTGCTGATGATCGTGATCCCGGTGACGGGCTACCTGTACAGCTCGGCGTCGAACATCCCGGTCGTCTATCTCGGCATCGTGCCGCTGCCGCGCCTGATCGATCCCGATCCGGCGCTCAAGGAAACCTTCAAGACGCTGCACGTGTCTTTGAATTACATTCTGCTTGCGCTCGTCGCGATGCACGTGCTCGCGGCGCTCAAGCACCAGCTGTTGGACCGCGACGGCCTGCTGTCGCGCATGCTTCCCTTTGCCAAATGAAGGATCCCATGAAAGTGTCTTTCTCCCGCTCCATGCTGACCGCGTTCGCCGCGGCGGCGCTTGTCGCGTCGGGCGCGGCGCATGCCGACGTCGATCTCGCGAAGAGCAAGGTGTCCGCCGTGTCGAAGCAGATGAACGTGCCGACCGAAGGCGCGTTCAAGAAGTTCTCCGCGCAGGTGAAGTTCGACCCGGCGAAAGCCGCGCAGGGCAGCGCGCAAATGACGATCGACGTCGCGAGCTTCGACCTCGGCGACAAGATGTACAACGACCAGGTCGCCGGCAAGGACTGGTTCGACGCGAAGACCTATCCGCAGGCGACCTTCGTGTCGTCGGCGATCGCGCCGGCCGGCGGCAACAAGTACAACGTGACCGGCAAGCTGACGATCAAGGGCAAGGCCGAGACCGTCACGGTGCCCGTCACGGTCGCGCAAAACGGCGCGACGCAGACGTTCGACGGCGTGCTGCCGATCAAGCGTTCGGCCTTCAACGTCGGCACCGGCGAGTGGAAGGACACGTCGATCGTCGCGGACGAAGTGCAGATCAAGTTCCATCTCGTCGCCACGAAGTAGGCGGCGGGTTGTTGCCTCAACTGAATGCCGCGCGAGGGCGCGGCGCCGTTTCCAGGAGAAAAGGTTTGAAAAAGCATCTGATCATCGCTGCCGGCGCGCTGGCCGCTTCGCTGTCGTTCTCGGCCTTTGCCGAAAGCGCCACCTACCAGTTCGACCCGAGCCACACGTACCCGAGCTTCGAGGCCGACCACTTCGGCGGCCTGTCGGTCTGGCGCGGCAAGTTCGACAAGTCGAGCGGCACCGTGACGCTCGACCGTGCGGCGAAGACCGGCACGGTCGACGTGACGACCGACATCGCGTCGATCCACACGGGCAGCGCGAAGCTCGACGAGCACCTGCAGACGGCCGAGTTCTTCGATGCGGCGAAGTTCCCGCAGGCGAACTACAAGGGCACGATCAAGTTCGACGGCGACAAGCCGGTGTCGGTGGTCGGCAACCTGACGCTGCATGGCGTCACGAAGCCGCTCACGCTGAAGATCGATTCGTTCAAGTGCATGCCGCACCCGATGCTCAAGCGTGAAGTGTGCGGCGTCGACGCGGTCGGCGAATTCAGCCGCGACGATTTCGGCCTCGACTACGGCAAGCAGTACGGCTTCAAGATGAAGACGAAGCTGCTGATCACGGCCGAAGCGGTCAAGCAGCAGTAAGGCTTCCCGGCACGGCCGGCCATCGTGCCGGCCGCCGCGGATCAACCGCCGCGTTCCCGTTACCGGGGCGCGGCGGTTTTTTTGCGCGCCTATAATCGCCCGAGCGCCGCATGTGGCCATGCGGCGCCGGGCAGGCCGACGGCGCGACGGCGGCCGCCTCGAACAGAACGTACAACGACAAGGAGATCGCCGATGCATGCCGTCACGCAGTCCAGCTCCATTGCCTCGTCGCCGCGCGTCTGGCGCGCGGTGGTCGCCGCGTCGATCGGCAACGCGCTCGAGTGGTTCGATCTCGTCGTCTACGGCTTTTTCGCGGTGACGATCTCGAAGCTGTTCTTCCCGGCCGGCAACGACACCGTGTCGCTGCTGCTCACGCTCGGCACGTTCGGCGTGTCGTTCTTCATGCGGCCGCTCGGCGCGATCGTGCTTGGCGCGTATGCGGACCGCGCCGGTCGCAAGGCCGCGCTGACGCTGTCGATCCTGCTGATGATGGCCGGCACGCTGATCATCGCGGTGCTGCCGACCTACGAGACGATCGGTGTCGCCGCGCCGGTGATCCTCGTCGCCGCGCGGCTGATGCAGGGCTTCTCGGCCGGCGGCGAGTTCGGCAGCGCGACCGCGTTCCTCGCCGAGCACGTGCCCGGCCGGCGCGGCTTCTTCGCGAGCTGGCAGGTCGCGAGCCAGGGGCTCACGACGCTGCTCGCCGCGGGCTTCGGCACCGTGTTGAACGCGCAGCTGTCGGCCGCACAGATGGCGTCGTGGGGCTGGCGCGTGCCGTTCTTCTTCGGGCTGCTGCTCGGGCCGGTCGCGTACTACATCCGCACCAAGGTCGACGAGACGCCCGAATTCCTCGCGGCCGAAGGCACCGCGAACCCGCTGCGCGATACGTTCGCGTCGCACAAGGCGCGCCTCGTCGCGGCCGTGGGCGTGGTCGTGCTCGGCACCGTCGCCACCTACCTCGTGCTGTTCATGCCGACCTACGGCGTGAAGCAGCTCGGCCTCGCGCCGTCCGCCGCATTCGCCGCGATCCTCGTGGTCGGCGTGATCCAGATGGCGTTCGCGCCGCTCGTCGGCCACTGGTCGGATCGCTACGGCCGCGTGCGCGTGATGATCGCGCCGGCCGTCGGCATCCTCGTGCTGATCTATCCGGCGTTCGCGTATCTCGTCGCGCATCCGGGCTTCGGCACGCTGATCGCGCTGCAGGTGCTGCTCGCGTTCCTGATGACCGGCTACTTCGCGGCGCTGCCGGGGCTGTTGTCCGAGGTGTTTCCGGTGCAGACGCGCACGACCGGGATGTCGCTCGCGTACAACGTCGCGGTGACGATCTTCGGCGGCTTCGGGCCGTTCATCATCGCGTGGCTGATCCGCGAGACCGGGATGAAGACCGCGCCGAGCTTCTACCTGATGTTCGCGGCCGTGTTGAGCCTCGCGGCGCTGGTCGTGCTGCGGCGGCGGTTCGGATTCCGCTGAAACGGGGCGGGCGGCGGCTCAGTTGCCGCCGCGCTCGCAGACCGGCTGCGCCGGCATCAGTTGCGCGGGCGCGGCGATGGTCTGCACCGGGCGGCCGGCGAGGGCATCGAGCGCCTGCCGGAGCTGCCAGTCGGCCGCCGTGCCGAATGCGCGCTGCGGCAGCGCCGCGCTCCGCGCCGTATCGACCTTCGCGCGCACGCGCTCGTCGCGCAGCTTCTGGCGGGCCTTGCGCACCTGCGCGAACGGGTCGGGCGCCTGCCGGTCCGCATACGGGGCGCGGGCGAGATCGACTTCCCGGTACCACAGCAGCACGCCGTCGACGTCCGCATCGCGGCGCGGCGGCACGAGCCAGTCCGGCACGACGCCGTAGCCGTCCATCGGGCAGCCGTTCGGCCGCAGATTGCGCGCGAACGTGAAATTCAGGCGCGTGCCGTCGATCAGGTCGACGCCCGTCTGCGCGAGCCCTTTCCCGTAGGTCGGCATGCCGAGCAATTTGGCGCGGCCGAGATCCTTCAGCGCCGCCGCGGTCGCTTCTGCAGCCGACGCGCTTTGCCCGTCGACGAGCACGACGAGCGGCACGGTGCGCCACCAGTCGTCGGCCTGCAGCGGCGCGAGCGGATCCTGGCCGTGCATGACGGGCAGTTCGTAGTCGGGCCAGTTGGTCGTGTAGCGGCGGCGATGCGTGTCGCCGCGCTCGACCGTCACCATCGCGGTGCGGTCGCGTCCCGCGAACAGCGCGGTGATGCCGATCGCCGCATTGAGCGCGCCGCCGCCATTGATGCGCAGGTCGAGGATCATCTGCTTGACCGGCGGCCCCGCGCGACGCGCGGCCTGCACCGCATCGATATAGTCGCCGACCGCCGGCTCCGGAAAGCTCGACAGCCGCGTGTACAGGATGTCGCCGTCGAGCCGCTTCACGGTTGCCGGACGCGGTTTGACGATCGCCCGCACCGGCGCGAAGGTCAGCACCGCATGCTTCGGGCCGCGCTGCACCGTGAGCTTCAGCGGCACGCCCGCGTCGCCCTTCGCGAGTTTCATCAGTTCGCCGCCGTCGATGCCGACGACGCTCCGGTCGTTCATCGCGACGACGAGATCGTCGGGCCGCACGCCGGCCTTTTCCGCCGGCGCATCGGGAACCACGTCGATGATGTGCAGCCCGTCGGGCCGCGTCTCGAACACGATCCCGATGCCCGGCGTGCCGTCGCGGGCGCGCCGCTCGTCGTCGCGCCGTTCCTGCTCTTCCTTCGCGTTGAAGAAGCGCGCGTACGGCAGCGTCTTGATCCCGTCGTGGGTCGCGGCGTCGAGCAGCGCGCCGATGTCGACGTCGGTCAGGTGCTGTTGCTTCAGCACGTCGACGGCCGCCTTCAGTTCGCAGATCTGCGGCTCCCAGTCGGGCGGGCAGGGCGATGGCGGTGGGGCGGCGGGCACCGAAGCGGCGGCCGGCGCGGATGCCGGTTGCGCACCGACGAGCGGCGCATACGGGAACGCGGCCGCGACGGCTGCGCAGACGGCGAGGCGACGAACGACACGCATGGGAGGCATCATCGGGACCGCACGTTCGGACGGGTGAAGAGGGGGGCTTGCCCGGTCCACGCGCGCGGCCGGCAGGCGGCGGGGCAGGGCGGTGACGATTGTAGCCGACACCCGTGACGATGCCGGCCGGGCCGTTGGCATGCCGCATCGTGGCGGCCCGCGCATAAAAAAAGCCGGCCCAGAGGGCCGGCTTTGCTTCGATGCCGAAACGGCGTGGCGCTCAAACCTGCGCGCCGGCGTTCGGATCGTCCGGATCGTGCGCGGTCTTCTTTTCCTTGATCAGGTCTTCGCGCTTGATGCCGAGCCACATCGCGAGCGAGCCCGCGACGAACACCGACGAGTAGATGCCGAACATGATGCCGACCGTCAGCGCGAGCGCGAAGTAGTGCAGCGTCGGGCCGCCGAAGAAGAACATCGACAGCACCATCATTTCCGTCGACGTGTGCGTGATGATCGTGCGCGACATCGTGGTCGTGATCGCGTGGTTGATCACTTCCTGCACGCTCATCTTGCGTTCGCGGCGGAACGTTTCGCGGATCCGGTCGAAGATGACGACCGACTCGTTGACCGAGTAGCCGAGCACCGCGAGGATCGCCGCGAGCACCGCCAGCGAGAACTCCCACTGGAAGAACGCGAAGAAGCCGAGAATGATCACGACGTCGTGCAGGTTGGCGATGATGCCCGCCACCGCGTACTTCCATTCGAAGCGGAACGACAGGTAGATCACGATGCCGATCACGACGCACGCGAGCGCGAGCAGACCGTCGGTCGCGAGCTCGCGGCCGACCTGCGGGCCGACGAACTCGACGCGCTGCAGCGTGACGTCCGGGCTCTGCGCCTTCAGCGCGCCCATCACCTGGTCGCTCTGCTGCGCGGACGTGAGGCCTTCCTTCAGCTGCAGGCGGATCAGCACGTTGCGCGACGTGCCGAAGTTCTGCACCTGCGCGTCGGCATAGCCGAGCTTGCCGAGCGTCGCGCGCACGGGTTCGAGCTCCGCGGCCTGCTGGTACTGCACCTCGATCACCGTGCCGCCGGTGAATTCGACGGACAGGTGCAGCCCGCGGTGGAACAGGAAGAACACGGCGGCGAGGAACGTGACCAGCGAGATCACGTTGAACACCAGCGCGTGCCGCATGAACGGAATATCTTTACGGATGCGGAAAAATTCCATGGCTTCGTCTCCGGGGCCTTATTGGGTCGAGCCCGGTTTCTTCGGCGACACGCCTTGCTGCGCGCGGTTGCGCAGCTGCGGCTTGCCGGCGCGCGGCGCGTTGCCCTTCGCCGGGGCGGCGAGCTTCGCGGCGCGCGCGGTGTCGGTCGATTCGTCCGCGTCGGTGAACGACGCGGCGGCAGCGGCGCCTTCCGGCTTCCACACCTGGCCGATCGCGAGCGACTTCAGCTTCTTGCGGCCGCCGTACCAGAGGTTGACGATCCCGCGCGAGAAGAACACCGCGGAGAACATCGACGTCAGGATACCGAGGCAGTGCACGATCGCGAACGCGCGAACCGGGCCCGAGCCGAACGCGAGCAGCGCGAGGCCGGCGATCAGCGTCGTGACGTTCGAGTCGAGAATCGTCGCCCACGCGTGTGCGTAGCCGGCCTGGATCGCGAGCTGCGGCGGCTGGCCGGCGCGCAGTTCTTCACGCACGCGCTCGTTGATCAGCACGTTCGAGTCGATCGCCATCCCGAGCGCGAGCGCGATGGCCGCGATACCCGGCAGCGTCAGCGTCGCCTGCATCAGCGACAGCACGGCGACGAGCAGCAGCAGGTTCACCGACAGGCCGATCACCGACACCACGCCGAACAGCATGTAGTACGCGATCATGAACACGGCGATCGCACAGAAGCCCCAGATCACCGAGTGCACGCCCATCTTGATGTTGTCGGCGCCGAGGCTCGGGCCGATCGTGCGTTCCTCGATGATGTCCATCGGTGCGGCGAGCGAACCGGCGCGCAGCAGCAGCGCGAGGTCGGCCGCGGCCTGCGGCGTCGGCTGGCCCGTGATCTGGAAGCGGTCGCCGAGTTCGGACTGGATCGTCGCGACCGTCAGCACTTCGCCCTTGCCCTTCTCGAACAGCACCATCGCCATCGGCTTGCCGATGTTGTCGCGCGACACCGTGCGCACCGCGCGGCCGCCCGCCGAATCGAGGCGGATGTTGACCGACGGACGCTGGTGTTCGTCGAAACCGGCCGATGCGTCGATGATGCGGTCGCCGGTGAAGATCACGTCCTTCTTCAGCAGCACGGGCGCCTGGATGCCCTGCGTGAACAGCTCCTCGCCCGGCGGCACGGGGTCGTTCGGGTTCGGGTGCGTGTTGATCGGGTCGGCGAGGCGCGCCTCGAGCGTCGCGGTGCGGCCGATGATGTCCTTCGCCTTCGCGGTGTCCTGCACGCCCGGCAGTTCGACGACGATGCGGTCGCTGCCTTGCTGCTGCAGGATCGGCTCGGACACGCCGAGTTCGTTCACGCGGTTGTGGAGCGTCGTCAGGTTCTGCTTGAGCGCGGCGTCCTCGACGGCCTTCTGCACGGCCGGCGTAAACGTGCCGACCACCTGCGTGCCGCCGCCGCCGGGCTGGGTCGCCCATTGCAGCTCGGTGATCGACGCGGCGAGCACCTTGCGGGCGTCTTCCGCCGTCTGCGCATCGCTGAAGTTGACGACCACGGACTGCTCGACGCGGCTCACGCCGCCGTCGCGGATGTTCTTGTCGCGCAGCAGCGAGCGCGCGTCGGAGGCGTCGGAGTCGAGCTTCTTCGTGAGCGCGCCCGTCATGTCGACCTGGAGCAGGAAGTGCACACCGCCGCGCAGGTCGAGGCCGAGATACATCGGCAGCGCGTGCAGGGCGGTCAGCCAGCGCGGCGACGCGCTCTGCAGGTTCAGTGCGACGACGTACTGCGGATCGTTCGGGTCGGCGTTCAGCGACTTCTGCAGCAGGTCCTTGACGCGCAGCTGCGTATCGGTGTCCTTCAGGCGCACGCGGATGTTCGCGTTGGTCGCCGTGTTCTCGAAGGTGACGTCGTCCGGCTTGATCTGCGCGGATGCGAGCGCCGATTCGACCTGGGTCAGCGTGGTCGAGTCGAGCTTGACCGTGGCCTTGCCGCTCGACACCTGCACCGCCGGCGCTTCGCCGAAGAAGTTGGGCAATGTGTACAGAAGGCCGATGGCGAGCGCCACGACCATCACGACATATTTCCAGAGTGGATAACGATTCATGAGGGGGCCGAACGGGTGGTTGGCGTGAAAGCGTCGCGTCCGGCGCCGCGGCGGCCCGCTCTCTCAGGCGGGCACGGCGCGGGAAGCCGGACGCTCGGTGAAAGCCTTACAGCGACTTGATCGTGCCCTTCGGCAGAATGGTCGTGACGGCAGCCTTCTGCACGGTGATTTCGGTGCCTTCGGCGATTTCGACGCCGATGTAGCCTTCGGTGACCTTCGTCACCTTGCCGACGAGGCCGCCGCTCGTGACGACTTCGTCGCCCTTCGCCATGGCCGCGAGCATGTTGCGGTGTTCCTTCTGACGCTTCATCTGCGGACGGATCATGATGAAGTACAGCACCGCGAACATCAGGATGAGCGGCAGGAAGCTCATCAGGCTCGATTCGGCGCCACCGGCACCTTGCGCGAAGGCATTGGAAATGAACGGCACGTTGGTCTCTCCGTAGGGGAAGATCGAAAAATAAGCCGGTTATTCTACCACCGGCCCCATGCGCAGACGGATCGGCAAATGCGCTTTCGGATCAAGCTGTTAAAGCGCGAACCGACACCGTTGCGACTTGTTTGGAAAGGTAATTGTAATGTTTGGCGGTCGCGACCGGTGATTTGATCAGGCCAATTAGTACACGTCCTATGTGACTGGCCGCGATGCGGGCCGCCGGCCCGTCAGTCGACCCCTCTCGCGCGATCCTCCGCGAAGCGTTGCCGGAATGCGTCGAACGTGTGCGTCTCGATTGCCTCGCGGATCTCGCTCATCAGCTGCAGGTAGTAGTGCAGGTTGTGGATCGTGTTCAGCTGCGCGCCGAGGATTTCGCCGACCCGGTGCAGGTGATGCAGGTAGCCGCGCGAGAAGTTCTGGCACGTGTAGCAGGTGCAGGTCGAATCGAGCGGCTTCAGCGAGTTCTTGTGCGTCGCGTTGCGGATCTTCACGTCGCCGAAGCGCGTGAACAGCCAGCCGTTGCGCGCGTTGCGGGTCGGCATCACGCAGTCGAACATGTCGACGCCGTTCGCGACGCCTTCGACCAGGTCCTCCGGCGTGCCGACGCCCATCAGGTAGTGCGGCTTGTTGGCCGGCAGCTTCGGGCCCACGTGGCGCAGCACGCGCATCATGTCTTCCTTCGGCTCGCCGACCGACAGCCCGCCGATCGCGAGGCCGTGGAAACCGAGTTCCGCGAGGCCCGCGAGCGATTCGTCGCGCAGGTCCTCGAACATCCCGCCCTGGACGATCCCGAACAGCGCATTCGGGTTGCCGAGCCGGTTGAACTCGTCGAGCGAGCGCTTCGCCCAGCGCAGCGACATGCGCATCGAGTCGGCCGCTTCCTGGTGCGTCGTCGGCACGCCGTTGGTCGCGTACGGCGTGCATTCGTCGAACTGCATCACCACGTCGGAGTTCAGCACCTTCTGGATCTGCATCGACACTTCCGGCGACAGGAACAGCTTGTCGCCGTTGATCGGCGACGCGAACGTGACGCCGTCCTCGGTGATCTTGCGCAGGTCGCCGAGCGAGAACACCTGGAAGCCGCCCGAGTCGGTCAGGATCGGCTTGTTCCAGCCCATGAAGCCGTGCAGGCCGCCGTGCGCGTCGATCGTGTCGAGGCCCGGGCGCAGCCACAGGTGGAACGTGTTGCCGAGGATGATCTGGGCCTTGATCTCGTGCAGCTCGCGCGGCTGGATCGCCTTCACGGTGCCGTACGTGCCGACCGGCATGAAGATCGGCGTCTCGACCGTGCCGTGGTTGAGCTTCACGCGGCCGCGGCGCGCGTGGCCGTCGGTCGTCAGCAGTTCGAATTCGAGCCCGTTGGCCGGGCGGTCCTGCACGGGGGCGTGCGTATCGTGGGATGAACCTTCGGTCATCGTGTCGTGCTCCTCGCTACCGGAAAACAGTCCGGCGCATGTTGGAAACGCCGCCGGGAAGCCCGGCGACGGTGAAAAAACGGGTGACGCACCAGGCGGACGAGCCGCCCGCGGAGCTTACGCGCCCGGCGCCTCCGGCGTGTCGCGCCGCGTGAGCAGCATCGCGTCGCCGTAGCTGAAGAACCGATAGCGTTCTTCGATCGCGTGCCGGTACGCGGCGCGGATCGTCTCGACGCCCGCGAACGCGGACACCAGCATCAGCAGCGTCGATTTCGGCAGGTGGAAGTTCGTCACGAGCCGGTCGACCACGCGGAAACGGTAGCCGGGCGTGATGAAGATGTCGGTCTCGGCCTGCGTCGCCGCGAGCGGGCGGCCGGCTTCGTCGGCCGAGCGCGCCGCGGCTTCGAGCGCGCGCATCGACGTCGTGCCGACCGCGATCACGTTGCCGCCGCGCGCGCGGGTTGCGGCGATCTTGTCGACGAGCGACTGCGGCAGGTCGTACCACTCGCTGTGCATCTTGTGCTCGGCGATGTTGTCGACGCGCACCGGCTGGAACGTGCCGGCGCCGACGTGCAGCGTGAGCGTCGCGCGCTCGACGCCCAGCGCGTCGAGCTGCTCCAGCAACGGCTGGTCGAAATGGAGCCCGGCCGTCGGCGCGGCGACCGCGCCCGGGTTGCTCGCATAGACGGTCTGGTAGCGCGTCTCGTCGGTCGCATCGGGATCGTGCTCGATATACGGCGGCAGCGGCAGGCGGCCGTACTGCTCGATCAGGTCGAGGCACGGCGCGGGAAAGTGCAGCGTGAAGAACGGCTCGACGCGCTCGCCGACCGTCACGTCGAACGCGTCGGCCAGACGCAGCGTCGTGCCGACGCCCGGCGACTTGCTCGCGCGGATCTGCGCGAGCGCCGTGTGCGTGCCGGTCACGCGCTCGATCAGCACCTCGATCTTGCCGCCGCTGGCCTTCTGGCCGAAGAAACGCGCCTTCAGCACCTTGGTATCGTTGAACACGAGCAGGTCGCCGGGCGCGATGCACGACGGCAATTCGGCGAAATGGCGGTCGACGAGGCGTGCGGGCTCGACGCTGCGGTCGACCTCGAGCAGGCGGCTCGCGGTGCGATCGGGCAGCGCGGTTTGTGCAATCAGCTCGGGCGGCAGATTGAAATCGAAATCGGAAAGCGTGAACATGCGGGCTGGTTCGAAGCGGCCGGCGGGCGTCGCCGGCAGGGCGGAAACGCGTAATCGGGGCGCGCGAGCCGCTATGATGACGGGATGCGCGGCCTGGCCGGCGTCGTTCGTTCGGACGACGTGAAAGCCGCTATTGTACTTGCCTTGCGAAGCACCCAGACGATCCGATGCCTGTGTCACCACGCCGTTCTCCCGCCGCCGTTGCCGATTCCGCCGATCCGTTCGACGCGGACGATGCCGCGTCGCCCGCGCCGTTCGCATCGGGCTCCGGTACGCGTCGCGCCGGCCCGAAGCGCGGCGCCGACGGCCGGCTCGCGCAGCCCGCGGCCGCCGCGCCCGACGCCGACGGCGCCGCCGCGAGCGACGAGGCAGGCGCGGCCGGTGCGAAGCGCAAGAAGAAGCCGGCCGCCGACAAGCCGGTGAAAACCGCCGACAAGCTCGCGAAGCTCGGGCTCACGCGTTCGATCGATCTCGTGCTGCATCTGCCGATGCGCTACGAGGACGAAACCACGCTCACGCCGATCGGCGAATTGCTGCCGGGCGGCATCGCGCAGACCGAAGGCGTCGTGTTCGACAACGAGGTCGCGTACCGGCCGCGCCGCCAGCTCGTCGTGAAGATCCGGGACGACGACGGCGAGCAGCTCGTGCTGCGCTTCCTGAATTTCTACGGGTCGCAGGTCAAGCAGATGGCCGTCGGCCAGCGGCTGCGCGTGCGCGGCGACGTGCGCGGCGGCTTTTTCGGGATGGAGATGGTGCATCCGGCCGTGCGCGTCGTCGAAGCGGATGCGCCGCTGCCGCAGGTGCTCACGCCCGTCTACCCGAGCACGGCCGGCGTGTCGCAGGCGTATCTGCGCAAGGCGATCGAGAACGCGGTCGAGCGCACGCCGCTGCCCGAACTGCTGCCGCCGGAGATCCAGCGCGATTACCTGAAGCCGCTCGACGTGCCGACGCTCGAGCAGGCGGTGCGCATCCTGCACCACCCGCGCGTCGATTCGGACGAAGCCGCGCTGATGGACGGCTCGCATCCGGCGTGGACGCGCATCAAGTTCGAGGAACTGCTCGCGCAGCAGCTGTCGCTCAAGCGTGCGCACGAGGAGCGCCGCACGCGCGCCGCGCCCGCGATGCCGCGCCGCACCGCGCGCGATGCCGACGCGCTGACCACGCGCCTTTACGCGGCGCTGCCGTTCACGCTGACGGGCGCGCAGGCGCGCGTCGTCGACGAGATCGCGCACGACCTCACGCTCGCGCACCCGATGCAGCGGCTGCTGCAGGGCGACGTCGGCAGCGGCAAGACGGTCGTCGCGGCGCTGGCCGCCACGCAGGCGATCGACGCCGGCTACCAGGCTGCGCTGATGGCGCCCACCGAAATCCTCGCGGAACAGCACGCGCGCAAGCTGCGCGCATGGCTCGAGCCGCTCGGCGTCACGGTCGCGTGGCTCGCGGGCAGCCTGAAGGCGAAGGAGAAGCGCGCGGCGATCGAGGCGGCCGCGCTCGGCACCGCGCAGCTCGTGATCGGTACGCACGCGATCATCCAGGACACGGTCGAATTCGCGCGGCTCGGCCTCGTGATCGTCGACGAGCAGCACCGCTTCGGCGTCGAGCAGCGTCTCGCGCTGCGTGCGAAGGCCGCGAACGCGGCCAACGGCGCGCGCGACTTTCAGCCGCACCAGCTGATGATGTCGGCCACGCCGATTCCGCGCACGCTCGCGATGACGTACTACGCGGATCTCGAAGTGTCGACGATCGACGAGTTGCCGCCCGGCCGCACGCCGGTGCTGACGCGCGTCGTCGGCGACGCGCGGCGCGACGAGGTGATCGCCCGCGTGCGCGAGGCCGCGCTCACCGGGCGCCAGGTGTACTGGGTGTGCCCGCTGATCGAGGAGAGCGAGACGCTGCAGCTGCAGACGGCCGTCGAAACCTACGAGACGCTGGCCGCGGCGCTGCCCGAGCTGAAGGTCGGGCTCGTGCACGGCCGGCTGTCGCCGGCCGACAAGGCGGCCGTGATGGAGGCGTTCACGCGCAACGAAGTGCAGCTGCTGGTCGCGACGACGGTGATCGAGGTGGGCGTCGACGTGCCGAACGCGTCGCTGATGGTGATCGAGCACGCGGAACGTTTCGGCCTCGCGCAGTTGCACCAGCTGCGCGGCCGGGTCGGGCGCGGCACCGCGGCGTCGGTGTGCGTGCTGCTGTACAGCGGGCCGCTGTCGCTCACCGGCCGCGAGCGGCTGAAGACGATGCGCGAGACGACCGACGGCTTCGAGATCGCGCGGCGCGACCTCGAAATCCGCGGCCCGGGCGAATTCCTCGGCGCGCGCCAGTCGGGCGCGGCGATGCTGCGTTTCGCGAACCTCGAGACCGACGGCTGGCTGATCGACCCGGCCCGCGAGGCCGCGGCGCGGCTGATTGCCGCGTACCCGGAGGTCGTCACGCAGCATCTCGCGCGCTGGCTCGGCGCGCGCGAACAGTACCTGAAGGCCTGATCGAGCGGCTCGGGGCCGGATCGAAAGCCGCCGATCGACGCCAATCGACGCCTCGCGATGCAGAGAAACTTGGCGAACCGGTGCCAACAGGTGTATAAATTAAACCTATCGCCTGTATATCTCTGATTGACCCACAATGACGCTGACTGAATTGAAATACATCGTCGCGGTTGCGCGCGAGCGGCATTTCGGCCGCGCGGCCGAAGCGTGCTTCGTGAGCCAGCCGACGCTCTCGGTGGCGATCAAGAAGCTCGAAGACGAGCTCAACGTGCAGATTTTCGAGCGCGGCGCGAGCGAAGTGAGCGTGACGCCGATCGGCGACCAGATCGTCACCCAGGCGCAGCGCGTGCTGGAGCAGACCTTCGCGATCAAGGAGATCGCGAAGCAGGGCAAGGACCCGCTCGTCGGCCCGTTCCGCCTCGGCGTGATCTACACGATCGGGCCGTACCTGCTGCCGACGCTCGTCAAGCAGATGATCCAGCGTGTCCCGCAGATGCCGCTGATGCTGCAGGAGAACTACACGCTGAAGCTGCTCGAACTGCTGAAGCAGGGCGAGATCGACGCCGCGATCATGGCGCTGCCGTTCCCCGAAACCGGCCTGATGGTGCGGCCGCTGTACGACGAGCCGTTCGTCGTCGCGCTGCCGGCGGGCCACCCGTGGGAGAAGCGCGACGAGATCGACGCCGAGGACCTGAAGCAGGAAACCATGCTGCTGCTCGGCAACGGCCACTGCTTCCGCGATCACGTGCTCGGCGTGTGTCCGGAACTGATGCGCTTCTCGCAGACGGCCGACGGCATCCAGAAGACCTTCGAGGGCTCGTCGCTCGAAACCATTCGCCACATGGTCGCGAGCGGCGTCGGCATCACGGTGCTGCCGCGAATGTCGGTCGCCGAGATCGGCCCGCGCGCGAACGGTCCCGATGCCGAACTGCTGTCGTACGTGCCGTTCAACGAACCGGTGCCCGATCGGCGTGTGGTGCTCGTATGGCGCAAGAGCTTCACGCGGATGCCCGCGATCGACGCGATTAGCGACGCCATCTCTGCCTGCGAGCTGCCCGGCGTCGCGAAGCTCGACATGCCGGCCACGATGAATTGACGCACCCGCGCATGCGGGTGTGGCGGCATGATGAACGGGGCCTTGCGGCCCCGTTTATTTTTCCCTATCGCATAGATGAAATTTATCAAATTCAAATAATTGATAGATGTAGATAGAATCCTCTACATGGATCGGCGTCGTAGCCGACGTGCGGGATGCACGTTGAATGCAAACGTCAAAGGAGGATGTCATGATGCGGTCGGTATTGCAGCACGCGCAACGGAACATCCCGTCGCGCGACATGGTCGTACATCGCGCCAGGGCGGCGGTTCGCGGCCTGCGTCCGATTGCGTTCGCGTACCTGGCGGACCGTGTGTATGGCGGATGAGTGCCGCCGCGCACCGGTTCTGTGTTCCCCCGATTCACCCGCCGTCAAGCCATGAGGGAGCATTGCATGTCCGATACCCGAAAAACCACCCGCCGCGCCGGCATGACGACTGCCGGCCGCCGCGTCCCCGAGCGCCCCGCCTGCGGCGCGTTGCAGCGGGAACGCGTGCCGAAGGCCGCGCACGACATCCCGTAGTACGACAGGAGAAGCCGCCTGTTCCGTTTCTTACCCCCCGCAATGCTCCACGAACCGCGCCCGGCACGTGGGGGCCTACGAGCAAGTAAAGGAGAAAAAGCATGTCGAACGAAACCAAGTGCCCGTTCAACCACACCGCAGGCAGCGGCACGACGAACAAGGACTGGTGGCCGAATCAGCTGAACCTCAACGTCCTGCATCGGCATTCGGCGCTGTCCGATCCGATGGACCCGGATTTCGACTACGCCGAGGCGTTCAAGAAGCTGGATCTCGCCGCGGTGAAGCAGGACCTGCACGCGCTGATGACGACGTCGCAGGACTGGTGGCCGGCCGACTTCGGCCACTACGGCGGTCTGTTCGTGCGCATGGCGTGGCATAGCGCGGGCACGTACCGCACGGCCGACGGCCGCGGCGGCGCGGGCGGCGGGCAGCAGCGCTTCGCGCCGCTCAACAGCTGGCCGGACAACGTGAGCCTCGACAAGGCGCGCCGCCTGCTGTGGCCGATCAAGCAGAAGTACGGCCGCAACATCTCGTGGGCCGACCTGCTGATCCTGACCGGCAACGTCGCGCTCGAATCGATGGGCTTCAAGACGTTCGGCTATGCCGGCGGCCGCGTCGACACGTGGGAACCGGACGACGTCTACTGGGGCTCGGAAAAGATCTGGCTGGAACTGAGCGGCGGCCCGAACAGCCGCTACACGGGCAAGCGCGAGCTCGAAAGCCCGCTCGCCGCGGTGCAGATGGGCCTGATCTACGTGAACCCGGAAGGTCCGGACGGCAACCCCGACCCGGTCGCCGCCGCGCACGACATCCGCGAGACGTTCGCGCGGATGGCGATGAACGACGAGGAAACGGTCGCGCTGATCGCGGGCGGTCACACGTTCGGCAAGACGCACGGCGCCGGCCCGGCCTCGAACGTCGGCCCCGAGCCGGAAGCCGCGGGCCTCGAGGAGCAGGGGCTCGGATGGAAGAGCACCTTCGGCACCGGCAAGGGCAAGGACACGATCACGAGCGGCCTCGAAGTCACGTGGACCTCGACGCCGACGAAGTGGAGCAACGACTTCTTCAAGCACCTGTTCAGCTACGAGTGGGAGCTCACGAAGAGCCCGGCCGGCGCGCACCAGTGGGTCGCGAAGGATGCGGACGAGGTGATTCCCGATGCGTACGACGCGTCGAAGAAGCATCGCCCGACGATGCTGACGACCGACCTGTCGCTGCGTTTCGACCCGGCCTACGAAAAGATCTCGCGCCGCTTCTACGAGAACCCGGCCGAATTCGCCGACGCATTCGCACGTGCGTGGTTCAAGCTGACGCACCGTGACATGGGTCCGCGCTCGCGCTACCTCGGCCCGGAAGTGCCGGCGGAACACCTGCTGTGGCAGGACCCGATCCCGGCCGTCGATCATCCGCTGATCGACGACGCCGACGTCGCCGCGCTGAAGGCGAAGGTGCTGGCCACGGGCCTGTCGGTGTCGCAGCTCGTGTCGACCGCCTGGGCGTCCGCGGCGACGTTCCGCGGGTCGGACAAGCGCGGTGGTGCGAACGGCGCGCGCATCCGCCTCGCGCCGCAGAAGGACTGGGAAGTGAACCAGCCGGCGGCGCTCGCGGCGGTACTCGAAGCGCTCGAAGGCGTGCAGAAGGCGTTCAACGATGCGCAGACGGGCGGCAAGAAGGTGTCGCTGGCCGACCTGATCGTGCTGGCCGGTGCGGCCGGCGTCGAGCAGGCGGCGAAGAACGCGGGCATCGCGATCACGGTGCCGTTCGCGCCGGGCCGGATGGATGCGTCGCAGGAAGAAACCGACGTCGACGCGATGGCCGTGCTCGAGCCGCTCGCCGACGGGTTCCGCAACTACCTGAAGCACGCGTACAAGACGCCGGCCGAGGCGCTGCTGGTCGACAAGGCGCAACTGCTGACGTTGACGGCGCCGGAGATGACCGTGCTGGTCGGCGGCTTGCGCGTGCTCGGCGCGAACGTCGGCGACTCGAAGCACGGCGTGTTCACCGATCGTCCGGGCACGCTGTCGAACGACTTCTTCGCGAACCTGCTCGACATGCGCACGGAATGGAAGCCGGTGTCGGCCGCGAACGACGTGTTCGAAGGGCGCGATCGCGCGACGGGCGCGGTCAAGTGGACGGGCACGCGCGTCGACCTGATCTTCGGCTCGCACTCGCAACTGCGCGCGCTGGCCGAGGTGTACGGCAGCGCGGATGCGCAGGAGAAGTTCGTGCGCGACTTCGTCGCCGCCTGGAACAAGGTGATGAACCTCGACCGCTTCGACCTCGCATGAACCTGGCCGTGATGCGGTGATGCAGTAAAGCAGTGATGCAGTAACCTGAAACGGCCGGTCGAACGACCGGCCGTTTCTTCTCTGAACGATGTCTTGTCGAAGGAGTGACCATGACGCAAATGATGCTCAACATGCGTGCCGCCGCGTCGCCCATTCTGCGCTCGCCGGTCGAACTGGCGCGCTACGCCGTCGGCTTCGCGATCGTCGTCGGCGGGGCGGTGGAGCTGGTCTCGCAGGCGCTGCACGCGCTCGCGCCGGTCGTGTCGGCCGCAGGCGGCTGACGACAACGATGGCAGCGAGGGCAGCGACGATTTCGCGACGCTAGACTGGCGAGTCGCGAACGGATGCCGCGCGACGCGGCATGCGGATTGCTCGACGCATTTTCGCCGGTTCAACATTTCGAATGAGGAGTCCCGAAGATGGCCAAGAAAGGCAACGCCACGCAGATCAACATCGGTATCAGCGACAAGGACCGCAAGAACATCGCGGACGGCCTGTCGCGCCTGCTAGCCGATACGTTTTCGCTGTACCTGAAGACCCACAATTTCCACTGGAACGTGACCGGACCGATGTTCAACACGCTGCACCTGATGTTCGAGGAGCAGTACAACGAACTGTGGCTCGCGGTCGATTCCGTCGCGGAACGCATTCGCACGCTGGGCGTCGTCGCGCCCGGCACGTTCGGCGAGTTCGCGAAACTGTCGTCGGTGCCGGAAGCGAAGGGCGTGCCGGCCGCCGAGGAAATGATCCGTCAGCTCGTCGAAGGGCACGAGGCGGTCGTGCGCACCGCGCGTGAAATCTTCCCCATCGCCGATGCGGCGAGCGACGAGCCGACCGCGGACCTGCTGACCCAGCGCCTGCAGACGCATGAAAAGACCGCATGGATGCTGCGGTCGCTGCTCGCGTAAGCCGCACGCGGCCGGGGACGGCAGGCCGGCCTGCTTCGGAGCGGCTTTGCATCTGTCCCCGGATTGATGCGCGCCGCTGCGTGGCCGCGCGTAGCGGGTCGCGGTGGCCCGCCGGCCCGCTGCGGTCACCGGCCGCGCGGCGCGCCGACATGACGCGAAGCACCGCTCGGCTCTAAAATGCCGGGATTCTCTTCCCGGTGCTTCGCCATGCTTGCCCGCTTTCCCCTGTATCTGCGGCTCGTCCGGATGGACAAGCCGATCGGCAGCCTGCTGCTGCTGTGGCCGACGCTCAACGCGCTGTGGATCGCGTCAGACGGCCACCCGCGCTGGCCGCTGCTCGTGATCTTCACGCTCGGCACGCTGCTGATGCGCTCGGCCGGCTGCGCGATGAACGACTACGCCGACCGCGATTTCGACCGTCACGTGAAGCGCACGGCCGACCGGCCGCTGACGTCGGGCAAGATCCACGCATGGGAAGCCGTCGCGATCGCGGTCGGGCTGTCGTTCATCGCGTTTTTGCTGATCCTGCCGCTCAATACGCTGACGAAACAATTGTCGGTCGTCGCGCTGTTCGTCGCCGGCTCCTATCCGTTCATGAAGCGCTTCTTCGCGATTCCGCAGGCGTATCTCGGCATCGCGTTCGGCTTCGGCATCCCGATGGCGTTCGCGGCCGTGCAGGATACGGTGCCGATGCTGGCGTGGGTGATGCTGGTCGCGAACATCTTCTGGTCGGTCGCGTACGACACCGAATATGCGATGGTCGATCGCGACGACGACATCAAGATCGGCATCCGCACGTCCGCGCTGACGTTCGGCCGTTTCGACGTCGCGGCCGTGATGGCGTGCTACGCGATGACGCTCGGCATCTACGTGTGGATCGGCGTGACGCTCGGCTTCGGTCCCGCGTACTGGGTGGGCTGGGCGGCGGCGCTCGGCTGCGCGTTGTATCACTACACGCTGATCAAGGACCGCGAACGGATGCCGTGCTTCGCGGCGTTCCGCCACAACAACTGGCTGGGCGGCGTGCTGTTCGCGGGCATCGCCGCGCATTACCTGCTGGCGGGCAACTGAACGACACACCGCGCGCTCTTTCTCGCGGCGCCAACGAAAAAGCGACCTGACGGTCGCTTTTTTTACATCCGGCGCCGGCATGACCGGCGCCGCCGTCACGCTTACGCGCGGCCGAGCTCGTCGCCCATTTCCTTCGCGCGTGCTTCGGCCGCGAGCGCGCCGCGCACGATCGCTTCCTTCACGCCCTGCGCGTCGAACGCCGCGAGCGCGGCGGCCGTCGTGCCGCCCTTCGACGTCACGCGTTCGCGCAGCACGCTGGCCGGCTCGCCCGACTGCGCGGCCAGTTGCGCGGCGCCGGTGAACGTCGCGACCGCGAGCGCGCGGCCCTGCTCGTCGTTCATGCCGAGGCGGCGCGCGGCTTCCTGCAGCGCTTCGATGAAATAGAACACGTACGCGGGGCCGCTGCCCGAAATCGCGGTGACCGCATCGAGCTGCGCTTCGTCGTCGAACCACACGATCTCGCCGACCGCGCCGAGCACGTTCGACGCGAGTTCGCGGCCGGCGGCGTCGACGCCCGGCAGCGCGGCCAGGCCCGTCACGCCCATGCCGACCAGCGCGGGCGTGTTCGGCATCGTGCGCACGACGCGCGCGTAGCCGCCGAGCCAGCGGGCGAGATCCGTGCCGCGGATGCCGGCCGCGATGCTGATCACGAGCTGCGACTTCAGGTGTGGCGCCAGCGCTTGCGCGACGTCGTGCAGTACCTGCGGCTTCACCGCGAGCACGATCGCGTCGTAATCGGCGAGCGTCGCGTCGATCGCCGCGCCGGTGCGCACGCCGAATTGCTGTGCCGCGCGCGCGCGGACTTCTTCGTTGACGTCGATGGCATACAGGCCGTCCGCGGCGACGCCGCGCTTGATCAGGCCGCCGATCAGGGCCGCGGCCATGTTGCCGCCGCCGATGAATGCGATTTTCATGATGTCGGGAATGAGCGAGTGAGTGAACGGAAAGGCGGAAAAGGGCGCGGCGTTCAGTGCGAGTAATCGCGCGCGCCGAAGATCGCGGTGCCGACGCGCACGATCGTCGCGCCTTCGAGCACGGCGGCATCGAGATCGGCGGACATGCCCATCGACAGCGTGTCGAGCGGCAGGCCGCCGGCGCGCAACGTGTCGAACAACGCGCGCAGCGCGCGATGCGGCGCGCGTTGCGCGTCGGGGTCGTCGGCCGGTTCGGGAATCGCCATCAGGCCGCGCAGCCGCAGCGACGGCAGCGCGGCGACCGCCCGCGCGACTTCGGCCACGTCGGCCGGCGCGACGCCGCTCTTCGACGCCTCGCCGCTGATGTTCACCTGCACGCACACGTTGAGCGGCGGCAGGTGCGCGGGGCGCTGTTCCGACAGGCGCTGCGCGATCTTCAGCCGGTCGACCGAATGGACCCAGTCGAAGCGCTCGGCGACGGGGCGCGTCTTGTTCGATTGCAGCGGGCCGATGAAATGCCATTCGAGGCTCGCGCGCAGGTCGGCGAGCGCGTCGATCTTGTCGATCGATTCCTGCACGTAGTTTTCGCCGAAGGCGCGCTGGCCGGCCGCATGCGCGGCGCGCACGTCGTGGGCCGGAAACGTCTTCGACACGGCGAGCAGCGCGACGGTGGCGGGATCGCGGCCGGCCGCGCGGGCGGCGTCGGCGATGCGGCGGTGAACGGAGTCGAGACGGGCGGCGAGATCGGACATGACGGGCACGGAAGCAGGCACGGGAGCGGCACGGAAGCGGGCATGAAGCCGATGCGTCGCGATCCGCAGCGCATCGATCCGCTCATTATACGGACGCCGCGCGCGCCCGTTACGAGCGCGAACAGCCCCTAGCCGTACAGCAGATGCTCGACGAGCTGGACCCAGTGGGCGACCGGCACCTGCGTGCCGCTTTGCAGGTGCGCGATGCAGCCGACGTTGCCGGACACGATCATCTGCGGCTCGAGCGCCTGGAGCTTCAGCAGCTTCTGCTTGCGCAACCGGTACGACAGCGACGGCTGCGTCAGCGAGTAGGTGCCGGCCGAGCCGCAGCACAGATGGCTGTCGGCCGGCAGCCGCACGTCGATGCCGAGCGTCTCCAGCAGGCGCTCGACCTTGCCGCGCGATTGTTGACCGTGCTGCAGCGTGCACGGCGGGTGGTAGGCGACCGTATGGATCGCGCGGCGCCGCGCGATCGTCGCGAGTTCGGCCTCGAACGCGAGCAGCACGTCGGAGATGTCGCGCGTCAGCGAAACGATGCGCTGCGCCTTCTCCGCGTAGGCCGGATCGTCGCGCAGCAGGTGCGCGTACTCGAGCACCGTCGCGCCGCAGCCCGACGCGTTCATCACGATCGCCTCGGCGCCCTGTTCGACGTGGGGCCACCACGCGTCGATGTTGCGACGTGCGTCGTCGAGCGCTTCGTCGTGATAGTTCAGATGCAGGCGGATCGCGCCGCAGCAGCCCGCGTCCGGCGCGACGACCGTCTCGATGCCGAGCGCGTCCAGCACGCGCGCGGTCGCGATGTTGATGTTCGGCAGCATGGACGGCTGCACGCAGCCGCCGAGCATCAGCATCTTGCGCGGATGCGTGCGGTGCGGCCATTCGAGCAGCCGCGTGCGCGGCGGCACCTTGTCGCGCAGCCGCTTCGGCAGCAGCGGCCGCACGTGCTGGCCGAGCCGCATCATCGGCGAGAACAGCGCGGCGTTCGGCACGACGCTCGCGAGCATGCGGCGCATCAGCCGCTGCTGCGCGGGGCGCTCCACCTGAGCTTCGACGTGCTTGCGGCCGATCTCGACGAGCCGGCCGTACTGGACGCCGGACGGGCAGGTCGTCTCGCAACTGCGGCAGGTGAGGCAGCGGTCGAGATGCTGTTGCGTGCTGCGCGTGACGGGTGCGCCTTCGACCATCTGCTTGATCAGGTAGATGCGGCCGCGCGGGCCGTCGAGTTCGTCGCCGAGCAGTTGATAAGTCGGACAGGTCGCGGTGCAGAACCCGCAGTGCACGCACTTGCGCAGGATCGCGTCGGCCTCGTCGCCGTCGGGCGTATTGCGGATGAAATCGGCGAGATTCGTTTGCATCCAGCCCTCAGAGCTCAGGGTAAAGCCGGCCGCGATTGAAGATGCGCGCTGGATCGAACGCGCTTTTCAGCCCGCGGTGGATCTTCATCATCGGCGCCGGCAGCGGCGTGAACACGCCCGCGCTGCGGTCGTAGGTGTCGCCCGCGCGGAACAGCGTCGCATGGCCGCCGGCCTGCTTCGCGCTCATGCGCACGGTTTGCGCGTCGGCGTCGGTGATCCACCAGCGCTGCGCGCCGCCCCATTCCATCAACTGGGTGCCCGGCAGGTGCATCGGTTCGGTGATCGACGGCAGCGACAGGCGCCACAGCGCGTAGCCGGGCGGGATGCCGTTGAAGAACGGGTCGGTGTGCTCGCGCAGGCCGGACCAGAAACGCTCGGCCTCGACCGCGTCGACGACTTCGCCGCCGAGCAGCGTTTTCGCGGATTTGACGGCGGCTTCCGCGCCCGACAGGCGCAGCACGAGCGTGCCGTTGCGCCACGCGCTCGCGCTGACCGGCAGCGGATGGCCGCCCCATTCGTTGAGCTTGCGCACCGCGTCGGTCGCGGTCATCTCGAACTTCAGCGTGACTTCGGCGACGGGCATCGGCAGCACCTTGATCGACAGGTCGAGCATCAGCCCGAGCGTACCGAGCGCGCCGGCCATCAGCCGCGACACGTCGTAGCCGGCGACGTTCTTCACCACCTGCCCGCCGAAGCGCAGCATCTCACCGCGGCCGTTCATCAGCGTGGTGCCGAGCACGAAATCGCGCGGAGCGCCGCAGGTGGCGCGGCGCGGGCCCGCGAGACCGGCTGCGACGCAGCCGCCGACGGTGGCCGCGCGCCCGAAATGCGGCGGTTCGAACGGCAGCATCTGGCCGCACTCGGCGAGGACGGTTTCAAGCTGCGCGAGCGGCGTGCCCGCGCGGACCGTGACGACGAGTTCGGCCGGGTCGTACGACACGACGCCCTGAAACGCGCGCGTGTCGAGTATTTCGCCCTCGAGCGCCTGGCCGTACCAGTCCTTGGTGCCGCCGCCGCGAATCCGCAGCGGCCGGCCGTCGGCACTGGCGGCGCGGATGCGCTCGGCCCATCCGGCGACGATGTCGTCCTCTTCCATGTTCCGTTGCTTTCTCGTCTCGTTGTCCGGTCGATTGTACCGGGGTGGCGCGATTCCACATCGCGACTATCCCTAAGCCCCGTATCGCGTGCGGCAGGCTCGCGCCGGCGCGCGAACGCGCCGCGCGGGCGCGGCAGACCCGCGGACCGCGGCCACCGGTGCGGGCCGTGACCCGCCCGCGCCGCTCAGAAGCGCGGCAGGTCGGGGTGCGGCAACAGCCCGCCGCGCACGTGCTGGCGACCGTATTCCGCGCAGCGCGCACGGGTCGGGATGCCCTTGTCCGGGTTCAGCAGCCCGGCCGGATCGAACGCGCGCTTGACCGCGAAGAACGCGTCGCGCTCCTGCGGCGAGAACTGCACGCACATCGAATTGAGTTTTTCGATGCCGACACCGTGCTCGCCCGTCACGCTGCCGCCGAACTCCACGCAGCATTCGAGGATTTCCGCGCCGAACTGCTCGGCGCGGTGCAGCTCGTCCGGATCGTTCGCGTTGTACAGGATCAGCGGATGCATGTTGCCGTCGCCCGCATGGAACACGTTGATGCAGCGCAGCCCGTAGCGCGTTTCGAGCTGCTCGATGCGCGCGAGCAGCGGGCCGATCGCGCGGCGCGGCACGGTGCCGTCCATGCAGTAGTAATCGGCGGAAATGCGCCCGGCGGCCGGGAACGCGTTCTTGCGGCCGGACCAGAAGCGCAGCCGTTCATGTTCGTTGCGCGACACCTGGATGCGCGTCGCGCCGTGTTCGCGCAGCACGGCCGTCATCCGCACGATTTCCTCGGCGACTTCTTCCGGCGTGCCGTCCGATTCGCACAGCAGGATCGCCTTCGCGTCGAGGTCGTAGCCCGCGTGCGTGAACGCCTCGACGGCCTGCGTGGCCGGCTTGTCCATCATCTCGAGCCCGGCCGGGATGATGCCCGACGCGATGATCGCTGCCACCGCCTCGCCGCCCTTGACGACGTCGTCGAAGCTCGCCATCACGAGCTGCGCGGTCTGCGGCTTCGGGATCAGCCGCACCGTGACCTCGGTGACGATCGCGAACATCCCTTCGCTGCCGATCATCACCGCGAGCAGGTCGAGGCCCGGCATGTCGAGCGCGAGCGAGCCGAACTCGACGACCTCGCCGTCGATCGTCACCGCGCGCACGCGCATCACGTTGTGCACGGTCAGCCCGTATTTCAGGCAGTGGACGCCGCCGGAGTTTTCCGCGACGTTGCCGCCGATCGTGCACGCGATCTGCGACGACGGATCGGGCGCGTAATACAGGCCGTACGGCGCGGCCGCTTCCGAGATCGCGAGGTTGCGCACGCCGGGCTGCACGGTTGCCGTGCGTGCGTACGGGTCGACTTCGACGATGCGCGTGAAGCGCGCGAGCGACAGCACGACGCCGAGCGCGATCGGCAGCGCGCCGCCCGACAGGCTCGTGCCGGCGCCGCGCGGCACGATCGGTACTTCCATGCGGCGGCAGATCTGCACGATCCGCTGCACTTGCGATTCCGTCTCGGGCAGCGCGACCGCGAGCGGCAGCCGGCGGTACGCGGACAGGCCGTCGCATTCGTACGGCGCCGTGTCCTCGTCGCGGTACAGCAGGCAGTGCGTCGGCAGCACGGCCATCAGCGCCTGCACGACTTCGCGCTGGCGCTGCGCGCGTGCGGCGCTCGACAGTTCGACGGGAGCGTTCATGAAGTCTCCTGCGTGAGGCGCGAGCTCGCGCCGCCGGTCAGCACGTGAAAATCTTGCCTGGATTCATCAGGTTGCGTGGATCGAGCGCGAGCTTGATCGCGCGCATCGTGTCGATCGCGTTGTCGCCGTGCTCCTTCGGCAGGAAGCGCATCTTGTGCAGCCCGACGCCGTGCTCGCCCGTGCAGGTGCCGCCCAGGCGCAGCGCGCGCTCGACGATCCGGTCGTTGATGTGTTCGGCTTCGGCGAGTTCCTCGGGCTTGTCGGGATCGATCAGGATCGCGACGTGGAAATTGCCGTCGCCGACGTGGCCGACGATCGGACAGGGCAGCGACGACGCGCGCAGGTCGACCTCGGTTTCCTCGACGCACGCGGCGAGCTGCGAGATCGGCACGCACACGTCGGTCGTCACCGCGCGGCAGCCGGGCTTCAACTGCAGCATCGCGAAGTACGCGTTGTGGCGTGCGGACCAGAGCCGCGTGCGATCCTCGGGACGGGTCGCCCATTCGAAGCCCTGGCCGGCGTTCTGGCCGGCGAGCGCCTGCACGAGTTCGGCCTGTTCCTTCACGCCGGCATCGGTGCCGTGGAACTCGAAGAACAGCGTCGGCGCCTCGGTCAGCGTCAGGTTCGAGTGACGGTTGATCGAGCGCACCGCGAGCGCATCGACGAATTCGACGCGCGCGATCGGCACGCCGATCTGGATCGTCTCGATCACCGTGCGCACCGCGTCGCCCATCGTCGGGAACGTGCAGATCGCGGCCGACACGGCCTCGGGCAGCGGGTGCAGGCGCAGCGTGATCTCGGTGATCACGCCGAGCGTGCCTTCGGACCCGACGAACAGGCGCGTGAGGTCGTAGCCGGCCGACGACTTGCGCGCGCGCGAGCCGGTTTTCACCACGCGGCCGTCCGCGAGCACCGCGGTCAGGCCGAGCACGTTCTCGCGCATCGTGCCGTAGCGTACGGCGTTGGTGCCCGATGCGCGGGTCGCGGTCATCCCGCCGATGCTGGCGTCGGCGCCCGGATCGATCGGGAAGAACAGGCCGGTGTCGCGCAGCGCTTCGTTGAGCGCCTTGCGCGTGATGCCCGGCTCGACCGTCACGGTCAGGTCTTCGGCGTTGATCGACAGCACGCGGTTCATTTCGGACAGGTCGAGCGACACGCCGCCGCGCACCGCGAGCAGGTGGCCTTCGAGCGACGAGCCGGCGCCGTACGGAATCAGCGGCACGCTGTAGAGCGAGCACAGCGACACGACCTCGCGCACGTCGTCGGTGCTGTGCGCGAACACGACGGCGTCGGGCAGTTGCGGATCGAACGGGGATTCGTCGCGGCCGTGATGGGCGCGGACCGCGTCGGCGGTCGACACGCGCTCGCCGAAGGCGGCGCGCAGTGCATCGAGCATGGCGGGGGGCAGCGGGCGGCGCGTGGCGGCCGGCGGGGCAGGGTGATTCACGAATGTCTCCTGACTGCTTGTCGAACTGTCGGCCCATTCTACGCTGTAACGTCCGCTGCGCCTGCCGCCGCGGGCTGCGATAATCGCGTTCCAGCCAACCGGGCCGCGTGGCGGCCGCGCACGAGAGGACATTCGCATGGGCAACCGCTTGAGCAAGATCGCGACGCGCACGGGCGACGACGGCACCACCGGCCTCGGCGACGGGCGGCGCATCGGCAAGGACGACGCGCGGATCGCCGCGATCGGCGACGTCGACGAACTGAACTCGAATCTCGGCGTGCTGCTGGCCGAGACGCTGCCGGACGACGTCCGCACGGCGCTCGTCACGATCCAGCACGACCTGTTCGATCTCGGCGGCGAGCTGTGCATTCCCGGCCACGCGGTGCTCGACGACACGCATCTCGCCCGGCTCGACCGGTGGCTTGCCGACTACAACGCGACGCTGCCGCCGCTGAAGGAATTCATCCTGCCGGCCGGCTCGCGCGCGGCGTCGCTCGCGCACGTCTGCCGCACCGTGTGCCGCCGTGCGGAGCGCTCGATCGTCGCGCTCGGGCGTAGCGACACGCTCAATGACGCACCGCGGCGGTACGTGAACCGGCTGTCCGACCTGCTGTTCGTGCTGGCGCGCGTGCTGAACCGCGCGGGCGGCGGCGCCGACGTGCTGTGGGAGCGCGGGCGCGTCCGCTAGCCCGCCGTCGCGTTTTTGCGCACTGCGACAATTTGCCCGGGGGACGTCCGTTTTTAAACATGTATTGTTTGTGCATGTTTAACGGAGAACGAACATGACCCACATCACCGCTGACCAGATGGCCCGTGTGAAGGCCACCGCCCCCGTCCTCGCCGAGCACGGCGCGACGATCACGAAGCACTTCTACCAGCGCATGTTCGCGCGTCATCCGGAACTGAAGAACCTGTTCAACCAGACGCACCAGAAGACCGGCAGCCAGCCCGAGACGCTCGCGAAGGCCGTCTACGCGTATGCGGCGAACATCGACAACCTCGGCGCGCTGGGCGGCGCGGTGTCGCGCATCTCGCACAAGCACGCGAGCCTGAACATCCGCCCCGAGCATTACCCGATCGTCGGCGAGAACCTGCTCGCATCGATCGTCGAGGTGCTCGGCGACGCGGTCGATGCCGACACGCTCGAAGCCTGGCGCGTCGCGTACGGCCAGCTCGCGCAGATCATGATCGGCGCCGAGGCCGACCTGTACGCGAACGCCGCGTGGAGCGGCTTCCGTCCGTTCAAGGTCGCGCGCAAGGTGCGTGAAAGCGACGAGATCACGTCGTTCTACCTGACGCCCGCCGACGGCGGCGAAGCACCGACGTTCGAGCCGGGCCAGTACGTCACGGTGAAGCGCTTCGTCGGCGAGCTCGGCGTCGACCAGCCGCGCCAGTACAGCCTGTCCGATGCGCCGCACGGCCAGTGGCTGCGCATCTCGGTGAAGCGCGAGGCCGGCAAGCCGGAAGCGATTCCGGCCGGCAAGGTGTCGACGCTGATGCACGATGGCGTCGAAGAGGGCGCGATCGTCGAAGTCACCGCGCCGATGGGCGACTTTTCGCTGAAGCGCGACGTGGATACGCCGGTCGTGCTGATCTCGGGCGGCGTCGGCATCACGCCGATGATGTCGATGGCGTCGACGCTGATCGCGGCGGGCAGCCCGCGCGACGTGCGATTCATCCACGCCTGCCGTTCGGGCGCGGTGCACGCGTTCCGCGACTGGCTGAACGACACCGTCGGCGAGCACGCGAACGTGAAGCGCACGGTGCTGTACGAACTGGTCGGCCCGAACGATCGCGTCGGCATCGACCACGACCTCGAAGGGCGCCTCACGCCGGAGCGCGTGCAGCAGTACGCGCTGGTGGCGGACGCCGATTACTACATCTGCGGGCCGGTCGCGTTCATGAAGGCCCAGCGCGACGCGCTCGTCGCGCTGGGCGTCGCGCCGGAGCGCGTGAACACCGAGATCTTCGGTTCGGGCGCGCTCGAGTGATGCGCGTACCGATGGTCTCCGGTCAATAAAAAAGCCCGGCGCGAGCCGGGCTTCTTCGTTGCGGATGGCGCGTCAGGCGCGCAGCATCAAGGTGGGGTGATAGCGCCACACCTTGGCATCGGCGCTGATCAGCGGTATCCCTTCATGGAGTGCCTGCGCGACCATCATGCGGTCGAATGGATCGGCATGATCGGGAAAGTCGGGCAGTACGGCGACGCCTTCGACGTGATCGCTGCTGATCGGCAACTCCGCAAAACCCGCAAGCCGAAAGGCCGAACGTGCATCTCTCGGATGGACGGGCAGATTGCCTGTGCGGTACTTGATCGCGATTTCCCAAATTGACGCGGCGCTGACGTACAGCCTGTTTTCGGGATGTTCGATCAACGCGGCCGCGGTTGCCGACAGTTGCGGCGCGCCTTCAGCCGCCCAGAGCGCGATGTGCGTGTCGGGCAGCAGCTTCACGGCGCGAGCCCGTGATCCGAGCTGGCATCGAAGTCGGCGGCGATCGATTCATCGCCGGCATTGAATGCGTCGACGCTTGTCGGGATATTCAATCCGGCCAGCAGCTGATGGGCTGCGCCGATCCGCTTCGGCGCGGCGTAAGGAACGATCCGGGCGACCGGATGCCCATTGCGGGCGATCACGACTTCGGACTCCCGCCCCAATTCAAGCGCTTCGACGAGGCTCGAAAGCCGCGACTTGGCATCGTGCATGTTGACGGTCGGCATGGTCGGCCTCTGATTAGCTAGGTAGTGTTAGCTAGTCTGGCAGGGCGACGCGCCGACCGCAGGCTGGCCGGGTGGCCAATCTGCCGCCAGGCGAGGCCGTACGCGTCCTTCAGTTGCCGCTGCCGCGCGCGACGCGGCGCGCCTTCACCGATTCCGCGAGGCCTTCGAGCACCTTCACGCTGTCGTCCCACGCGATGCACGCGTCGGTGATGCTCTGGCCGTAGGTCAGCGCGCAGCCTTCCTTCAGGTCCTGACGGCCCTCGACCAGGTGCGACTCGATCATCACGCCGACGATGCGTTCGTCGCCGGCCGCGACCTGGCGGCCGATGTCGGCGCACACGGGAATCTGGTTCTCGTGCTTCTTCGAGCTGTTCGCATGGCTCGCGTCGATCATCAGACGCGCGGCGAGGCCGGCCTTGCCGATGTCCGCGCACGCGGCATTCACGCTGTCCGCGTCGTAGTTCGGCGCCTTGCCGCCGCGCAGGATCACGTGGCAGTCCTCGTTGCCGGCCGTCGACACGATCGCCGAATGGCCGCCCTTCGTCACCGACAGGAAATGGTGCGGCTGCGACGCGGCCTTGATCGCGTCGACCGCGATCTTCACGTTGCCGTCGGTGCCGTTCTTGAAGCCGACCGGGCACGACAGCCCCGACGCGAGTTCGCGGTGCACCTGCGACTCGGTCGTGCGCGCGCCGATCGCGCCCCACGAGATCAGGTCGGCGATGTACTGCGGGCTGATCATGTCGAGGTATTCGGTTGCTGCCGGCAGCCCCATTTCGTTGATCTGCAGCAGCAGCTCGCGCGCGGTGCGCAGCCCTTCGTTGATCTTGAAGCTATTGTCGAGGTGCGGATCGTTGATGAGCCCCTTCCAGCCGACCGTCGTGCGCGGCTTCTCGAAGTACACGCGCATCACGATTTCGAGTTCGCCCTTGAAGCGCTCGCGTTCCTTCACGAGCCGGCCCGCGTATTCGATCGCCGCCTTCGTGTCATGGATCGAGCACGGCCCGATCACGACGATCAGCCGGTCGTCCATCCCGTGCAGGATGCGGTGCATCGACTGGCGCGAGTGGTAGATCAGCTCGGACGCGGCTTCGGAGCACGCGAATTCGCGGATCAGGTGGGCGGGCGGCGTCAGTTCCTTGAGTTCGCGGATGCGGACGTCGTCGGTGTTGTGCGGGGGCATGCTGTTTCTCCTCATTTTCCGGGCGCCGTTCGGTCAGTGGGCGTGCGGCAGATTCATCGATTCGGGCGATTCAGTGGTGTCGGTCGGGGCTGCTGAACGGCTGCGGCGGCGACCGGCTGGCGAAGGGCGAAAAAAAACCGCCGGGTTCGCCGGCGGTTTTTTCGGGAATTTCGGTTGCGCTTTACGCGCCATCAACCCTCTCGATCCGCCAGCGGTCTGAGATACCAAAAAAAGTAAAAGTAAAACTTGGCGGACATGACGGAAATTCGGCTCGTCAAAAAAGTTGATTCGGAATTTATACCCCGTCCCCGGCCGGCTGGCAACCGGGAACCGTCGAAAATGCGGACAATCCGCGTGTTTTCGTCAAACTGCGCGGATTGTCTGCGCCGCGATGCGGTTATGCCGTACCGCCGACCGTCATCTTGTCGATCCGCAGGGTCGGCTGGCCGACGCCGACCGGCACGCTCTGGCCTTCCTTGCCACATACGCCGACGCCCGTGTCGAGCGACATGTCGTTGCCGATCATGCTCACGTACTTCAGCGATTCCGGGCCGCTGCCGATCAGCGTCGCGCCCTTCACCGGGTAGGTGATCTTGCCGTTCTCGATCATGTACGCCTCGGACGCCGAGAACACGAACTTGCCGTTCGTGATGTCGACCTGGCCGCCGCCGAAGTTCACCGCGTACAGGCCGTTCTTCACCGACGCGATGATTTCCTGCGGATCCTTGTCGCCGTTCAGCATGTAGGTGTTCGTCATGCGCGGCATCGGCAGCGCCGCGTACGACTCGCGCCGCGCGTTGCCCGTGACCGGCATCTTCATCAGGCGCGCGTTCAGCGTGTCCTGGATGTAGCCCTTCAGGATGCCGTCCTCGATCAGCGTCGTGCACTGCGTCGGGTTACCCTCGTCGTCGATGTTCAGCGAGCCGCGGCGGTTCGGCAGCGTGCCGTCGTCGACCACCGTCACGCCCTTCGCGGCGACCTGCTCGCCGATCCGGCCCGCGAACGCGGACGAGCCCTTGCGGTTGAAGTCGCCTTCGAGGCCGTGGCCGATCGCCTCGTGCAGCAGCACGCCCGGCCAGCCCGGCCCGAGCACGACCGTCATCGCGCCGGCCGGCGCGGGACGTGCATCGAGGTTGACGAGCGCCGCGTGCACGGCGTCGTCGACGTAGCGCGACAGCACGTCGTCGGTGAAGTAGCCGTAGTCGAAGCGGCCGCCGCCGCCGCCCGAGCCGATCTCGCGACGGCCGTTCTGTTCGGCGATCACCGTCACCGACACGCGCACGAGCGGGCGGATGTCGGCCGCGAGCGCGCCGTCGCTGCGCGCGACCAGCACGACGTCGTATTCGCCGGCGAGGCCCGCCATCACCTGCGTGATGCGCGGATCACGCCCGCGCGCCATCTGCTCGATGCGTTCGAGCAGCTTGACCTTGGCCGTCGCGTCGAGCGACGCGAGCGGGTCGGACGGCAGGTACAGGTCGCGGCCCGAGATGCCCGTCAGCGACGTGGCTGCCTTGATCTTCTGGCGGCCGCCGCCGGCCGCCGCGATCGCCTTGGTGGCAGCGGCGGCTTGCGCGATCGCTTCGGGCGACAGGTCGTCCGAGTACGCGAACGCGGTGCGGTCGCCCGCGACCGCGCGCACGCCGACGCCCTGGTCGATGCTGAAGCTGCCCGATTTGACGATGCCTTCCTCGAGGCTCCACGCTTCGCTGCGGGTCGCCTGGAAGTACAGGTCCGCGTAGTCGACGCGATGCGTGAAGATGTCGGCGATCGTGCGCGTGAGCAGGCTTTCGTCGAGGCCGTACGGCGTGAGCAGGATGTCCTTCGCCAGCGCGAGGTTGCGGATGCCGGGTTCGATGATGTTCATGCGGATATCGGGGTTTCTCAAAAAGTTGTCGGGTGCTGCCGGGCAGATGGGTGGGCCGCGCGGCGTTTCAAGCGGTGCGGCGGATTCAGGTCAGCACGCGGTGCCGCCACGCAGGCAGGCTCTGGCGTACGTCGGCGATGCGTTGCGGATCGATCGCGCCGAGCACGACGCTGGCGCCCTCGTCGCGCACCGCGACGATCTCGCCCCACGGGTCGATCAGCATGCTGTGGCCCCACGTGCGCCGGCCGTTCTCGTGCTTGCCGCCCTGCGCGGCCGCGAGCACGTAGCACTGGTTCTCGACGGCCCGCGCGCGCAGCAGCGTTTCCCAGTGCGCGCGGCCCGTCGTATACGTAAACGCCGACGGCACGACCATCAGCGCGCAGTCGCCCATGCGGCGATACAGCTCCGGAAAGCGGAGATCGTAACAGACCGACAGGCCGACCTGCCCGAACGGCGCATCGAACGCGACGACCGTGTCGCCCGCGCGGATCGTGCGCGCCTCGTCGAACGATTCGTCGCCTTTCTCGAAGTTGAACAGGTGGATCTTGTCGTAGCGCGCGGCTTCGTTGCCGGACGGATCGAACACGAGCGTCGTGTTCAGCACGCGATCGGGTTCGGGCGCCTTCAGCGGCAGCGTGCCGCCGATCACCCAGATGCCGTGGCGGCGCGCGGCGTCGGCGAGGAACTGCTGGATCGGGCCGTCCCGGTACGGTTCGGCGAGCGCGAGCTTGTCGGTGTCACGGTGGCCCATGAAGCAGAAATACTCGGGCAGCAGCACGAGCTGCGCGCCTTCGCCGGCGGCTTCCGCGATCAGGCGGCGCGCTTCGGCGAGATTGCGTGTGACGTCCGGCGTGCTCACCATCTGCAGCGCGGCAACCTGGAAGGGCGTGGCGGAACGGGCGTGGTCGGTCATCGCGGAATCGGTTGCGTCATAAATGGGGTGCGGCCCGGCGCCCTGCGTGGTGCGATGCGCGCTCAATGGTTCGCCGCATCGGCCGGACCGTGATTCATCTTACCCTGATCGCTCCGCACCCGCTCGATGTGCGGGTGCGCCCACGAGCCGGTGATCGCGTAGTCGAGCGCGAACGCGCGCGACAGCGTCTCGGACAGCGCGTAGTTCGCGGCCAGCACGCCGACGCCGAGCAGCGGGTTGATGATGGCCGCGCCGATCGCGGCCGCGCCCGCGCTGATTTTCGGCGCGACGTGCGCATGCAGGTCCTGTGTCTCGGTGCCGAGATCGACCGCGCCGCGCACGGTGACGTTCGCGGGCCCCGTCATCATCGAGAAATCGTCGGTGCGCGCGATCCCGTTCGAGATTCGGCCGGTGCCGGTGATCTTGTCGAACGGCAGCCCCTTGCCGACCACGTCGCGGAAGTTCAGCGTCAGGAAGCGCGCGAGGCTCTGCAGGCTCAGCACGCCGAGGAGTTTCGCCGCGCCCGGATCGACCTTCAGGATCTGCCCGTGTTCGAGGTCGAGCGCGACCTGCCCGCCGAGCGACGGGAAGTCGAGCGCGGTCGGGCCGCCGCGCCAGCCGACCTTGCCCGTGACCGAGCCGTGACCGTCCGCGAGCGTGCGCGGCAGGCCGACGCGGTCGAGCAGCGCGCCCGCGTTGTCGATGTCGAGCTTGAAGTCGAACACGGTCCGGCGCGGCGCGTCGTTTTCGTCAACGCCGCGGGCCAGTGCGCGGCGCGAGGTGCGCCAGTTGCCGGTCGCCGTGAGCTTCGCGGCCGGGTTCGACAGTTCCAGCTTGTCGAGCTGCCACACCGGCGTGCCGTCTTCGTCGATGTTGCGCGCGTTGACGACGAGCCGGCCGATGTCGTGATCGCGCGCGACGACCTGGTCGACGATCAGGTCGATCGACGGCATCGGCCGGTCGGTCGGCGTCGGCAGGTTCATCGCGCGGCCGACGAGGTCGTGCTGCGAGCTCTGCGGCACGACCAGCTTCGCGAGCCGCGCGTTCAGCACGCCCGCGCCGTTGTGGCCGCCGCCCGGCGCCCACGACAGGTAGCCCGACACCTGGTTCGACGCGATGTTGGCCTGCCACAGGTCGTCGACGTGCGACGCGCCGACGATCACGTTCTCCCAGTTGCGCTTGAGCAGCTTCAGCGTGCCGAAGTGGAACGCGAAGCGCTTCGGCGCGAAGCTCGCGAAATCGACGCGCGGCGCGGCTTGCGGTTCCGGCGCCCGCGGCGTGTCGGGCTGCAGCGTGTGGGCGAGGGCGAGCCACGCGTCGGCGTCCAGCTCGGTGACGTCGACGGCCGCGCTCACGCCGTCCTGCGGCATGTCGGGCATCCGGTGGATGCCCATCGCGCCGCGCACCGCGCGCAGCGGCTGGCCGCGCGTCGCGTCGAGCAGGTAGGTCGCGGACACGGGGCCGAGCGTCAGGTCGGCATGTTCGAGGCGTTTGCCGTCCGCCTGCGGCGCCGGCTGCAGCGTGAAGCGGAACGGCATCGGCGTGCCGGCCGGTTTCGCGAACGGCGCCGGGAAGTTCAGCGCGACGCCGGTCAGGTCGGATTGCGCGCTGACGTCGGGCAGGCGGCCCGGCGCGCCGCGCACCGCGACCTTGTACGGCGCGTCGCCGACCACGTGTTCGAGCAGCGCGGCGGCCGCGCCGTGCAGGTTCAGGCCACGCGCGGCGTCGAGCGCGAGCCGGCCGTCGACGTCCACCGCGTACGGGCCGTGTGACTGGAAGGTGCCGTTCGCGCGCACCGGGCCGCCGAGGAAGCGCCCCGACAGCGCGTGCAGCGACGCGCCCGCCTCGGTGAAGCGGACGCTGCCGCGCAGCGCCGACAGCGGCGGCACGCCGCTCGTCGACAGCGTGTTGCCGCCGAACCCGAGCGCGCCTTCGATGTGCGTGTGCGGATGGGCGACGTGCTGCGGAATCGTGATCTTGAGCGCGAGCGACGCGGGGCCCTGCGCGTCGATCCGCTGGCCGATGTGGTTGCTCATCGTGCCGAGCGAGCTGTTGTCCGCGTAGTCGATCAGGTCGGCGAGCGGGCCCTGCGCATGGCCGTCGATGATCAGCGGCGAGTGCGACGGATTGCCGAGGTCGTCGATGCGGCCCGCGACCTTCGTCAGCGCGACGCGCTTGTAGTGCGCGCGGTCGATGTCGAAACGCAGCTTGTTCTGCGCGAGCTCGAACACGCCGTCGATTCCGTCGAGCGCCGGCCAGACGCTCGGCGTGCCGTTCGCGAGCTTGCGCGGCGGGTACGGCGTCGGCTCGAAGCGGCCGCCGGTGAACGGCGCGACGATGTGGAACACGCCGGCGTCCGGCTCGTGTTCGAACGGGAATTTCTCGAGCGGGCCGCGCGCGACGATCGATGCGCCCTTGGTCACCTTGCCGTCCTGCAGCGCGTGGCCGAGATAGTCGCGCAGGTGCTCGGACATCCCGGTCGGCAGGTAGCGCGGAATGCGCGCGACCGACGCGCGCGCGAAATCGGCGCGCAGGTCGAGCGAGCCGCGGCCGTGGCCGGGGTTCGTGTACGAGCCCGACACCGCGATTTCGGCATCCGGGTTCGACACGAGCAGGTCGGGCAGCGACACGTCGACGCGCGCGTGCTTGTCGCCGGGCGCGGGCGTGATCGTCCATTTGGCATTGCCGCGCAGCCGGTCGAACGTCAGGCGCGGCTCGTCGAATTCGCCGGGCACGGTGACGGCCGCGTTGACCGTGTCGATATGCGCGGCGCCGCCGGTCTCGTTCGCATCGACGCGGCCCCACAGGTTCTCGACGCCCGGCCAGCCGGCGCGCGGGTGGCCGCGCGGCGAGAGCCCGGGCGGCGGCTCCTGCGCGGCGAAGCTGATGCCTTGCAGATCGCCGAGGAAGCGGTAGCGGACGATCGGTGCGGCGCCCATGCGCCGCTCCTCGTCGGCGAGATCGGGGTGCGCGGGTTTCGCGCGCTCGACCTCGATGTGATAGTTCGACACCATCCCGCGCGGGTCGATCTTGATCAGCTCGTTGCGCAGGCGCGCCGGCAGCGGCAGGCCGCGGATGAATTCGCTGAGGATGCCGAGATCGACGCGGTCGCCGACCACGCTGAGCAGTTGCCCCTGGTTCGCGGTCGGCACGCGGTAGCGCGCCGTCAGCGTCGACAGCGCGAGCGAGCGCGCGAGCGGCGTGCCGTCCGGCAGCGGCGGCTGGCCGAGTTCCGCATTGAAGCGCGTCAGGTGCAGCGTGTAGTCGTGGCCCGCGTCGAGCACCATGTCCCAGCCGAAGCCGACTGTCGGCACGTCGAGCCGCGGTTGCGTCGGGCGCACGCGCAGCGCGACGTCGGCGCCTTGCAGGTCGCCGCCCGCCGAGCGCAAGTGGCCGTCGCCGAAGGTCGCCCAGATCGCGTTGTCGATCCGCCCCGCGTGGATCGTGAGCGGCACGTCGAGATAGCGCGTGAGCGTCTGCAGGTCGACGGGGCCGGTCGACAGGTACGCGTCGCCGGTCCAGTTCGCCGGCTTGCCGATCGGCGCGAGCGGCTTGTGTTTGAAGCGTGCGCGGAAATCGAGCGGGCCGAGCAGCAGCGTGCCGTTGGCCGGCGCCTGCAGCGCCGCCTTGTGCACGCGGCCGTCGTTGAGCACCGCGAGCCGGATGCCCGACAGCACGAGCTCCGGTGCGTCGTGCTGAGCGTCGCGCCAGCGCAGCGTGCCGCCGCGCAGCACGATCGCCTCCTGCTTCAGCAGCCAGGTGCCGAACGTGTCGTTGCCGCCGTGGGTGGTGGCCACGTCGACGCCCGCGACGCTCAGCGAGCCGTCGGCCGCCCGCGCGACGACCAGGTCGGGCTGGTCGACGATCAGGCTCGACAGCGCGGGCGACAGCCGCAGCAACGACATCCACGACAGCGCGGCGGTCGCATGCGGCACCGACAGCGCGACCTTGCCGTCACGGCCGCGGATCGTCAGGTTCGTGAGTTCGACGCCCGGCTGCATGCCGGACCAGTTCGGGGAAAGCTTGCCGATCGAAAGCTGCGCGTGGAGCTTGTCGGACACCGCGCGCTCGATGCGCGGGCGGAATTCGTCGATGCGGGGCAGCAGCACGTAGCGCAGCCCGAGGAAGGCGCCGGACGCGACGAAGTAGGTGCCGATCCCGACTGCCAGCGTCACCCTGAACACGCGACGCAGGACCGGATGATCGTGCTTCGGAGGTCCCGCTTCGGGCGCAGCTACGGCGGATTCCTGACGGTCGGACATGCGGCGGACGGGCGGCGATATGGTAGTTTTGCAGACTGACGTTGAAATGTATCACACGGGTTCGTGCCGGCGGCCGTTGGGGCAGCACGGCACGGGCTTTCCGGCGCGCGGTGTCGCGACGGGCGCACGCGCGTCCGGCGGGGGCCGCGCCGAGTCCATGGGGCCGGTCGGCAGCGGGGCGCGCACGCGCCGGCCCGCAGCCTGCCGGCCTTTTCGCCAGGCCCGCTTCTCGATGACCGACGCTTCCGCCCTGATCAGCACGTCCTATTCCCGATACCTTGCCCGCGCCGCTGCCGCGCGGCCCGCGCTGGCCGAGCAGATCGCCGCGTGGGCGGCCGCGCCGCTCGGCCGCGCGCAGCTCGACGCGCGCCTCACCGAGCTGCTCGCGACACCCGCCGGCACGGCGGCGCCGGGCGAGGAGCAACTGAAGCGCGCGCTGCGGCAGTTGCGCGCCGAGGCGTTCGGCGCGGTCGCGGAGCGCGACCTGCGCGGGCTGGCCGACGTCGCCGAGGTGACGGGCGCGATGACCGACCTCGCCGAAGTGGCCGTGCAGCGCTCGCTCGCGCTGCTGTCGGCCGAACTCGAGGCGCTGTACGGCGAGCCGCGCGGCGCCGACGGCCAGCGCGTCGTGCTCGGCGTGGTCGGGATGGGCAAGCTCGGCGGCCGGGAGCTCAACGTGTCGTCGGACATCGACCTGATCTTCGTCTACGAGGACGACGGCGAGACCACCGGCGGCGCGCGTTCGCCGCTGTCCACGCAGGAATACTTCACGCGGCTCGGCCGGCGCCTGATCGGCGTGCTGTCCGAGGTCACGGCCGACGGTTACGTGTTTCGCGTCGACATGCGGTTGCGGCCGAACGGCGATTCGGGGCCGCTCGTCTGCAGCATCGGGATGCTCGAGGAATATTTCTACGTGCAGGGGCGCGAATGGGAGCGCTATGCGTGGATCAAGGGGCGGCTCGTGTCGGAAGGCGACAGCGACGCCGCGCAGCGGCTCGCGGCGCAGCTCGAATCGATCGTCAAGCCGTTCGTGTACCGCCGCTATCTCGATTTCGGCGTGATCGGCGCGATCCGTTCGCTGCACCAGCAGATCCGGCAAGAAGCCGCGCGCCGCGCGTCGATGCGGCCCGACAAGGCCGACGACATCAAGCTCGGGCGCGGCGGGATCCGCGAGATCGAGTTCAGCGCGCAGGTGTTCCAGTTGATCCGTGGCGGCCAGGATGCGGAATTCCGCGTGCGGCCGACGCTCGCGGTGCTGCGACATGCGCACGCGCGCGGGTTGATCGGTGACGACGTATGCGCGCGGCTGACCGACGCCTACAACTTCCTGCGCACGCTCGAGCACCGGTTGCAATACCGCAACGACGCGCAGACGCATGCGATGCCGGTCGAGCCCGACGAACGTGCGGCGCTTGCCGCGTCGCTCGGGTTTGCCGACTATGCGGCGCTGATGACGGTGCTGGACGGCCACCGCACGTTCGTCGAAACGCAGTTCGACCAGATTTTTGCCGACAAGGCGAGCGGCGCGCCGTGCGCGGCCGGCGACGACACGGCCGCCGCGTGGATCTGGAGCGGCGCGCTGGCCGACGACGGCGAGGACGACGCGCTGGTCGCGCGCCTCGACGGCCTGGGTTTCACCGATCCGGCCGCCGTGCTCGCGCGGCTGCGCGCGATCTGGCAATCGTCGCGCTACACCGGGCTGCCGGAAAAGAGCCGGCAGCGCTTCGACAGCGTCGCGCAGCGGGCGCTCGACGCCGCGCCGAAGATCGACGCCGCGCGCCGCGACGACACGATCGTGCGCCTGTTCGACCTGCTGGAGACGGTGAGCCGGCGCGGCGTCTATCTCGCGCTGCTGACCGAATACCCGGCCGCGCTCGACCGCGTGCTGTCGGTGCTCGGCGCGACGCGCTGGGGCGGCGGCTACCTGATCCGCCACCCGCAACTGCTCGACGAACTGCTCGACGACGAGGCGATCGCGAGCCCGTTCGACTGGCCCGCGTTCAAGGATGCGCTGCGCGCGCGGCTCGCGGCGGCCGACGGCCCCGAGCAGCAGATGGACCTGCTGCGCCACGCGCAGCACGCCGAGGTGTTCCGGATTCTCCTGATCGATCTGGCCGGCCAACTGTCGGTCGAGCATGTGAGCGACCGGCTGTCCGAGCTGGCCGACGCGGTGCTCGACGTGACGATCGAAGTCGTCTGGTCGCAGCTCGCGAAGCGCCATCGCGACGTGCCGAAGTTCGCGGTGATCGCGTACGGCAAGCTGGGCGGCAAGGAGCTCGGCTACGCGTCGGATCTCGACCTGATCTTCCTGTACGACGATCCGGACGAACGCGCGGCGGACGTCTACACCACCTTTACGCGGCGCCTGATCACCTGGCTCACGACGGCGACCGGCGCGGGCGCACTGTTCGACATCGACCTGCGGCTGCGGCCGAACGGCGAGGCCGGGCTGCTCGTCACCGATCTCGACGCGTTTCGCCGCTATCAGCTGCGCGAGGGCGATGCGGCGAATACCGCGTGGGTGTGGGAGCACCAGGCGCTGACGCGCGCCCGCTACAGCGCGGGCGACGCGCAGATCGGCGCGGATTTCGAGGCGATCCGCCAGCAGGTGCTGACGACGCCGCGCGACGGCGGCGTGCTCGCGAAGGAGATCGTCGACATGCGCGGCAAGGTATTTGCCGGCCACCCGAACCAGACCGAGCTGTTCGACCTGAAGCACGATCGCGGCGGGATGGTCGACATCGAGTTCATCGTCCAGTACTGGGTGCTGCTGCATGCGTCGAGCGACGCCGAGCTGATCCGCAACACCGGCAACATCGCGCTGCTGCGCGAGGTCGCGCGCTTCGGGCTGATGGGCGAGGACGAGGCCGAGCGCGTCGGCGCGGCGTACCGCAAGTACCGGAAGCTGCAGCACAAGCTGCGGCTCGACGGGATGGAGAAGGCGCGCGTCGACCCGGCGGTGGTGGCCGACGAGCGGGCGGCCGTGACGGCGTTGTGGACACGCGTATTCGGTGCGGTTGAAACGGCCGTTTGAAGAAAGCAGGGCGGGCGCGGCATCGATCCGCGTACCGCCCTGAATCGAAGGGGCGAGCCCGTTCGGCTTGCGCGGGACGGGCCGCTCCCGCCGCGCGTCAGGCCGCCAGCATTTCCTTCGCGTGCTTGCGTGTGGTGGCCGTGATTTCGAGCCCGCCGAGCATCCGCGCGACTTCCTCGATCCGGTTCGCGCGGTCGAGCGCAACAACGGTCGATACCGTGCCGCCGCGCTCGTCGGCGCCCTTCGCCACCTGGAAATGATGGTCGCCGCGCGCGGCGACCTGCGGCAGGTGCGTCACGCACAACACCTGGCGGTCGCGCCCGAGCTGGTGCAGCAGGCGGCCGACCACTTCGGCGACGCCGCCGCCGATCCCCGTGTCGACTTCGTCGAAGATCAGCGTCGGCGTCGGGCTCGCCGCGCTGGCGATCACCGCGAGCGCGAGGCTGATCCGCGCGAGCTCGCCGCCCGACGCGACCTTCGCGAGCGGCCGCAGCGGCACGCCCGGGTGCCCGGCCACGCGGAATTCGACCTGTTCGAGCCCGTGCGGGCCGCCGTCGGCGAGCGGCACGAGCGCGACCTCGAAGCTTCCGCCCGCCATCGACAGTTCCTGCATGCCGGCCGTGACGGCCGTGCCGAGCGCCTTCGCGGCCTGCGCGCGCGCTTTCGACAGGCGTTTGGCGTCGGCGAGATAGGCTTCCCGCGCCTTCGCCTGCGCGGCCTCGAGCGCGCCGAGATCGGCGGCCGCGTCGAGCGCGGCGAGCTGCGCGCGGCGCGCCGCATGCTCTTCGTGCAGCGTATCGGGCGGCAGCCGGAACTTGCGGGCGGTCGAGTGCAGCGCGTCGAGCCGCGCTTCGACCTGCGCGAGCCGCTCTGGGTCGAGATCGACGCGCTGCGCGTAGTGCGACAGCGAATAGACGGCTTCCTGCAACTGGATCTCGGCCGGCTCCAGCGACGCGAGCGCATCGCCGAGCGCGGTGTCGTAGTCGGCCAGGCTGCGCAGCTTCGACACGATCGCGCCGAGCTGCGCGAGCATCGCGTCGTCGGACTCGGACAGCGCGTTGAGCGCGCCGCGCACGCCTTCGATCAGGTTCGCCGAATGCGACAGGCGCTTGTGTTCGTTGCTGACTTCGTCCCATTCGCCGGCTTGCGGCGCGAGCTTGTCGAGCTCGGCGAGCTGCCACGCGAGCTTTTCGCGTTCGAGCTGCAATTCGCGCTCGTGCGCCTTCGCGGCGTCGATCGCCTGCGTCGCGTCGCGCCACACGCGCCATGCGCGCGCGACGTTCGCGGCATCGGCGACGAGCCCCGCATGCGTGTCGAACAGCTCGCGCTGCGCGTCGGGCCGCATCAGCAGCTGGTGCGCGTGCTGGCCGTGGATGTCGACGAGCATCTCGCCGAGCTCGCGCAGTTGCGCGAGCGTCGCGCTGGTGCCGTTGATGAACGCGCGCGAGCGGCCGTTCGCGTCGATCACGCGGCGCAGCATCACGGTGTCCTCGGCGTCGAACGCGTGTTCGTCGAGCCAGCGCGCGACGCGGTCATGCGGCGTGAATTCGGCCGTGATGTCGGCGCGGCCGCAGCCGGTGCGCACGACGCTCGCGTCGGCGCGTTCGCCGAGCGCGAGGGCGAGAGCGTCGATCAGGATCGATTTGCCGGCGCCGGTTTCGCCGGAAAAGACGGAAAAGCCGCTGTCGAATTCGAGATCGAGCGCGGCGACGATGACGAAGTCGCGGATCGAGAGGTGGCGGAGCATGGTGTCGGGAGCAGCGGCGTCAGGACGCCTTGTCGTCTTCGTTCGATGCGTGTTCGTTCCAGTGCAGCTTCTTGCGCAGCGTCGTGTAGTAGCTGTAGCCGATCGGGTGCAGGAACGGCACCGTGTGCTTCGAGCGGCGCACCTCGATCGTATCGTTCAGTTCGAGCGACGTGAACGACTGCATGTCGAAGTTCACGTTGACGTCGCGGCCGCCGACGATCTGGATCGCGATCTTCGAATCGTCGGGCAGCACGATCGGCCGGTTCGACAGCGCGTGCGGCGCGATCGGCACGAGCACGATGCCCGCCAGCTGCGGATGGAGGATCGGGCCAGCCGACGACAGCGCATACGCGGTCGAGCCAGTGGGCGTCGCGACGATCAGCCCGTCCGAGCGCTGGTTGTACATGTAGCGGCCGTCGACCGACGCGCGCAGCTCGACCATCCCGGAGAAGCCGCTGCGGTTCACGACGACGTCGTTGAAGGCGAGCGCGTGGTAGATCGGTTCGCCGTCGCGCACGATCCGCGCCTCGAGCAGCGAGCGCTCCTCGCGCTCGAACTTGCCGGCCAGCATCACGGGGACGAGCGCCTGCATGTCGGATGCCGCGATGTCGGTGATGAAGCCGAGCCGCCCGTGGTTGATCCCGATCAGCGGTGTCCGGTACGGCGCGAGCTGGCGGCCGATGCCGAGCATCGTGCCGTCGCCGCCGAGCACGATCGCCACGTCCGCTCGCGCCCCGATTTCGGCCGGGGTGAGCGCCGGGTAGCCGGCGATGCCGATTTCCCGCGCGGTATCGCCTTCGAAGACGACCTCGAAGCCGAGCGTGGCGATGCTGTCCGCCAGCGTGGCGAGCGGCTCGGCGATGCCGGGCGTGTTGCTCCGGCCGACGAGCGCGACAGTATTGAACTGATTACCGGTTTTCATGCCGGCATTACACCATAGCTCGTTGACGAAAAGAACCGGCTGTGCGCCGACGGGGCCGGATCGGGCCGCCCCGCGCAACGGTGGCGGACGGTACTCGCCGCGGTCGCGCGGTTGCGCTAAAATTTTCCACCATGCTAGATCCTCGCGCACGAACCCTCCTGAAAACCCTGATCGAACGGTATATCGCCGACGGTCAGCCAGTCGGATCGCGCACGTTGTCCCGTTACTCCGGGCTCGAGCTGAGCCCGGCGACGATCCGCAACGTGATGTCCGACCTGGAGGAGCTCGGCCTCGTGTCGAGCCCGCACACGTCGGCCGGACGCATTCCGACGCCGCGCGGCTACCGGCTGTTCGTCGATACGATGCTGACGGTCGAGGCGCCGATCGACGCCGAGGCCGTCGCGCGCCAGGTGCAGAACACGCTGCAGGCCGGCGAGCCGCAGCAGCGGGTGGTCGCGGCCGCCGCGAGCGTGCTGTCGAACCTGTCGCAGTTCGCGGGCGTCGTGCTGACGCCGCGCCGCAGCCACGTGTTCAAGCAGATCGAGTTCATGCGCCTGTCCGACAAGCGCATCCTGCTGATCATCGTCACGCCCGAGGGCGACGTGCAGAACCGCATGCTCGCGACGCCGCGCGACTATTCGCCGTCGCAGCTGACCGAGGCGTCCAACTACATCAATGCGCATTTCGCCGGCCTGTCGTTCGACGAGGTGCGCCGCCGCCTGCGCGACGAGATCGACCAGTTGCGCGGCGACATGACGACGCTGATGCACGCGGCCGTGACGGCCAGCACCGAGGTGCCCGACACCGAGGACACCGTGCTGATTTCCGGCGAGCGCAACCTGCTCGAAGTGGCGGACCTTTCGTCCGACATGGCGCGGCTGCGCAAGCTGTTCGACGTATTCGACCAAAAGACGGGCCTCCTGCAACTGCTCGACGTATCGAGCCACGCCCAGGGCGTGCAGATCTTCATCGGCGGCGAATCGACGCTCGTGCCGATCGAGGAAATGAGCGTCGTGACCGCACCATACGAGGTGAACGGCAAGATCGTCGGCACGCTCGGCGTGATCGGCCCGACCCGCATGGCGTACAACCGCGTGATACCGATCGTCGACATCACCGCGCGCCTGCTGTCGCTCACGCTGAGCCAGCAATAACCCGCGATCGCCGGCAATCACTAGCCCGATCCCGCCCCGCTATCGTGCCGCGGCGCCGCCCGTGGCGACAGTCGGCCGAACGGCACGGGGCGGCCCGCTATAATTGAGGGCCGTCCGGTCCCGTGCCCCGAGCACGTTCTTGCCCATGCGTTTCGATCTTGAGCCGCCTTCGAGCGTCGCGGCCGCCCACCGCATCGGTGTGTTGCTGATCAATCTCGGCACGCCCGACGCGCCCACGCCGCGCGCGGTGCGGCGCTATCTGGCCGAATTCCTGTCGGATCCGCGGGTCGTCGAAATCCCGCAGGCCGTCTGGCAGGTGCTGCTGCGCACGCTGATCCTGCCGCTGCGCGGCCGCGCGTCCGCGAAGAAGTACGCGGCCGTCTGGATGCCCGAGGGTTCGCCGCTGCGCGTGTACACCGAGCGCCAGACCGACAGCGTGCGGCATCTGCTCACGTCGAACGGCTATCACGTGACGGTCGACTACGCGATGCGCTACGGCAGCCCGAACATTTCGCACGCGCTTGCCCAGTTCAAGCGCGCGGGCGTCGAGCGCGTGCTGTTGATGCCGATGTATCCGCAATACTCGGCGTCGACCACGGCCACCGCATTCGATGCCGCGTTCGACGCGCTCGCGCGCATGCGCAATCAGCCGGAAGTGCGCACGGTGCGGCACTATGCCGACCATCCGGCCTATATCCACGCGCTGGCCGAGCAGGTGCGCCAGTACTGGGCGCAGCACGGCCGGCCCGATTTCGCGGCCGGTGACAAGCTGGTGCTGAGCTTCCACGGCGTGCCGAAGCGCACGCTCGACCTCGGCGATCCGTATCACGACCAGTGCCAGCAAACGGGCGCGTTGCTGATGGCCGCGCTCGGGCTGTCGACCACCGAGTGCCGCGTCACGTTCCAGTCGCGCTTCGGCAAGGCCGAATGGCTGCAGCCGTACACCGCGCCGACGCTGCGCGAATTCGGCGAGGCCGGCGTGCGGCGGGCCGACGTGTTCTGTCCCGGCTTCACGGCCGATTGCCTGGAGACGATCGAGGAAATCGGCATGGAAGTGCGCGACGAGTTCCTTGCGGGCGGCGGCAAGACCTTCCACCGCATTCCGTGCCTGAACGGCGCGTCCGCATGGATCGGCGCGCTCGGCGAAATCGTCGCGGAGAATCTGCAGGGCTGGCCCGTCAAGGCTGCGCAGCCCGAACCGGTCAACTGATCATGAACTACAAGATTTCCACCGAGCCGGGCGCGAAGCTGCGCATCGACAAATGGCTGTGGGCGGCCCGGTTCTTCAAGACGCGCTCGCTCGCGACCGACGCGGTCGACAAGGGTCACGTGAAGATCGGCGGCGCGGCGGTCAAGCCGGCGAAGGACGTGCGGGTGGGCGACGAGGTCGAGATTGCGATCGACGGCATCGTCTGGCACATTGCCGTGCTGGGCGTATGCGACGTGCGCGGGCCCGCGAGCGTCGCGCAGACGCTCTACGAGGAAACGGAAGCGGGGCGGGCCGCGCGGCTCGCCGAACTGGAGCGGCGCCGCACGTATCGCGAGCCGGCGGCCGAACTGCACGGCCGGCCGACGAAGCGCGACCGGCGCATCATCGACAGATTTTCTGGTGGGAGCTGAACATCTGGTCGAACGTCGCCCGCGCGCTTCCGTACTCGGTCGTGCGGTCGGTGACGGCTCCCGACAGGCAGATGGTGGTGGTGCCGGCAATGAGTACCAGCGCGACCACCGATATCGCAAAGGTCAGTTTCACGGTACTCCCCTCGAGAACAAGGGTGAAAACGGCGCCAGGTGGATGTCAGGCGGCGGTCAGCTCAGGGTAAACACGCTTTCCGACGCTTGAATGGAGTGTAGTGCAGCCGGCCTGTGCGGAGCTAGTCCTTGCCGGGTAAGCGTTGTTACAGGCCGTTTCGCCCGATCCGGCGGACTATGCGACGCCTGCACCGGAAAATGCGCGGTTGTTTCGCGGCATTGGCGAATGCCGGCGAATGACCCTCTTGAAATCGCAGTTTTCGCCCTTATTTGCACCAGTAATGTGCGGTGCCGCCGGATATACGTCCGGCGGTTGCCGATTTGGCTTCAACCTCTAATCGACTTTCAGCGACATGGAAAACACGCAAGAGAACCCGGCTACCCCATCGGCCGAAGACATCGGCAGCGAGAAGCAGGCGGCGCAAGGCGCCGCACCCGCCGCCGAAGCCGCCGACGCGGCGCTCGCGGAGGCTCAAGCCAAGGTCGCCGAGCTCCAGGAAAGCTTCCTGCGGGCGAAGGCCGAGACCGAGAACGTGCGCCGCCGCGCGCAGGACGACGTGTCGAAGGCGCACAAGTTCGCGATCGAGAGCTTCGCGGAACACCTGCTGCCCGTGCTGGACAGCCTGGAAGCGGCCGTCAGCGATACCTCCGGCGACATCGCGAAGGTGCGCGAAGGCGTCGAGCTGACGCTGCGCCAGTTGACGAGCGCGCTCGAGAAGGGCCGCGTCGTCGCGATCAACCCGGTCGGCGAGAAGTTCGATCCGCACCAGCACCAAGCCATTTCGATGGTGCCGGCCGAGCAGGAGCCGAACACCGTCGTCACCGTGCTGCAAAAGGGTTACATGATCGCCGACCGCGTGCTGCGCCCGGCGCTCGTCACCGTCGCGCAGTCGAAATAAGGCAGCGGAAATGGTGCCCGCCGGCGTCGATCCGGCCGCGTTCGACGCGTTCGACATGCAGGCGCTCGACGCCGGCACGTTCGACGCGGCCATCGATGGCGCGGGCGATGCGCTGGCGGTGGTGTTCTTCTGGGGCGTCGACTGCTTCAACTGCGAGATCGCGAAGAAGGCGATGCTCGCGCAGCCCGATGCCATCCGTGCGCTCGGCCTGAAGTGGTTCCATTGCAACGTGTACGAACATCGCGAGCTGGGGCGCCGCTTCGGGCTGCACGGCGTGCCGACGTGGTTCTTCTTCCACCGCGGCAAGCGGCTCGGCCGCGCGACGGGCTGGCATGGCCTCGCGCAGTTCCAGGCAGCCGTCGCGGCGGCACGCGCGAAGATCGCCGCGGCGGCCGGTGCGCCGGCCGGCGACGGCACCGATGGCCCACACGATCCGCTAGCCGGCGGCGATTGAAAAAATTTAATATCCGCATCGCTCGTCCGGTCTTGAAAACGGATCGGACGGACGCATTTCGGGAACAGAGTTGAATTCTGGCGTGCGAAACCGCCCAAAAACGCGGCGTTTCGCGCAGCAAACAAGCATTTCTGGAGATTAGGAAAAAATGGGAAAGATCATCGGTATTGACCTCGGCACCACGAACTCGTGCGTCGCCATCATGGAAGGCAACCAGGTCAAGGTCATCGAGAACTCGGAAGGTGCGCGCACCACGCCGTCGATCATCGCGTACATGGACGACAACGAAGTGCTCGTCGGCGCGCCGGCCAAGCGCCAGTCGGTGACCAACCCGAAGAACACGCTGTTCGCGGTGAAGCGCCTGATCGGCCGCCGCTTCGAAGAGAAGGAAGTCCAGAAGGACATCGGCCTGATGCCGTACTCGATCATCAAGGCCGACAACGGCGACGCATGGGTCGAAGCGCACGGCGAAAAGCTCGCGCCGCCGCAGGTCTCGGCCGAAGTGCTGCGCAAGATGAAGAAGACCGCCGAAGACTACCTCGGCGAGCCGGTCACGGAAGCCGTGATCACGGTGCCGGCGTACTTCAACGACAGCCAGCGCCAGGCGACCAAGGACGCCGGCCGCATCGCGGGCCTCGAAGTCAAGCGGATCATCAACGAGCCGACCGCGGCGGCGCTCGCGTTCGGCCTCGACAAGGCCGAGAAGGGCGACCGCAAGATCGCCGTGTATGACCTCGGCGGCGGTACGTTCGACGTGTCGATCATCGAGATCGCGGACGTCGACGGCGAAATGCAGTTCGAAGTGCTGTCGACCAACGGCGACACGTTCCTCGGCGGCGAAGACTTCGACCAGCGCATCATCGATTACATCATCGGCGAGTTCAAGAAGGAGCAGGGCGTCGACCTGTCGAAGGACGTGCTCGCGCTGCAGCGCCTGAAGGAAGCCGCCGAAAAGGCGAAGATCGAGCTGTCGTCGGGCCAGCAGACCGAAATCAACCTGCCGTACATCACGGCGGACGCGTCGGGCCCGAAGCACTTGAACCTGAAGATCACCCGCGCGAAGCTGGAAGCGCTGGTGGAGGATCTCGTCGAGCGCACGATCGAACCGTGCCGTATCGCGATCAAGGACGCAGGCGTCAAGGTGTCGGACATCGACGACGTGATCCTGGTCGGCGGCCAGACGCGCATGCCGAAGGTCATGGAGAAGGTGAAGGAGTTCTTCGGCAAGGATCCGCGCCGTGACGTGAACCCGGACGAAGCCGTCGCGGTCGGCGCGGCGATCCAGGGCCAGGTGCTGTCGGGCGACCGCAAGGACGTGTTGCTGCTCGACGTGACCCCGCTGTCGCTCGGTATCGAGACGCTCGGCGGCGTGATGACGAAGATGATCAACAAGAACACGACGATCCCGACGAAGCACGCCCAGGTGTACTCGACGGCGGACGACAACCAGGGCGCCGTGACGATCAAGGTGTTCCAGGGCGAACGCGAAATGGCAGCGGGCAACAAGCTGCTCGGCGAGTTCAACCTCGAAGGCATCCCGCCGGCACCGCGCGGCGTGCCGCAGATCGAAGTGACCTTCGACATCGACGCGAACGGCATCCTGCACGTCGGCGCGAAGGACAAGGCGACCGGCAAGGAAAACAAGATCACGATCAAGGCGAACTCGGGCCTGTCCGAGGCTGAAATCGACCAGATGATCAAGGACGCGGAAGCGAACGCAGCGGAAGATCACAAGCTGCGCGAGCTGGCCGATTCGCGCAACCAGGGCGACGCGCTGGTGCACAGCACGAAGAAGGCGCTGACCGAGTACGGCGACAAGCTGGACGCGGGCGAGAAGGAAGCGATCGAAGCCGCGCTGAAGTCGCTCGAGGACGTGTTGAAGGACACGTCGGCCGACAAGGCGGCGATCGACGCGAAGGTCGAGGAGCTCGGCAAGGTCTCGCAGAAGCTCGGCGAGAAGATGTACGCCGACATGCAGGCCCAGCAGGCGGGTGCCGCCGGCGCGGCCGGTGCAGCGGAAGGCGCGGCCCATGCGGGCGGTGCGCAACAGGCTGCCGACGACGTCGTCGACGCCGAGTTCAAGGAAGTGAAGAAGGACTAAGCCGGGTTGCAATGGCACCGTACGCCGGCCGCGCGCGAAACGCGCGCGGCGCGGCTGACAAGCGGTCTGTCTTTCCTTCCGGATGGCCGGATCGACTCCACGCCTGGCGGGCCTTGCGGCCCTCCGGGCACATTTGTTTTTTGGCGGGTGCTGCGCGAGCCGTCCGCGGACGGTGCAGCGCCAGACGAGTCGAGAGACTTTACTGCGGGCGAAAGGAGCCGCCGCGTGCGCGATGCGTGGCGGCACAGTGAATCGATATGGCGAAACGGGATTACTACGAGGTTCTGGGCGTCGCGAAGAATGCGAGCGACGACGAAATCAAGAAGGCATATCGCAAGCTTGCGATGAAGTATCACCCTGACCGCAATCCGGACAGCAAGGATGCGGAAGAGCATTTCAAGGAGGCGAAGGAAGCCTATGAAATGCTGTCGGACGGCCAGAAGCGGGCTGCGTACGACCAGTACGGCCACGCGGGCGTCGATCCGAACATGGGCGGTGCGGGCGCACAGGGCTTCGGCGGCTTCGCGGATGCCTTCGGCGACATCTTCGGCGACATCTTCGGCCAGGCCGCGGGTGGCGCCGCGCGCGGCGGCCGCGGCGGCCCGCAGGTGTATCGCGGCGCCGACCTGCGCTACAGCATGGAAATCACGCTCGAGCAGGCCGCGCACGGCTACGACACGCAGATCCGCGTGCCGAGCTGGGTGTCGTGCGAAGTCTGTCACGGGTCGGGGGCGAAGCCCGGCACGAAGCCGGAAACCTGCCCGACCTGTCACGGCCAAGGCACGGTGCGCATGTCGCAGGGCTTCTTCAGCATCCAGCAGACCTGCCCGAAGTGCCACGGCACGGGTACCTACATCCCCGAGCCGTGCGCGCATTGCCACGGGTCGGGCAAGGTGAAGGAAACCAAGACGCTCGAAGTGAAGATCCCGGCCGGGATCGACGACGGGATGCGGATCCGTTCGGCCGGCAACGGCGAGCCGGGCATCAACGGCGGGCCGCCGGGCGACCTGTACGTCGAGATCCACATCAAGCCGCACTCGGTGTTCGAGCGCGACGGCGACGATCTCCATTGCCAGATGCCGATCCCGTTCACGACCGCCGCGCTCGGCGGCGAGATCGAGGTGCCGACGCTGGCCGGCCGTGCGTCGTTCCCGGTGCCGGAAGGCACGCAGTCGGGCAAGACGTTCCGCCTGCGCGGCAAGGGCATCAAGGGGCTGCGCTCGAGCATTGCGGGCGATCTGTACGTGCACGTGCAGGTCGAGACGCCCGTGAAGCTGACCGACCAGCAGCGTGATCTGCTCAAGCAGTTCGAGAAGTCGCTGGCCGAGGGCGGCGCGCGTCACAGCCCGCAGAGCAAGAGCTGGTTCGACCGTGTGAAGAGCTTCTTCGAGTAAAGCATGACTGAAGGCAACGAGAGCGCGTCGTTCGCGCTCTTGGACGATTGCGACTCGACCGCGTCCGCGCGGTCGAGTCGTTTGTATTCGGGCTTCGTGCGCGAACGCGTGTGCACGGACCCGGCGCAGCTCGACGCGGTCGATGCGGCGCTCGCGCAGGATCTGCGCGACGGGCTGCATGCGGTCGTCGTCGGCGATTACGCATTCGGACGCAACCTGCAACGGGCGCAGCCGGGCGATGCCCCGCTGCGCTTTTTGCTGTATGCGCGCTGCGAGCGGCTGTCGCGCGACGAAGTCGATGCGTGGCTCGCGCAGCAGGACGGCGGCGGCACGCCGTCGATCGCCGGTGTCGCGCATGTCGCGAAGAGTGTGTCGCGCGATGCGTTCGACGCGGCGATCGCCGCGGTGCACGACGCGTTGCGCGCAGGCGATTCGTATCAGGTCAATTACACGTACCGGCTGAATTTCGACGTGTTCGGCACGCCGCTCGCGCTGTACCGGCGGCTGCGCGCGCGTCAGCCGGTGCGCTACGGCGCGCTGATCGCGCTGCCGGGCGGCGCATGGGTCGTATCGTGCTCGCCCGAACTGTTCGTCGAGAAGCACGGCGACGTGCTGCGTGCGCGGCCGATGAAGGGCACCGCGCCGCGCTCGGCCGATCCACGTGAAGACACGGCGGCCGCCGCGTTCCTCGCGAGCGATCCGAAGAACCGTGCGGAAAACGTGATGATCGTCGACCTGTTGCGCAACGACGTGTCGCGGATCGCGCGCACGGGCACCGTCAAGGTGCCGGCGCTGTTCTCCGTCGAGCCTTATGCGTCGGTGTGGCAGATGACGTCGACGGTCGAAGCCGGCTGGCGCGACGGCACGACGTTCGCGCAGATGCTGCGCGCGCTGTTTCCGTGTGGGTCGATCACCGGTGCGCCGAAGTACAAGACGATGCAGCTGATCGACACGATCGAGTCGACGCCGCGCGGGCTCTATACGGGCGCGATCGGCTGGCTCGATGCGCCGCAGGACGAGGCCGCGCCGGCGGGCGCTGCAGCATCCGACGGCGCGCCCGGTTGCGGCGATTTCTGCCTGTCGGTCGCGATCCGGACGCTGACGCTCGAGGCGGTCGCAGCCGATGCCGTCGCGACGAGCGCCACGCGCGACGCGGCAACGGCGATTGCCGGCCGGCGGCGTGGCACGATGGGCGTCGGCGCGGGCATCGTGCTCGACAGCGTCGCGGCCGACGAATATGCGGAGTGCGAATTGAAAGCGCGATTCCTGACGGATGCCGATCCCGGCTTCCAGCTGTTCGAAACGACGGCCGCCACGCGGGCGGACGGCATCCGCCACCTCGATCGTCATCTTGCGCGGCTGCAGCGCAGCGCCGATGCGTTCGGCTTCCGCTTCGACGCCGACGCGTTGCGTCGCGAGATCGATGCACGCTGCGCGGCGCTCGACGGCAACGGCGCGTACCGGATGAAGCTCGCGCTGGCGAAGGACGGCACGATCGAGATCGTCGCCGCGCCGCTCAAGCCGCTGCCGGCGGGGCCGGTCGGCGTGATGCTCGCGTCGGCCCACGGCTTCGCGCCGACCCGCGCGAGCGATGCGCTGCTGCTGCACAAGACCACGCGCCGCGCCGAATACGACCGCGCGTGGCAGGCGGCGGAGGCGCTCGGCGGGTTCGACATGCTGTTCGTCAACGAGCGCGGCGAGGTGACGGAAGGCGGGCGCTCGAACCTGTTCGTGAAGCTCGATGGCCAGTGGGTGACGCCGCCGCTGGCGTCCGGCGTGCTGCCGGGCGTGATGCGCGGCGTGCTGCTCGACGATCCCGCATTCGGGGCGGTCGAGCGCGTCGTGACCTGCGATGATCTGGCGCGCGCGCAGGGGCTGCTGTTGACCAATGCACTGCGCGGTGCGCTCGACGCGGTGCTGAAGTAACGACGCGACGGGGCGGGCGCTGGAGCCGCGAGCCGGTCGTCCATGCGGCACGCAAAAAAAGCGCGGCGCCCCGCAAAGGGCGCCGCGCTTTTTTACATCCGGGCTTCTACGTCAGAACGAGTGTTCGGGGCCGGGGAACGACCGATCCTTCACCGCGCGCACGTAGGCTTCGACGGCCGCCTGAATGTTCGGCTGCCCCTGCATGAAATCCTTCACGAAACGCGGCCGCTTGCCGGGGAACACGCCGAGCATGTCGTGCAGCACGAGCACCTGCCCCGAGCAGTCGACGCCCGCGCCGATGCCGATCGTCGGAATCTTCAGCATGTGCGTGACTTCGGACGCGACGAGCGTCGGCACGGCTTCGAGCACGACGAGTTGCGCGCCGGCATCCTCGATCGCGCGCGCATCGCGCAGCAGCTGCGCGGCGCCGGCTTCGGTCTTGCCCTGGACCTTGAAGCCGCCGAACGCATGCACCGATTGCGGCGTGAGGCCGAGGTGCGCGCAGACGGGCACCGAGCGCTCGACGAGGAAGCGGATCGTATCGGCGAGCCATTCGCCGCCTTCGAGCTTGACCATCTGCGCGCCGGCGCGCATCAGCTTGACTGCATTCGCGAACGCCTCGGCCGGCGTGCCGTACGTGCCGAACGGCAGATCGGCGACGACGAGCGCGCGCGGCTGGGCCCGCGCGACGCACGCGGTGTGGTACGCGATGTCGTCGAGCGACACCGGCAGCGTGGTCGTGTGGCCCTGCAGCACGTTGCCGAGCGAATCGCCGATCAGCAGCACGTCGGTGCCGGCGCGATCGAGCAGCGCGGAGAAGCTCGCGTCGTAGCAGGTGAGCATCGCGATCTTCTCGCCGGCGTCGCGCATTGCCTGCAGCTTGGGTACCGTCACGGCAGGCCGGCTCGATTCCTGGAGATAGGTCATGGGAAATCCGGGTCGATGGGTGAAGAGCGACAGGCGGGACGCGTCAGCGCGTCGTCTCGCCCTTGACGAAGAATTCCTTGCGGCCGCGCATCGTCTCGATGCGCTCGACCAGCAGGGCGAGATCTTCGGGGGAATCCAGCGGGTTCAGGTGTTCGGCTGCGACCGTCAGCACCGGCGTGCGGTCGTAGTGGTAGAAGAATTCGTTGTACGCGTCGACGAGCGAGCGCAGGTACGCGTCGCTGATCTGCAGTTCCATCGGCAGCCCGCGCTTCTGGATGCGCGAGAACAGCACTTCGGGGCTCGCCTGCAGATAGACGACGAGATCGGGCGACGGCGCCTGCGGCACGTCGACGTGCGTGGCGACCGAGCGATACAGTTGCCACTCGTCTTCCGGCAGGTTCAGCCGCGCGAAGATGTCGTTCTTCTGCGGCATGAAATCGGCGATGACGGGGCGGCCCGTGTCGAGCGCGCCGATCAGCTCGCGCGCCTGCTGCGCGCGCTGCAGCGCGAACGACAGCTGGACCGGCAGCGCGTAGCGCGCGGTGTCGCGGTAGAAGCGTTCGAGGAAAGGGTTGTCCTGCGGGCGCTCGAGCAGCGTCTGCATCGACCAGCGCTCGCCGAGCAGGCGCGCGAGCGTCGTCTTGCCGACACCGATCGGGCCTTCGATCACGAGATAGCGGTGTGGGGCGCGCAGGTCGGGCGCGGTGACGGTCAGCGGAGTGGCGTTCATCGGCAGCGGGTCTTGTCGGCGTCTTCGCCGGCAGCGAGCGCCTTTTGCATCAGGCACTGGCAGGTCTGCACCTTTTCGACGCGCTGATCCGCGACGGCGGCGAGAAAGGCGTCGGCCCGGCCGCGCGCGGGGATGTCGAGCGCCGGCTCGATCTCGACGAGCGGCACGAGCGCGAACGCGCGGTCGGTAAGGCGTGGGTGCGGGACGATCAGGTCGGGCTCGTCGATCGAATCGGCGCCGAACAGCAGGATGTCGAGGTCGAGCGTGCGCGGCGCATTGCGATACGGGCGCTCGCGGCCGAAGTGATGTTCGATCTTCTGGCAGAGCGCGAGCAGCTCGCGAGCCGACAGCGTCGTGTCGAGCTTGACGACGCAGTTGTAGTAATCGTCGCCGCCCGCTTCGAAGGGCGCCGTGCGATACAGGCTCGATTTGCCGAGGATCGAGATGGTGCGCTGCTGCGCGAGGCACACCACCGCGTCCTTCAGGGTCTGGCGCGCATCGCCGAGATTCGCCCCCAGTCCGATATATGCAACCGTCATGGCATCACTTCCTACGTCGTTCGCCGGCGCGCGCGTCAGTCGTCGGAACCGCTCGCGGTATCGCCCGCGGTATCCGGTGCCTGCTCGGCGGCACCTTCACCCGGCTTGCGGTTGCGCGCCCCGCCGCGGCGGCGCCGCTTGCGGGGCGATTTTTCCTTCGAGCCGCCCTGCGTGAGCAATGCCTCGCGAGCGGCCGCGTCGCCTTCGATGAAATCCGTCCACCACTGTCCGACTTCCGCATCGAGCTCGCCGGATTCGCAGCGTAACAGGAGGAAATCATACCCCGCTCTAAACCTTTGGTGTTCCAGCAGCCGCATCGCGCTGCGGCCCGAGCGTTTCTCGAGGCGCAGCTGCAGGCCCCAGATCTCGCGCATGTCGGCCGAGTAGCGCTTGTGGATCGCGAGCTTCTCGGTCTGCATGTCGAGCACGTCGTCCATCGCGCGATGGAGCGCCGGCACCGGGATTTCGCCCGCCGCCGTGTATTGCTCGAAGCGCTGGCGCATGTCGTGCCACAGCAGCGTCGCGAACAGGAAGCCCGGCGACACCGGCTTGCCGGCGCGCACGCGCGCGTCGGTGTTGTTCAGCGCGAGCGTGATGAACTTCTCGCCCTGCGGCTGTTCCAGCACGACGTCGAGCAGCGGCAGCAGCCCGTGGTGCAGCCCTTCCTTGCGCAGCCGCTGCAGGCACGCGAGCGCGTGGCCCGACAGCAGCAGCTTCAGCATTTCGTCGAACAGGCGCGCGGCCGGCACGTTGTTGATCAGGTCGGCGAGCGCGTGGATCGGCTCGCGCGTATGCGGTTCGATCTCGAAGCCGAGCTTCGCCGCAAAGCGCACGACGCGCAGCATCCGCACCGGATCCTCGCGGAAGCGCGTGGCCGGATCGCCGATCATCCGCAACAGGCGGGCGCGCACGTCGGCCATCCCGTCGTGGTAGTCGAGCACCGTCTGCGTCGACGGGTCGTAGTACATCGCGTTGATCGTGAAGTCGCGGCGCGCGGCGTCCTCGTGCTGCTCGCCCCACACGTTGTCGCGCAGCACGCGGCCGCTCGCGTCGACCGCGTGCGTGCGGCGATCGAGTTCGTCGCGCTTCAGGCGCTTCGGCGGTTCGGCCGTGGCCGCCTCGGGCGGCGCGTCGACCAGCGCGCGGAACGTAGACACCTCGATCAGTTCCTGGCCGAACTGCACGTGCACGATCTGGAAGCGGCGGCCGATCAGGCGCGCGCGGCGGAACAGGCGCTGCACCTCGGTCGGCGTCGCGTCGGTCGCGACGTCGAAGTCCTTCGGCGCGATGCCGAGCAGCAGGTCGCGCACGGCGCCGCCGACGATGAACGCGCGAAAGCCCGCCTGCTGCAGCGTGTCGGTCACGCGCACCGCGTTCTTCGAGATCAGCGCCGGGTTGATGCCGTGCACGCTGGCCGGCACGACGGTCGGCTCATGGTTGCTGCGCGGTTTCTTCGCGCCGCCGCCGCGGGCGCCCTTCGGGGTGCGCGGGGCAGCAGGGGCCGCTGCGTCGGCCGGGGCCGCGGCGGGAGGCGTTTGCTCGGTTTCGTCCTGGCCGAGCAGCTTGCGGATGAATTTTTTGATCACGACGTTCAGAAGAGATCGAGGATGCGCCAGCCGCGCGCGTTTGCATGCGCGCGCAGCGTGTCGTCGGGGTTGGTCGCGATCGGGTCGGTGACTTTCTCGAGCAACGGGATGTCGTTGTGCGAGTCGCTGTAGAAGTAGCTGTGTTCGAAGTCGTCCCAGTGCTTGCCGAGCGACGCGAGCCACGCTTCGGTCCGCACGATCTTGCCTTCGCGATAGCTCGGCGTGCCGGTCGGGCGGCCCGTGTACGGGGAATCGGGGTGGCCGTCGGTCGTCTCGACCTCGCAGGCGATCAGCGTGTCGACGCCGAACGCGGTCGCGATCGGGCGCGTGATGAATTCGTTGGTCGCCGTCACGACGCAGCACAGGTCGCCCGCATCGAGGTGCTTGCGCACGAGTTCGAGCGCCGCGGGCGTCATCGCGGGGCGGATCACCTCGTGCATGTACTGCTCGTGCCATTCGGCCAGTTGCGCGCGCGAATACTTCGCGAGCGGCGTGAGCATCGCGCACAGGTACGCGTGGATGTCGAGCTGGCCGGCCTTGTAGTCGGCGAAGAACTGGTCGTTCTGACGCGAGAAACTTTCCGCGTCGACGATGCCGAGCTTCACCATGAAGCGACCCCATTCGTGGTCGCTATCGGTCGGGATCAGCGTGTGATCGAGGTCAAAGAGTGCCAGATTAGTCATGGAAGCGCATTTTACTCGAAGCGGTTCGGGCCCGTGCCCGGTGGTGTGATGTCGTCGCCGGGACGCGCGAGCATCCGGCGCAGCAGCGGCAGCGTGACCGCGCGTTTCTGCTCGAGCGAGAAGCGGTCGAGCGCGTCGAGCAAGGCCATCAGGCTCGGCATGTCGCGGCGGAAATGGGTCAGCAGGTACGCGGCGATGTCGTCGGTCAGCGCGATCCCGCGCTCCTTCGCCGCGAGCTTGAGCACCGCGATCTTGCCGGCGTCGGACGGCGGCGACAGGTGGAACACGAGCCCCCAGCCGAGCCGCGTGCGCAGGTCCTCGCGCACGTCGAGCGCGAGCGGCGCGGCCGGGCCCGCGGCGACGAACGCGCTCGACGGGTGCGCGCGCACTTCGTTGAACAGGTTGAACAGCGCGACCTGCTGCGTGTCGCTCATCCGGTCGCAGTCGTCGATCGCATAGATGCCGATGCGCGGGTCGAACGTGAACGCGCCGAGCGGGCTCTGCGGCGTCAGGTAGCGCGCATAGCCGTACGACGCGTCGCTCACGAGCGCCTGCAGCAGGTGTGTGCGGCCGCTGCCGGGCTCGCCCCAGATATAGAACGACCGGTCCGGCACGGGGCCGGCCGCGAGCGCGAGATCGAGCTTCTGCAGGCGCGAGACGAGCTCGTCGTTCTCCTCGTTCATGATGAAGTTGTCGAACGTGGCGGGCGGCGGCGTGCCGAGATCGAGCGTCAGTTGACGGGACACAACAGTCACAATGCAGATCGGTTGGAAAAACGCGTGCCGTACGCCGGGCGCGCGCGGGGGAGGGCTCCGGTGCTCGACCACGCGGCCGCACGCACGGCGGCGCGCGGGTTCCGGCGCGGCTCGCGTGGCGAAGAAAACGGGGACGTGTCGACCAAGATGCAATCCCTGACGATTCGGTGCTGGGAATTCCGGCCAACGGGCCGGCTTCGGGTAAAATCGCATTTTACCGACCTTCTCGCATTCCCCCATGAATCCTCCGAAATCCGCTCCCGACGCTCAGGGTCTGTCCTATCGCGACGCAGGTGTCGACATCGACGCCGGCGACGCGCTCATCGACAAGATCAAGCCTTTTGCGAAGAAAACCCTGCGCGACGGCGTGCTCGGCGGCATCGGCGGGTTCGGCGCGCTGTTCGAAGTGCCGAAGAAGTACAAGGAGCCGGTGCTCGTGTCGGGCACCGACGGCGTGGGCACCAAGCTCAAGCTGGCGTTTCATCTGAACAAACACGATACGGTCGGCCAGGATCTCGTCGCGATGAGCGTGAACGACATCCTCGTGCAGGGCGCCGAGCCGCTGTTCTTCCTCGACTACTTCGCGTGCGGCAAGCTCGACGTCGACACGGCCGCCACCGTCGTCAAGGGCATCGCGCAGGGCTGCGAACTGTCGGGCTGCGCGCTGATCGGCGGTGAAACGGCCGAAATGCCGGGCATGTACCCGGACGGCGAATACGACCTGGCCGGCTTCGCGGTCGGCGCGGTCGAGAAGAGCAAGATCATCGACGGCAGCACGATCGCCGAAGGCGACGTGGTGCTCGGCCTCGCATCGAGCGGCATCCACTCGAACGGCTTCTCGCTCGTGCGCAAGATCATCGAGCGCGCGAACCCAGACCTGTCGGCCGATTTCCACGGCCGTTCGCTCGCCGACGCGCTGATGGCGCCCACGCGCATCTACGTGAAGCCGCTGCTCGCGCTGATGCAGAAGCTGTCGGTGAAGGGCATGGCGCACATCACCGGTGGCGGCCTCGTCGAGAACATCCCGCGCGTGCTGCGCGAAGGCCTCACCGCCGAGCTCGACCAGCACGCCTGGCCGCTGCCGCCGCTGTTCAAGTGGCTGCAGGAGCACGGCGGCGTCGCCGACGCGGAAATGCACCGCGTGTTCAACTGCGGGATCGGCATGGCCGTGATCGTGTCGGCGGCCGATGCCGACGCGGCGATCGCCGACCTGACCGCCGCCGGCGAACAGGTGTGGAAGATCGGCACCGTGCGTGCGACCCGCGAAGGCGAGGCGCAGACGGTCGTGGTCTGACGCGCATCGCAGCAGCAGAATGCAGCACGGAAAGCCGCCCGGTATCGCACCGGGCGGCTTTTTTTTCGGGCGCCGCGTCTGTATGGACGCAGGCCGATGAAGGAGGGGCGACGATGACCGAAGACGAACGCGCGATCCGCGAACTCGTGGACAACTGGTTCGTGTCGAGCCGGCGCGGCGATCTGGCGACCGTGCTGGACCTGATCGCCGACGACGCGATCTTCATGGTGGCCGGCAAGCCGCCGTTCGACAAGGCGGCGTTCGCGGCCGCGTCGCGCGACGCGAACGCCGGCGCGGAGCACGCGCCAAAGATCGACGGCCGCTACCGGATCGACGAACTGCGTGTGATCGACGACTGGGCGTACCTGCGCAATTTCATCGAGATCGACGCGACGCCGCCGGGCGGCGAGACGATCCGCCGCTCGGGCCACACGCTGACGATCTTCCGCAAGGCCGGCGGCCGCTGGCAGCTCGTGCGCGACGCGAATCTCGTCACGCTCGCGGGCTGAACGCGACGGCGTGCGCCGACGCTCACGCGGATGCGCGCGGCGCGTTCGCCGGGCGCGCGCCGGCCAGCAACGGCGGCACGAGCAGGTACAGCAGCGCGGCGGCAGCCCAGACGAGCCCCGGCCACGTCGCGCGCGTCGCCGCGTAGGTCGCGGTGACGACCAGTGGCCCCGCGACGCCGATCAGGCTCGCCACGCTCGCCAGCGTGCCCTGCAGTTCGCCCTGACGCGTATCGTCGACCTGCCGTGCGAGCATCGCCTGCAATGCCGGCAGCGTCATGCCGCCGGCCGCGAACAGCGGCAGCAGCGCGAACGGCACCCACGCGGCGGTCGCGAACGCGATGACCGCCAGCCCGAGTGCATCGCCTGCAAGGCCCAGCGCGAGCGCGCGCCGCTCGCCGAGCCGCGCGATGAGCGGCCTGATCGCGAACGCCTGCGCGAGCGCGTGGCACGCGCCGTAACCGGCGAGCGACAGCCCCGCGACCGGCGTCGACCAGCCGAAATGTTCCTGGCCGTACAGGATCCACAGCGTCGCGGGCGCCTGCGACACGAGTGCCACGATCACGTAGATGCCGACCAGCGGTGCGAGCGCGGGCGCGCCGCTCAGCCGGCGCAAGTTCGCGAACGGGTTGAGCGCGCCAGCCGTGCGGCCGCCCCCGGCCGAGCGCGGCCGCGATTCCGGCAATACGCGCCACACGAGCACGAGATTCAGCGCGTTGAGCAACGCGGCCGCGACGAACGGCGCACGCAGGTGCAGCGCGCCGAGCAGCCCGCCGATCAGCGGGCCGGCGATGAAGCCGATGCCCATCATCGCGCCGAGCTGGCCGAAGCGCCGCGCGCGGTCGGGTTCGGCCGTCACGTCGGTCACGTACGCGGTCGCGACCGCGACGTTCGCGCCGGTGATGCCCGCGATCAACCGCCCGACGTAAAGCCATGCGAGCGTCGGCGCGAGCGCCATCAGCAGATAGTCCAGCGCGGCGCCCGCCAGCGACGCCAGCAGTACCGGGCGGCGGCCGAAACGGTCGCTCAGCGCGCCGAGCAGCGGCGCACACAGGAACTGCGCGAACGCGTACAGCGCGAGCAGGACGCCGTAATGGGTGTCCGTGCTGCCGGTGGCGGCGAGCGAGCGCAGCAGCCCGGGCAGGATTGGCATCACGATCCCGACGCCGATTGCGTCGAGCAGGACCGTGGCCAGAATGGCAATCAGGGACGGATTCAAGAGGATGACTCTATCGATGATAGAGTGAGGATTATTTCACAGTTTCCCTATCGGTGATAGAGATGAAGGACACAGGGGCGCGACTCACGCGCGACACGGTATTGCGCGCGGCGCTCGACCTGCTGGATGAAGTGGGGATCGATGGACTGTCCACCCGGCGGCTCGCCGAGCGGCTCGGCGTGCAGTCGCCGACGCTTTACTGGCATTTCAGGAACAAGGCCGAGCTGCTCGACGCGATGGCCGAGGCGATCATGCTGGAGCGCCACGGTGTGTCGCTGCCGGAGCCGGGCGAAGTATGGGATGCATGGCTCGCGGAGAATGCGCGCAGTTTCCGCCGCGCGCTGCTCGCTTAGAGACGGTTTCATAAAGACTGATCGGCCCGCCGAAGGGTATTCCAGCAGATCAGACAGCAACCGAGTTTGAGGAACGCGCCGTGAATGTCTGCACGGCGCTCGAAACGAATACGGAGACGACGGAA
>NZ_JACCQA010000016.1:0-182825 GCF_015712215.1 Burkholderia sp. 9779_493
AGATTGGTTCTGTTGGCCACGCCAGCAGAACAACCCCCTTTGCCTGATGACCATAGCGAGTCGGTCCCACCCCTTCCCATCCCGAACAGGACCGTGAAACGACTCTACGCCGATGATAGTGCGGATTCCCGTGTGAAAGTAGGTAATCGTCAGGCTCCCTAAGCCAGAAACCCCCGCCCGACAAGGCGGGGGTTTTTGCATTGGCGCGCCAGAAAAGCGTGCGGCGAAGCGCCGTGTGGCACGAGTTGGGTGTCGAAGGCGTTGGCTCAAATCGAAATCGTCTCCTCGAGATTGGCCAAATGCATCTCGCCCGTCGGGATGCCTGTACGCCAGCAACTAATGTTGCTGAAATCACGAACCTTCTATTTTTCGTTTGTGTCGGCGGCCATCAGGGCCGCGGCGAGAAATCGCCTTGGACAACTTCGCCAGAGTAATCTTCCGGCCGGCCTTGTTCGACACAGGCGCCCGCCAGGTCTGGCTACCCCACGTCACCCGATAATCGATCAACGCGCCTTGATCGCCGGTGTATCGAGCGCGTCTTCTGCCTCGGTGCGCTGCGTATATCGCGTGGCAGCGGATGCGCCCTGCGCTCGCTCTATCTCCCGCGGGTTGGTGGCAAGAACGGGCGGGATGTCCGCGCGTCCGGCTCTCTTGTCGCAAGCGCCAAATGTGCGTGCGTTCCTCGCGAAACCACGCAACCGGGCTGCGTCGCGCCAGGGAGGCGCGGCGTTGCTATTAGGCGGCATTTCCGTTCTAACTCGCCATATCTCCGCCTGAAATAACCCTATCGGGCCGCGACCTACGCTTGAGTCGCGGCCGACGGTCCGCCGAGCCGTGTGCGTATCGCGGGGCCAAAGAAGATCAAAAAGCGGTGCGATTCTTCTCGACGGTCACCCCTTGATCGTTCGGTAACGCGTAAATTTCTCCGATAAGCGGATAGGTAGCCTCACCTCCGTGGCCTCGCCCTTTTCCCATCGATGTGAAGGATGTGCCGTCGGCGTCGACGCCTAGAGCGCATTTTGTGCGCACCGTATTCGGATCGCCGGGCAGAGAGTCTCCCGCAGATGGAGGCTGCAGCGTCGTGTTCCGGTCGTGAGTCCGGGGCAGCTCGAACACTGCCGGACAGCGCACGTCGGATGTCGACGCTCCTGCGCCATCTATACGCTTTCCAATGTCTTTGGGAGCGTGTGGCGTGACGGCGGCTCATCCGTGGAGCGCGGCGCCGACATTGGCGGCGCAGTTGGACGTGGCGGGCACCATACGAACAGCTGTGATGTCTCGGTGTACGCCGAAGATTCGCCGCGATGCCGATTCGATGCTGACGCTGAGCGGTTTGCACGACGAGACACAGCGATGCCGACCGGCGGAACGTTCGACGCGGCGGTAGCAAGGCCAGAGAGAAGCCTGGACCAGGGCACGCGTCGCCTGCAGTGCCCGCAAGCAGGGCAGCGGGACGTGCAGAACCGTCGGGTTCATCACTCGAGACGGCATCGAGCCATCGCTTCCCGATTCCGCTGTTGTGCCGCGAGAGAGCCGGCGCGTGCCGACCCACACATCAAGGAATCGAGCGCTGGCTTCAATCGTTGATGCTCCCCAACCGCGGAGCACGCCGCCGGTAACGCCGGTGCAGCCGAGAGTGCCGGCTGTCGAATCGTCCCGATCGGCCTCGAGCGGGCACCAAGCGTCTGCCGAAGCCGCGGCACGTCGCTGCACCACAAAGGAATGCCGCTACAGAGCATGCGCGGCATATGAAGGAAGCAGGCTGGGGGCGTGGAGATGGGCACTGGAGGGAGGCCGGCGATTCGGGACGATATCGTGCCCCTCGGGAAAGTCGTCGAACGCAAGGGTGATCGAATTCGGCGATGAGACCGGCTCGCCCCGATCGCCGAAAGGGCGCGAAAGCCTTTGTCCTCATGTTGGCCTGGAGGATCGGGGAGGTACCCTGCAGTGCCCGCTGCAAAGCCGCTATTTCCTGCAAGAAGCGCTAACTAACCTCCCGTGAAGCCCCGACGCCCGGCTGGCCGAACACGCCCGGCACGAAATTTGCCGAAATTTTGTGTCTACCCGCTTGGCATTGTGCGAAAGAGGCCGTATGATGGCGGTCTTTCGTTTTTAGCGCAGATGCAGATCCGCGCTGAAGGCGGAGTCTGACGAAGATGTGGCGCCGGTCGGCAACATCTCGCGCTTGCCTTAGCCGGGCAAGGGCGGGGATCGGCGGGAAAGCAGGGGTCGGGAAGAAAGTGAAAATAATCTTCCGGATATGCTTGACAGGAGTGCGATGCACCCCCATAATCGTCAGTTCTCTACGGAGGGGTGCCCGAGTGGCTAAAGGGGGCAGACTGTAAATCTGTTGGCTTACGCCTACGTTGGTTCGAATCCAACCTCCTCCACCAAGATATCAGCGCAGTGAGCGGTAAGGAATCGTTAGTGGCCCGTGCGGGTGTAGCTCAATGGTAGAGCAGAAGCCTTCCAAGCTTACGACGAGGGTTCGATTCCCTTCACCCGCTCCAGACCGCTAAGTTGAAGCGTAGCGCCCATGTGGCTCAGTGGTAGAGCACTCCCTTGGTAAGGGAGAGGTCGGCAGTTCGATCCTGCCCATGGGCACCAGCAGTAAAAAGTCAGTGTCTTGTTTGCGCGCGGCGCAACCTGTGAAATTCCTTTTGGGAGTTGAAAATGGCCAAGGAAAAGTTTGAGCGGACCAAGCCGCACGTGAACGTTGGTACGATTGGTCACGTTGACCACGGCAAGACGACGCTGACGGCAGCGATCACGACGGTTCTGACGAAGAAGTTCGGCGGCGAAGCGAAGGCATACGACCAGATCGACGCGGCACCGGAAGAAAAGGCGCGCGGCATCACGATCAACACGGCACACGTCGAGTACGAAACGGCTAACCGCCACTACGCACACGTCGACTGCCCGGGCCACGCTGACTATGTGAAGAACATGATCACGGGCGCGGCGCAGATGGACGGCGCGATCCTGGTTTGCTCGGCAGCAGACGGCCCGATGCCGCAAACGCGTGAGCACATCCTGCTGGCGCGTCAGGTTGGCGTTCCGTACATCATCGTGTTCCTGAACAAGTGCGACATGGTGGACGACGCTGAACTGCTCGAGCTGGTCGAGATGGAAGTTCGCGAACTGCTGTCGAAGTACGACTTCCCGGGCGACGACACGCCGATCGTGAAGGGTTCGGCGAAGCTGGCGCTGGAAGGCGACACGGGCGAGCTGGGCGAAGTGGCGATCATGAGCCTGGCCGATGCGCTGGACACGTACATCCCGACGCCGGAGCGTGCAGTTGACGGCGCGTTCCTGATGCCGGTGGAAGACGTGTTCTCGATCTCGGGCCGTGGTACGGTGGTGACGGGTCGTGTCGAGCGCGGCATCGTGAAGGTCGGCGAGGAAATCGAAATCGTCGGTATCAAGCCGACGGTGAAGACGACCTGCACGGGCGTTGAAATGTTCCGCAAGCTGCTGGACCAAGGTCAGGCGGGCGACAACGTGGGTATCCTGCTGCGCGGCACGAAGCGTGAAGACGTGGAGCGTGGCCAGGTTCTGGCGAAGCCGGGTTCGATCACGCCGCACACGCACTTCACGGCTGAAGTGTATGTGCTGAGCAAGGACGAAGGCGGCCGTCACACGCCGTTCTTCAACAACTACCGTCCGCAGTTCTACTTCCGTACGACGGACGTGACGGGCTCGATCGAGCTGCCGAAGGACAAGGAAATGGTGATGCCGGGCGACAACGTGTCGATCACGGTGAAGCTGATCGCTCCGATCGCGATGGAAGAAGGTCTGCGCTTCGCGATCCGCGAAGGCGGCCGTACGGTCGGCGCCGGCGTCGTCGCCAAGATCATCGAGTAAGCCAGTTATTCGTTGATCGACAGTTTTGGGGCTGGCATCAGCCGGCCCCAACATGGTTTAGGGGTATAGCTCAACTGGCAGAGCGTCGGTCTCCAAAACCGAAGGTTGGGGGTTCGATTCCCTCTGCCCCTGCCAAAAATCGCCACGTGTCCCACGTGGCATTTGTTTTAAGGTGTTATGGCGAATCCATCCGTCGAAACTGTAAATACCTCCGGCGATAAGCTGATGCTGGCCCTGGGCGTATTGCTGGTGTTGGCCGGATTCGTGGGCTTCTTCTGGCTGGCCAATCAGCAGTGGTATGTCCGCGGTGCCGCGTTGGCGGTAGGTATCATCGCCGGCGTGGCCGTCGGGCTGATGTCCGCCCCTGGCAAGAGCCTCATCGCGTTTGCCAAGGATTCGTACAAGGAAGTCCGGAAGGTCGTATGGCCCACCCGCAAGGAAGCAACGCAAACCACACTCGTCGTGTTCGGTTTCGTGCTCGTGATGGCGATTTTCCTCTGGTTGAGCGACAAATCGATCGAATGGGTGATTTTCTCGGCGATTCTGGGTTGGAAATGATATGAGCGATACTCCGGCATCCCCGAGCGGAAAGCGTTGGTACGTCGTGCACGCCTACTCCGGTATGGAGAAGAGCGTGCAACGTGCGCTTCAGGAGCGCATCGAACGTGCTGGCATGCAGGACAAATTCGGTCAGATCCTGGTCCCGACCGAAGAAGTGGTCGAAGTCAAAGGCGGCCACAAGGCAGTGACCGAGCGTCGTTTCTTCCCCGGCTACGTGCTGGTGGAAATGGAAATGACGGACGAAACGTGGCACCTCGTGAAGAACACGGCGAAGGTCACCGGTTTCGTCGGCGGTGCGCGTAACCGCCCGACCCCGATTTCCCCGAAGGAAGTCGAGAAGATCATGTCGCAGATGCAGGAAGGCGTCGAAAAGCCGCGCCCGAAGACCCTGTTCGAAGTCGGCGAGATGGTGCGCGTCAAGGAAGGCCCGTTCACGGACTTCAACGGCACCGTCGAAGAAGTCAACTACGAAAAATCGCGTGTGCGTGTGTCGGTCACGATTTTTGGTCGATCCACCCCGGTCGAACTCGAATTCGGCCAGGTCGAAAAAGTTTGATCCCGATTCGGTGGGCAGCCTCGGCTGCCCACCTTCGCGCTTACGGCCCGCGTCATGGCCGTTGAGGAGCGCCAGTAGCCAGCGGCGAAAGCGCGTTATCACTCACCGAACGCCTTCTCCGGCGTTCCAATGAGGTTTCAAATGGCAAAGAAGATTATCGGCTTTATCAAGCTGCAGATCCCTGCAGGTAAAGCCAACCCGTCGCCGCCGGTCGGTCCGGCACTGGGCCAGCGCGGCCTGAACATCATGGAGTTCTGCAAGGCGTTCAACGCGCAGACTCAAGGCATGGAGCCGGGTCTGCCGGTGCCGGTGGTCATCACGGCATTCGCTGACAAGAGCTTCACGTTCGTGATGAAGACGCCGCCGGCGACCGTCCTGATCAAGAAGGCGGCGAAGGTGGACAAGGGCTCGAGCAAGCCGCACACCGACAAGGTCGGTTCGATCACGCGCGCTCAAGCCGAAGAAATCGCGAAGACCAAGATGCCGGACCTTACGGCAGCTGATCTGGACGCAGCCGTTCGCACCATCGCTGGTAGCGCACGCTCGATGGGTATCACTGTGGAGGGCGTGTAAATGGCTAAGATCTCCAAGCGCCGTCAGGCATTTGCCGCCAAGGTCGACCGTCAGAAGCTGTACGCGATCGAAGACGCACTGAGCCTCGTGAAGGAATGCGCGAGCGCGAAGTTCGACGAGTCGATCGACGTCGCAGTCCAGCTCGGCATCGATGCGAAGAAGTCGGACCAGGTCGTTCGTGGTTCGGTCGTTCTGCCGGCAGGTACGGGCAAGTCGGTTCGCGTTGCCGTGTTCGCGCAAGGCGAAAAGGCCGAGCAGGCTCGTGCAGCAGGCGCGGAAATCGTCGGTATGGAAGACCTGGCTGAGCAGATCAAGGCTGGCCAGATGGACTTCGACATCGTGATCGCTTCGCCGGACACGATGCGTATCGTCGGTACGCTCGGCCAGATCCTCGGCCCGCGCGGCCTGATGCCGAACCCGAAGGTCGGTACGGTCACGCCGGACGTCGCCACCGCCGTCAAGAACGCGAAGGCTGGTCAGGTGCAATTCCGTGTCGACAAGGCCGGTATCATCCACGCGACCATCGGCCGTGCATCGTTCGAGCCGACCGCGCTGCGTTCGAACCTGTCGGCGCTGATCGAAGCGCTGCAGAAGGCAAAGCCGGCAACGAGCAAGGGCGTGTACCTGCGCAAGATCGCACTGTCGAGCACGATGGGCGTCGGCGTGCGTGTCGACCAGGCTACGCTGGCAGCACAGTAAGCAAGTATTCGGGCCGCTTCGTTCGCGAAGCGGCCTACATGGGCTTTGGGCGGTTGTTCGTGCAGCAGGGCGGACAACCGGTTATCAAAGACCGTTGGTGGGGCGCAGCAGTCGGGTGATCCCCTTAATTCAAGCCAACGCAGATGGCGAACCCGAAAAAGTTTTGCAGTGGTGAAGCCGCAGGCCGCGAAGCGATTCGCGGCGTGAGGTGGAAATACTCCTAACGAGGTCGGACGCCGTTGTTGAACGAGGTACGTGAGGTTTCGGCCATGCCGGCCATGCCGAACGTATCGTTTCTGGAGGCTAACCGTGCCGCTTAATAGAGAAGACAAGCAAGCCGTCGTCGCTGAGGTTTCCGCGCAAGTCGCGAAGGCCCAGACCGTTGTGCTGGCTGAGTATCGTGGAATTGCGGTTGGCGATCTGACCAAGCTGCGCGCGCAAGCGCGTGAGCAAAAGGTTTACCTGCGCGTGTTGAAGAACACGCTGGCGCGTCGCGCCGTCGAAGGTACGCCGTTTGCTCCGCTGGCAGAGCAGATGACTGGTCCGTTGATCTACGGCATCTCGGAAGATGCAATTGCTGCTGCTAAGGTCGTCAACGACTTCAGCAAGAGCAATGACAAGTTGGTCATCAAGGCTGGTTCGTTCGATGGCAAGGTGATGGACAAGGCTGGCGTGCAAGCGCTGGCAAGCATCCCGAGCCGCGAAGAACTGCTCTCGAAGCTGCTGTTCGTTATGCAAGCGCCTGTTTCGGGCTTCGCGCGTGCTCTGGCCGCGCTGGCCGAGAAGAAGCAAGCGGAAGCTGCATAAGCGAACGTGCATCAGCGTTACTGATCGCTGGCTGTATCCGAATTCAATTTAGGAGTATTTCAAATGGCAATCGCAAAAGAAGACATCCTGGCAGCAGTCGAAGGGATGACCGTTCTGGAACTGAACGAACTGGTCAAGGCGTTCGAAGAGAAGTTTGGCGTGTCGGCAGCTGCAGTGGCAGTCGCTGGCCCGGCAGGCGGCGGCGCTGCTGCTGCTGCAGAAGAGAAGACCGAATTCACGGTCGTCCTGGCTGAAGCCGGCGCCAACAAGGTTTCGGTCATCAAGGCCGTTCGCGAACTGACGGGCCTGGGCCTGAAGGAAGCGAAGGACCTGGTTGACGGTGCACCGAAGCCCATCAAGGAAGGCGTCGACAAGGCTGCTGCTGAAGAAGCCAAGAAGAAGCTGGAAGAAGCTGGCGCGAAGGTCGAAGTCAAGTAAGTTTCGGCGCGCTGTGCGAAGGCTGGCGGTATTTTCACCGCCGGCCTTTTTGTGCTTTGTGGGGACGTTATTCTGGCACTCATTCGGGAGCCCGAATAATCGGCCCTAGAAGCCAAAGAAAACCGCCTGATCGTTGTGATGAATCACGCACGATTGGCGGTTCTCTTTGTCTTCTGAAGCGACTGCAGAAGGCAAGTTTGGTCGGGTAGCGGGCAACACAGGCATCCGCTGCCGTCAGCCAGCGGTTGGTAGCGGCCAACCACCAAGCTTCTCGGCTCGTTCAAGCCGTCGAACGGCCATCGGGTCTCAGTCGGTGAACACTCGGGTTTGAAACGTCCAGGTATTCCGCCTCGATAGCACCCGCCGTGATTCGGAGATCGTATGCAATATTCCTTCACCGAGAAGAAGCGCATTCGCAAGAGTTTCGCGAAGCGCCCCATCGTTCACCAAGTTCCGTTCTTGCTGGCTACTCAGCTTGAATCATTCAGCACGTTTCTGCAAGCCGATGTGCCCGCGACGCAACGTAAGCCCGAGGGTTTGCAGGCCGCGTTCACGTCGGTATTTCCCATTGTTTCGCACAACGGTTTCGCGCGCCTCGAGTTCGTGAGCTATGCGCTGTCCTCGCCGGCATTCAACATCAAGGAATGCCAGCAGCGAGGCCTGACGTACTGCTCCGCGCTGCGCGCGAAGGTCCGCCTCGTCATCCTCGACAAGGAATCGCCGAACAAGCCGGTCGTCAAGGAAGTGAAGGAGCAGGAAGTGTACATGGGCGAAATTCCGCTCATGACGCCGACGGGCTCGTTCGTCATCAACGGCACCGAGCGTGTCATCGTCTCGCAGCTGCATCGTTCGCCTGGCGTGTTCTTCGAACACGACAAGGGCAAGACGCACAGCTCGGGCAAGCTGCTGTTCTCGGCACGGATCATTCCGTACCGCGGTTCGTGGCTCGACTTCGAATTCGATCCGAAGGACATCCTGTACTTCCGCGTCGACCGTCGCCGCAAGATGCCGGTCACGATCCTGCTGAAGGCCATCGGCCTGACGCCGGAACAGATCCTCGCGAACTTCTTCGTGTTCGACAATTTCACGCTGATGGACGAAGGCGCGCAACTCGAGTTCGTGCCCGAGCGCCTGCGTGGTGAAGTCGCGCGTTTCGACATCACGGATCGTGATGGCAAGGTCATCGTCCAGAAGGACAAGCGGATCAACGCGAAGCACATTCGCGACCTCGAAGCCGCGAAGACCAAGTTCATCTCGGTGCCGGAAGACTATCTGCTCGGCCGCGTGCTGGCGAAGAACGTCGTCGACGGCGACACCGGCGAAGTGATCGCGAGCGCGAACGACGAAGTCACGGAAAGCGTGCTCGAGAAGCTGCGCGAAGCGGGCATCAAGGACATCCAGACGCTCTACACGAACGATCTGGATCAGGGCCCGTACATCTCGTCGACGCTGCGTGTCGACGAAACGACCGACAAGACGGCCGCGCGCATCGCGATCTACCGCATGATGCGTCCGGGCGAGCCGCCGACCGAAGAAGCGGTCGAGGCCCTGTTCAACCGTCTGTTCTACAGCGAAGAAGCGTACGACCTGTCGAAGGTCGGCCGCATGAAGTTCAACCGCCGCGTCGGCCGTGACGAGATCGTCGGCCCGATGACGCTGCAGGACGACGACATCCTCGCGACGATCAAGATCCTCGTCGAGCTGCGCAACGGCAAGGGCGAAGTGGACGACATCGACCACCTCGGCAACCGTCGCGTGCGTTGCGTCGGCGAACTGGCGGAAAACCAGTTCCGCGCCGGTCTCGTGCGTGTCGAGCGCGCGGTCAAGGAACGCCTCGGCCAGGCCGAAAGCGAAAACCTGATGCCGCACGACCTGATCAACTCGAAGCCGATTTCGTCGGCGATTCGCGAGTTCTTCGGCTCGTCGCAGCTGTCGCAGTTCATGGACCAGACCAACCCGCTGTCGGAAATCACGCACAAGCGCCGTGTTTCCGCACTGGGCCCGGGCGGTCTGACGCGCGAGCGCGCAGGCTTCGAAGTCCGCGACGTGCACCCGACCCACTACGGCCGCGTGTGCCCGATCGAAACGCCGGAAGGTCCGAACATCGGCCTGATCAACTCGCTCGCGCTGTACGCGCACCTGAACGAGTACGGCTTCCTCGAGACGCCGTACCGCAAGGTCGTGGACAGCAAGGTGACCGATCAGATCGACTACCTGTCGGCGATCGAGGAAGGCCGCTACATGATCGCTCAGGCGAACGCCGCGATCGACGAAGACGGCCGACTCATCGACGAACTCGTGTCGTCGCGCGAAGCCGGCGAAACGATGATGGTCACGCCGGACCGTATCCAGTACATGGACGTCGCGCCGTCGCAGATCGTGTCGGTGGCCGCATCGCTGATTCCGTTCCTCGAGCACGATGACGCGAACCGCGCGCTGATGGGCTCGAACATGCAGCGTCAGGCCGTGCCGTGTCTGCGTCCGGAAAAGCCGGTCGTCGGTACGGGCATCGAGCGCACCTGCGCGGTCGACTCGGGTACGACGGTCCAGGCGTTCCGCGGTGGTGTGGTCGACTACGTCGACGCAGGCCGTATCGTGATTCGCGTGAACGACGACGAAGCAGTCGCGGGTGAAGTTGGTGTCGACATCTACAACCTGATCAAGTACACGCGTTCGAACCAGAACACGAACATCAACCAGCGTCCGATCGTGAAGATGGGCGACAAGGTCTCGCGCGGCGACGTGCTGGCGGACGGCGCCTCGACGGACCTGGGCGAGCTCGCGCTCGGCCAGAACATGCTGATCGCGTTCATGCCGTGGAACGGCTACAACTTCGAGGATTCGATCCTGATCTCGGAGAAGGTGGTCGCGGACGATCGCTACACGTCGATCCACATCGAAGAGCTGAACGTCGTTGCACGCGACACGAAGCTCGGGCCGGAAGAAATCACGCGCGACATCTCGAACCTGGCGGAAGTCCAGCTCGGCCGTCTCGACGAATCGGGCATCGTGTACATCGGTGCTGAAGTCGAAGCAGGCGACGTGCTGGTCGGCAAGGTCACGCCGAAGGGCGAGACCCAGCTGACGCCGGAAGAGAAGCTGCTGCGCGCGATCTTCGGCGAGAAGGCTTCGGACGTGAAGGACACGTCGCTGCGCGTGCCGTCGGGCATGAGCGGCACCGTGATCGACGTCCAGGTGTTCACGCGTGAAGGCATCCAGCGCGACAAGCGTGCGCAACAGATCATCGACGACGAACTGAAGCGCTACCGTCTCGACCTGAACGACCAGCTGCGCATCGTGGAAGGCGACGCGTTCCAGCGTCTCGCCCGCATGCTCGTGGGCAAGGTCGCGAACGGCGGTCCGAAGAAGCTCGCGAAGGGCACGAAGATCGACCAGGCTTACCTGGAAGATCTCGACCACTACCACTGGTTCGACATCCGCCTCGCGGACGACGAAGCAGCGGCATCGCTCGAAGCGATCAAGAACTCGATCGAAGAGAAGCGTCACCAGTTCGATCTCGCGTTCGAAGAAAAGCGCAAGAAGCTCACGCAAGGCGACGAACTGCCGCCGGGCGTGCTGAAGATGGTCAAGGTGTACCTCGCGGTGAAGCGCCGTCTGCAGCCTGGCGACAAGATGGCAGGCCGTCACGGTAACAAGGGTGTCGTGTCGAAGATCGTCCCGATCGAAGACATGCCGTACATGGCCGATGGCCGTCCGGCAGACGTCGTGCTGAACCCGCTCGGCGTGCCGTCGCGGATGAACGTGGGTCAGGTTCTGGAAGTGCACCTCGGCTGGGCCGCGAAGGGCCTCGGCTGGCGTATCGGCGAAATGCTGCAGCGTCAGGCGAAGATCGAGGAGCTGCGCACGTTCCTGACGAAGATCTACAACGAGTCGGGCCGCCAGGAAGATCTGGAAAGCTTCACCGACGACGAGATCCTCGAACTCGCGAAGAACCTGCGCGAAGGCGTGCCGTTCGCGACGCCGGTGTTCGACGGTGCGACCGAGGAAGAAATGGGCAAGATGCTCGACCTCGCGTTCCCGGACGACATCGCCGAACAGCTCGGCATGAACCCGTCGAAGAACCAGGTCCGTCTGTACGACGGCCGCACGGGTGAAATGTTCGAACGTCGCGTGACGCTCGGCTACATGCACTACCTGAAGCTGCACCACCTGGTCGACGACAAGATGCACGCGCGTTCGACCGGCCCGTACTCGCTCGTCACGCAGCAGCCGCTGGGTGGTAAGGCGCAGTTCGGTGGCCAGCGTTTCGGTGAAATGGAAGTGTGGGCACTCGAAGCGTACGGCGCGTCCTACGTGCTGCAGGAAATGCTGACGGTGAAGTCGGACGACGTGACCGGCCGGACGAAGGTGTACGAAAACCTCGTCAAGGGCGACCACGTGATCGATGCAGGCATGCCGGAATCCTTCAACGTGCTCGTGAAGGAAATCCGCTCGCTCGGTATCGATATCGATCTCGACCGCAATTAATCGGACTACGGAGAGAAAGCAATGAAAGCTCTGCTCGATCTATTCAAGCAAGTCCAACAGGAAGAAGTTTTCGACGCGATCAAGATCGGTCTGGCCTCGCCCGACAAGATCCGTTCGTGGTCGTTCGGCGAAGTGAAGAAGCCGGAGACCATCAACTACCGTACGTTCAAGCCGGAACGCGATGGTCTGTTCTGCGCGAAGATCTTCGGGCCGATCAAGGACTACGAGTGCCTGTGCGGCAAGTACAAGCGCCTGAAGCACCGCGGCGTGATCTGCGAGAAGTGCGGCGTCGAAGTGACGCTGGCGAAGGTGCGTCGCGAACGGATGGGCCACATCGAGCTGGCCTCGCCGGTCGCGCACATCTGGTTCCTGAAGTCGCTGCCGTCGCGTCTGGGCATGGTGCTCGACATGACGCTGCGCGACATCGAACGCGTGCTGTACTTCGAAGCGTACGTGGTGATCGAACCGGGCATGACGCCGCTGAAGGCGCGGCAGATCATGACCGAGGAGGATTACTACAACAAGGTCGAGGAATACGGCGACGAATTCCGTGCCGAAATGGGCGCGGAAGGCGTGCGTGAACTGCTGCGCGCGATCAACATCGACGAGCAGGTCGAGACGCTGCGCACCGAGCTGAAGAACACGGGCTCGGAAGCGAAGATCAAGAAGTACGCGAAGCGCCTGAAGGTCCTCGAGGCATTCCAGCGTTCGGGCATCAAGCCCGAGTGGATGATCCTCGAAGTGCTGCCGGTGCTGCCGCCGGAACTGCGTCCGCTCGTGCCGCTGGACGGCGGCCGTTTCGCGACGTCGGACCTGAACGACCTGTATCGCCGCGTGATCAACCGTAACAACCGGTTGAAGCGTCTGCTCGAGCTGAAGGCGCCTGAAATCATCGTCCGCAACGAAAAGCGGATGCTGCAGGAAGCCGTCGACTCGCTGCTCGACAACGGTCGTCGCGGCAAGGCGATGACGGGCGCGAACAAGCGTCCGCTGAAGTCGCTCGCCGACATGATCAAGGGCAAGGGCGGTCGTTTCCGTCAGAACCTGCTGGGCAAGCGCGTCGACTACTCGGGCCGTTCGGTCATCGTGGTCGGCCCGACGCTGAAGCTGCACCAGTGCGGCCTGCCGAAGCTGATGGCGCTCGAGCTGTTCAAGCCGTTCATCTTCAACAAGCTGGAAGTGATGGGGGTAGCTACGACCATCAAGGCTGCGAAGAAGGAGGTCGAGAACCAGACGCCGGTGGTGTGGGACATCCTCGAAGAGGTGATCCGCGAGCACCCGGTGATGCTGAACCGTGCGCCGACGCTGCACCGTCTTGGTATCCAGGCGTTCGAGCCGGTGCTGATCGAAGGCAAGGCAATCCAGCTGCACCCGCTCGTCTGCGCGGCGTTCAACGCCGACTTCGACGGTGACCAGATGGCCGTTCACGTGCCGCTGTCGCTCGAAGCGCAGATGGAAGCGCGCACGCTGATGCTCGCGTCGAACAACGTGCTGTTCCCGGCCAACGGCGATCCGTCGATCGTGCCGTCGCAGGATATCGTGCTGGGTCTGTACTACGCGACCCGCGAAGCGATCAACGGCAAGGGCGAAGGCCTGTCGTTCACGGGCGTGTCGGAAGTCATCCGCGCGTACGAGAACAAGGAAGTCGAGCTGGCCTCGCGCGTCAACGTGCGGATCACCGAAATGGTCCGCAACGAGGACACGTCGGAAGGCGCGCCGGAATTCGTGCCGAAGATCACGCTGTACGCGACGACCGTCGGCCGCGCGATCCTGTCGGAGATCCTGCCGCACGGCCTGCCGTTCTCGGTGCTGAACAAGCCGCTGAAGAAGAAGGAAATCTCGCGCCTGATCAACACGGCATTCCGCAAGTGCGGTCTGCGCGCGACGGTGGTGTTCGCCGACCAGCTGATGCAGTCGGGTTTCCGTCTCGCGACGCGTGCCGGCATCTCGATCTGCGTGGACGACATGCTCGTGCCGCCGCAGAAGGAAACGATCGTCGGCGACGCCGCGAAGAAGGTGAAGGAGTACGACCGCCAGTACATGTCGGGTCTCGTCACCGCGCAGGAACGCTACAACAACGTGGTCGACATCTGGTCGGCGACGTCGGAAGCGGTCGGCAAGGCGATGATGGAGCAGCTGTCGACGGAGCCGGTGATCGATCGCGACGGCAACGAGACGCGCCAGGAGTCGTTCAACTCGATCTACATGATGGCCGACTCGGGCGCCCGGGGTTCGGCGGTTCAGATTCGTCAGCTGGCCGGTATGCGAGGCCTGATGGCGAAGCCGGACGGCTCGATTATCGAGACGCCGATTACCGCGAACTTCCGCGAAGGTCTGAACGTGTTGCAGTACTTCATCTCGACCCACGGTGCACGTAAGGGTCTGGCTGATACGGCACTGAAGACCGCGAACTCGGGTTACCTGACGCGTCGTCTCGTCGACGTCACGCAGGATCTGGTCGTGGTGGAAGACGATTGCGGCACGTCGAACGGCGTGGCGATGAAGGCGCTGGTCGAAGGCGGTGAAGTCGTCGAAGCGCTGCGCGACCGTATCCTCGGCCGCGTCGCGGTCGCGGACGTCGTGAATCCGGAAACGCAGGAAACGCTGTACGAATCGGGCACGCTGCTCGACGAAACGGCGGTCGAGGAAATCGAACGCCTCGGCATCGACGAAGTGCGCGTGCGCACGCCGCTGACCTGCGAAACGCGTTACGGCCTGTGCGCAGCCTGCTACGGCCGCGACCTCGGCCGCGGCTCGCTCGTGAACGTCGGCGAAGCAGTCGGCGTGATCGCGGCGCAGTCGATCGGTGAACCGGGCACGCAGCTGACGATGCGTACGTTCCACATCGGTGGTGCGGCATCGCGTGCGGCAGTGGCTTCGTCGGTCGAAGCGAAGAGCAACGGTATCGTCCGCTTCACGGCGACGATGCGCTACGTCACGAACGCGAAGGGCGAGCAGATCGTCATTTCCCGTTCGGGCGAAGCGATGATCACCGACGACTTCGGTCGCGAGCGCGAGCGTCACAAAGTGCCGTACGGCGCGACGCTGCTGCAGCTCGACGGCGCGACCATCAAGGCCGGCACGCAGCTCGCCACGTGGGATCCGCTGACGCGCCCGATCATCACCGAGTACGGTGGTACGGTGAAGTTCGAGAACGTCGAGGAAGGCGTGACCGTCGCGAAGCAGATCGACGACGTGACCGGCCTGTCGACGCTGGTCGTGATCGACGTGAAGCGCCGCGGTTCGCAGGCTTCGAAGAGCGTGCGTCCGCAGGTGAAGCTGCTCGACGCGAACGGCGAGGAAGTGAAGATTCCGGGCACGGAGCACGCAGTGCAGATCGGCTTCCAGGTCGGCGCACTGATCACCGTGAAGGATGGTCAGCAGGTGCAGGTCGGTGAAGTGCTCGCACGTATCCCGACGGAAGCGCAGAAGACGCGTGACATTACCGGCGGTCTGCCGCGGGTGGCGGAACTGTTCGAAGCGCGTTCGCCGAAGGATGCCGGCATTCTCGCGGAAGTCACCGGTACGACGTCGTTCGGCAAGGACACGAAGGGCAAGCAGCGTCTCGTCATCACGGACCTCGAGGGCAACCAGCACGAGTTCCTGATCGCGAAGGAAAAGCAGGTTCTGGTTCACGATGCACAGGTCGTCAACAAGGGCGAAATGATCGTGGACGGTCCGGCCGATCCGCACGACATCCTGCGTCTGCAGGGTATCGAGGCGCTGTCGCGCTACATCGTCGACGAAGTGCAGGACGTGTACCGTCTGCAGGGCGTGAAGATCAACGACAAGCACATCGAGGTGATCGTTCGCCAGATGCTGCGTCGTGTGCAGATCACCGACAACGGTGATACGCGCTTCATCCCGGGTGAACAGGTCGAACGTTCCGACATGCTGGACGAGAACGATCGCATGATCGCCGAGGGCAAGCGCCCGGCTTCGTACGACAACGTGCTGCTCGGTATCACGAAGGCATCGCTGTCGACCGACTCGTTCATCTCCGCGGCATCGTTCCAGGAAACGACCCGCGTGCTGACCGAAGCGGCGATCATGGGCAAGCGCGACGATCTGCGCGGCCTGAAGGAAAACGTGATCGTCGGCCGTCTGATTCCGGCCGGTACGGGTCTCGCGTTCCACAAGGCACGCAAGGCGAAGGAATCGTCGGATCGCGAGCGTTTCGACCAGATCGCAGCGGAAGAGGCATTCGACTTCGGCACGCCGAGCGCGCCGGCGGAAGAGCCGCAACACCCGGCAGCCGAGTAAGCGCGGGGCGGCGCAAGCCGCGTTGCCTTGCTATCATCGCTGTCACCGAAACCGCCCGGTTCTGCCGGGCGGTTTTTTTTCATCCTTCGTTCACGCGCATCACGTGCCTGCGCAGCGCCGCGGCACATGCCCGGCGATCGCGTCCGATCCGGCCGCGGCAGGCCCGTGATGCACGCGAACGAACCCTGACCGAACGGCCAACATCGCGCGATTCGCCACGCGTCGCGCGAGCGGGTTGTTAAAATTGCGGTCATCGCTTAGCCGTCCCAGTTCTCATTCATGTCCCGCGCCCTCGAAATACTCGACGAAGTCTTTGGTTATTCCGCCTTTCGCGGCCAGCAGGGCGAGATAGTCGAGCACGTCGCCGGCGGCGGCGATTGCCTCGTGCTGATGCCGACCGGCGGCGGCAAGTCGCTGTGCTACCAGATTCCCGCGCTGCTGCGCCGCGAGGCCGGGCAGGGCGCCGGCATCGTCGTGTCGCCGCTGATCGCGCTGATGCAGGACCAGGTCGCCGCGTTGAGCGAAGTCGGCGTGCGCGCGGCCTACCTGAATTCGACGCTGTCGGGCGCCGAGGCCGCGGCCACCGAGCGCGCGCTGCGCGAAGGCGAAATCGACCTGCTGTACGTCGCGCCGGAGCGCTTGATGACGGGGCGCTTCCTCGAGCTGCTCGAGCGCGCGAAGATCGGCCTGTTCGCAATCGACGAAGCGCACTGCGTGTCGCAATGGGGGCACGATTTCCGCCCGGAATACATCCAGCTGTCGGTGCTGCACGAGCGCTTCCCGTCCGTGCCGCGCATCGCGCTGACCGCCACGGCCGATGCGATCACGCGCGACGAGATCATCCATCGTCTCGCGCTCGACGACGCGCGCGTGTTCGTGTCGAGCTTCGACCGTCCGAACATCCGTTACCGGATCGTCGAAAAGGACAACGCGCGCGCGCAGCTGCTCGACTTCATCCGCGCCGAGCACACGAATGCCGACGGCACGACCGATGCGGGTGTCGTCTATTGCCTGTCGCGCCGCAAGGTCGAGGAAACGGCTGAATGGCTGAAGGCGCAGGGCGTGCGCGCGCTGCCGTATCACGCGGGGATGGAATTCGAGGTGCGGCAGAAGCACCAGGAAATGTTCCAGCGCGAGGAAGGCATCGTGATGTGCGCGACGATCGCGTTCGGCATGGGCATCGACAAGCCCGACGTGCGCTTCGTCGCGCACCTCGATTTGCCGAAGAGCGTCGAAGGCTATTACCAGGAAACCGGCCGCGCCGGCCGCGACGGGATGCCCGCGAACGCGTGGATGGCGTATGGGCTGGGCGACGTCGTCCAGCAACGCAAGATGATCGACGAGTCCGATGCGGACGACGCACACAAGCGCGTGCAGACGTCGAAGCTCGATGCGCTGCTCGGGTTGTGCGAGACGATCTCGTGCCGCCGCGTGCGGCTGCTGAACTACTTCGGCGAGGCGAGCCAGCCGTGCGGCAACTGCGACACGTGCCTCGAGCCGCCCGCGTCGTGGGATGCGACGCGCGAGGCGCAGATGGCGCTGTCGTGCGTGTTCCGCGCGCAGCGCGCGAGCGGCTTCAATTTCGGTTCGAGCCACCTGATCGAGATCCTGCGCGGCGGGCGTACCGAAAAGGTGTTGCAGCGCGGCCACGACCAGCTCAGCACGTTCGGCATCGGCGCGGCGCTGTCCGAACCCGAGTGGCGCGCGATTTTCCGGCAGCTCGTCGCGTACGGCTACCTGGCGGTCGACCATGGCGGCTTCGGCGCGCTGATGCTGACCGAGGCCGCGAAGCCCGTGCTGAAGAACGAGGAAAAAGTCACGCTGCGCCGCTACGTGAAGCCGCAGCGCACCCGCCAGTCGTCGAGCCGCAGCGGCACGCGCGTCGACCCGACGGCCGGCATGGGCGCCCGCGAGCGTGCGCGGTGGGACGCGCTGCGCGCATGGCGCGCGGAAACCGCGAAGACGGACGGCGTGCCGGCCTACGTGATCTTCCACGACGCGACGCTCGCCGAAATCGCACGCAACGCGCCGGAGACGATCGACGACCTGCGCCACATTCCCGGCATGGGCGTGCGCAAGCTCGAGCGCTTCGGCGACGAGATCATCGACGTCGTCGAATCGGCCTGACACAGCGTTCCGACCCCTCACGTAAACCGCGCGATCGGCCGGCAGATCACGCAAGCCGTTGACTTAGTTGGCATTTCCGGAATATCATGCTGGGTTCCGGTATTCGGTGGGCCGAGTCGCGTTCAATAGTTCGCGCCCGATTCGCCGGTTCGGAAGTCAACTGTGCGTCGATTCTCGCTTTGCCCGAAATCGGCGTGCAGATTTTGTTCAATTTCAGGAATAAACAATGCCAACCATCAACCAACTGGTTCGCAAAGGCCGTCAGTCGGAAACGACGAAGAGCAAGAGCCCGGCCCTGCAGGACTGCCCCCAGCGTCGCGGCGTGTGCACCCGTGTGTACACGACGACGCCGAAGAAGCCGAACTCGGCACTCCGTAAGGTCGCCAAGGTTCGTCTGACGAACGGCTTCGAAGTGATTTCGTACATCGGCGGTGAAGGCCACAACCTGCAGGAACACTCGGTTGTGCTGATCCGCGGCGGCCGTGTGAAGGACTTGCCGGGTGTGCGTTACCACATGGTTCGCGGCTCGCTGGATACCCAGGGCGTCAAGGACCGTAAGCAAGCGCGCTCGAAGTACGGCGCGAAGCGTGCAAAGGCTGCCAAGTAAGCAGTTTTTGATCAGGGATCGCCGCAGGGCGGTCAAGGCGGGAGTGCCGGATTGCCGGTGCTGTCGAGTAAGTGGTCACCCGGCCAAGCTGGTTAGTCGTGAAGATGTGATCGGGTTTGTTGGTGGCCGCGGAGCTGAATCCAGCTCCAACTGAACAAGTAAAGGAAGAATCATGCCGCGTCGTCGCGAAGTCCCCAAGCGGGAAGTGTTGCCGGATCCGAAGTTCGGCAACGTTGATGTTGCCAAGTTCATGAACATGCTGATGCTGTCCGGCAAGAAGTCGGTCGCAGAGCGCATCGTTTATGGCGCATTCGAACAAATCCAGACCAAGGGTGGCAAGGACCCGCTGGAAGTGTTCACGGTTGCGCTCAACAACGTGAAGCCGGTGGTCGAAGTGAAGAGCCGTCGCGTTGGTGGTGCCAACTATCAAGTTCCGGTCGAAGTGCGCCCGTCGCGTCGTATGGCATTGGCGATGCGCTGGCTGCGTGAGGCTGCGAAGAAGCGTAGCGAGAAGTCGATGGCCCTGCGCCTGGCAGGTGAACTCTCCGAAGCGGCCGAAGGCCGTGGCGGCGCGATGAAGAAGCGCGACGAAGTTCACCGCATGGCAGAAGCCAACCGCGCGTTCTCGCATTTCCGTTTCTAAGCGCCTGGCTGGGCTGTTTGCGGAAATAAATTCCGGGCGGGTGCGCTTTTCAGGCGCCTCGCCCGTTTGTGTTGAGGCGTGATGCAGCAGGGCTGCGTCACGTCATCCCAGTAGAGGATCAAAGTGGCTCGCAAGACTCCTATCGAGCGCTACCGCAATATCGGTATTAGCGCTCACATCGACGCCGGCAAAACGACGACGACCGAGCGCATTCTGTTTTACACCGGTGTGAACCACAAGATCGGTGAAGTCCACGACGGCGCAGCCACGATGGACTGGATGGAGCAGGAACAGGAACGTGGCATCACGATCACGTCCGCTGCTACCACGGCCTTCTGGAAGGGCATGGGCGGCAACTATCCGGAACACCGCATCAACATCATCGACACCCCGGGCCACGTCGACTTCACGATCGAAGTGGAGCGTTCGATGCGCGTGCTCGACGGCGCGTGCATGGTGTACTGCGCAGTGGGCGGCGTGCAGCCGCAGTCGGAAACGGTGTGGCGTCAGGCGAACAAGTACAAGGTGCCGCGTCTCGCGTTCGTCAACAAGATGGACCGTACCGGCGCGAACTTCTTCAAGGTCTACGACCAGCTCCGTCTGCGCCTGAAGGCGAACCCGGTTCCGGTCGTGGTGCCGATCGGCGCGGAAGAAAACTTCAAGGGCGTCGTCGACCTGATCAAGATGAAGGCGATCATTTGGGACGAAGCGTCGCAAGGCACGAAGTTCGACTACGTCGACATCCCGGCCGAGCTCGCGGAGACCTGCAAGGAATGGCGCGAAAAGATGGTCGAAGTGGCTGCCGAAGCCAGCGAAGACCTGATGAACAAGTACCTGGAAGAAGGCGATCTGCCGGAAGCCGACATCGTCAAGGCGCTGCGTGATCGTACGATCGCGTGCGAAATCCAGCCGATGCTGTGCGGTACCGCGTTCAAGAACAAGGGCGTGCAGCGTATGCTCGACGCCGTGATCGACTTCCTGCCGTCGCCGGTCGACATCCCGCCGGTCAAGGGCGAACTCGAAAACGGTGAAGAAGCAGAGCGCAAGGCATCGGACGAAGAGAAGTTCTCGTCGCTCGCGTTCAAGATCATGACCGACCCGTTCGTCGGCCAGCTGATCTTCTTCCGTGTGTACTCGGGCGTCGTCAACTCGGGCGACACGCTGCTGAACTCGACCAAGGGCAAGAAGGAACGCCTCGGTCGTATTCTGCAGATGCACGCGAACCAGCGTGAAGAAATCAAGGAAGTCCGCGCAGGCGACATCGCTGCAGCGGTCGGCCTGAAGGAAGCAACCACGGGCGACACGCTGTGCGACCCGGCGAACCCGATCGTTCTCGAACGCATGGTGTTCCCGGAGCCGGTGATTTCGCAGGCGGTCGAGCCGAAGACCAAGGCCGACCAGGAAAAGATGGGCCTCGCCCTGAACCGTCTGGCTCAGGAAGACCCGTCATTCCGCGTGCAGACCGACGAAGAGTCGGGCCAGACCATCATTTCGGGCATGGGCGAGCTCCACCTCGAAATTCTGGTCGACCGGATGAAGCGTGAATTCGGCGTGGAAGCGACCGTCGGCAAGCCGCAGGTTGCGTACCGCGAAACGATCCGTTCGACGGCGAAGGATGTCGACGGCAAGTTCGTCAAGCAGTCGGGTGGTCGCGGCCAGTACGGTCACGCGGTCATCACGCTCGAGCCGAACGAGCAAGGCAAGGGCTACGAGTTCTTCGACGAGATCAAGGGTGGTGTGATTCCGCGTGAATACATCCCGGCGGTCGACAAGGGTATCCAGGACACGCTGAAGTCGGGCGTGCTGGCTGGCTTCCCGGTCGTCGACGTGAAGGTTCACCTGACGTTCGGTTCGTACCACGACGTTGACTCGAACGAAAACGCGTTCCGCATGGCCGGTTCGATGGCGTTCAAGGAAGCGATGCGCAAGGCGAATCCGGTCGTCCTCGAGCCGATGATGGCTGTCGAAGTCGAGACGCCGGAAGACTACATGGGCAACGTGATGGGCGACCTGTCGGGCCGTCGCGGTATCGTCCAGGGCATGGAAGACATGGTTGGCGGCGGCAAGATCGTGCGCGCCGAAGTGCCGCTGTCGGAAATGTTCGGCTACTCGACGTCGCTGCGCTCGCTGACGCAAGGTCGTGCAACGTACACGATGGAGTTCAAGCACTACGCTGAAGCTCCGCGCAACGTTGCCGAAGCGATCATCAGCGCGAAGTCGAAGTAAATCTGTAGCTACCAACTGATTATTTTTTGAAAGAAGAGAATCATGGCAAAAGAAAAGTTTGAGCGGACCAAGCCGCACGTGAACGTTGGTACGATTGGTCACGTTGACCACGGCAAGACGACGCTGACGGCAGCGATCACGACGGTTCTGACGAAGAAGTTCGGCGGCGAAGCGAAGGCATACGACCAGATCGACGCGGCACCGGAAGAAAAGGCGCGCGGCATCACGATCAACACGGCACACGTCGAGTACGAAACGGCTAACCGCCACTACGCACACGTCGACTGCCCGGGCCACGCTGACTATGTGAAGAACATGATCACGGGCGCGGCGCAGATGGACGGCGCGATCCTGGTTTGCTCGGCAGCAGACGGCCCGATGCCGCAAACGCGTGAGCACATCCTGCTGGCGCGTCAGGTTGGCGTTCCGTACATCATCGTGTTCCTGAACAAGTGCGACATGGTGGACGACGCTGAACTGCTCGAGCTGGTCGAGATGGAAGTTCGCGAACTGCTGTCGAAGTACGACTTCCCGGGCGACGACACGCCGATCGTGAAGGGTTCGGCGAAGCTGGCGCTGGAAGGCGACACGGGCGAGCTGGGCGAAGTGGCGATCATGAGCCTGGCCGATGCGCTGGACACGTACATCCCGACGCCGGAGCGTGCAGTTGACGGCGCGTTCCTGATGCCGGTGGAAGACGTGTTCTCGATCTCGGGCCGTGGTACGGTGGTGACGGGTCGTGTCGAGCGCGGCATCGTGAAGGTCGGCGAGGAAATCGAAATCGTCGGTATCAAGCCGACGGTGAAGACGACCTGCACGGGCGTTGAAATGTTCCGCAAGCTGCTGGACCAAGGTCAGGCGGGCGACAACGTGGGTATCCTGCTGCGCGGCACGAAGCGTGAAGACGTGGAGCGTGGCCAGGTTCTGGCGAAGCCGGGTTCGATCACGCCGCACACGCACTTCACGGCTGAAGTGTATGTGCTGAGCAAGGACGAAGGCGGCCGTCACACGCCGTTCTTCAACAACTACCGTCCGCAGTTCTACTTCCGTACGACGGACGTGACGGGCTCGATCGAGCTGCCGAAGGACAAGGAAATGGTGATGCCGGGCGACAACGTGTCGATCACGGTGAAGCTGATCGCTCCGATCGCGATGGAAGAAGGTCTGCGCTTCGCGATCCGCGAAGGCGGCCGTACGGTCGGCGCCGGCGTCGTCGCCAAGATCATCGAGTAATATCGACGATCCGCGGATCCCGGTGGGGTCCGCGATTCCCGCGGTACGCCGTTGTACCGCCGAAACCGGGTGCCCAGCTTGTGCTGGCGCCCGGTTTTGTTTTTGCGGCCGCGTTGCACGGGCCGAGAAACACGCCACACTGCTCCGGAATTTCGTGTAGAATCGCGGGCTTAGCAGTGGAAGTACCGTCCGGAACTTGATGCTTCGCTCCCCGCTGGTGTCATGTTTCACGTTCTTTTAGTGTCCGGCGATGCAATATCGCCTCGCTCTTTTCAAGGAATTGTCATGCAGCAACAGAAAATCCGCATTCGCCTGAAGGCTTTCGACTATCGTCTGATCGATCAATCGGCTGCCGAAATCGTCGATACCGCGAAGCGGACTGGCGCAATCGTCCGTGGCCCGGTGCCGCTGCCGACGCGCATCCAGCGTTTTGACATCCTGCGTTCGCCGCACGTCAACAAGACGTCGCGCGATCAGCTCGAAATCCGTACCCACCAGCGCCTGATGGACATCGTCGACCCGACGGACAAGACCGTCGACGCGCTGATGAAGCTCGACCTGCCGGCTGGCGTCGACGTGGAAATCAAGCTGCAGTAAGGCTTTCGGCGCCGACCGGCGTGCCGGATGGCGCTAAGTCTTTGTATTGCTTGCGGAAATCGAGAAGTCGGGCTATACTGCTTGGCTTTTCGCGTATTCGCGTAAAAAAGTTGGGCCTTGCGTGCCCGGCATTTTGTAAATCAGCCCCGACCAATCGCAGTCGGGAATGGAGAAAATGATGAGCCTTGGACTCGTAGGTCGCAAGGTTGGCATGACCCGTATCTTCACGGCGGAAGGGGATTCGATTCCCGTCACCGTGCTGGACGTGTCGGACAACCGCGTGACGCAGATCAAGACTGTTGAAACCGACGGCTACACGGCCGTGCAGGTTGCATTCGGCTCCCGCCGCGCATCGCGCGTGACGAAGCCGCTGGCAGGTCATCTCGCCAAAGCCGGTGTCGAAGCCGGTGAAATCCTCAAGGAATTCCGCATTGACGCGGCCAAGGCAGCCGAGCTGTCGAATGGCGCCGTGGTCGGTGCAGATCTTTTCGAAGTGGGCCAGAAGGTCGACGTGCAAGGCGTGTCGATCGGTAAGGGCTACGCCGGTACGATCAAGCGTTACAACTTCTCCTCCGGCCGTGCCACGCACGGTAACTCGCGCTCGCACAACGTGCCGGGCTCGATCGGTATGGCGCAGGATCCGGGTCGTGTTTTCCCGGGTAAACGCATGACGGGTCACATGGGTGACGTGACGGTGACGGTGCAGAACCTCGAAATCGCTCGTATCGACGCAGAGCGCAAGCTGCTGCTCGTGAAGGGTGCGATTCCGGGCGCGAAGGGCGGCAAGGTCTTCGTGACGCCGGCCGTCAAGACCAAGGGGGCGAAATAATGGAACTCAAGCTCCTGAACGAAAATGGTCAGGAAGGTGCAGTGGTCAACGCATCGGACGTCGTGTTCGGTCGTGACTACAACGAAGCGCTGATCCACCAGGTCGTCGTCGCTTACCAGGCGAATGCTCGCCAGGGTAACCGCGCACAGAAGGACCGTGAGCAAGTCAAGCACACGACCAAGAAGCCGTGGCGCCAGAAGGGTACGGGCCGCGCTCGTGCCGGTATGTCGTCGAGCCCGCTGTGGCGTGGCGGTGGTCGTATCTTCCCGAATTCGCCGGAAGAAAACTTCTCGCACAAGGTCAACAAGAAGATGCATCGCGCAGGTCTCTGCTCGATCTTCTCGCAGCTGGCCCGTGAAGGCCGTCTGTCGGTCGTCGAGGACATCATCCTCGAAGCGCCGAAGACCAAGCTGCTGGCCGACAAATTCAAGACCATGGGTCTCGACTCCGTGCTGATCATCACCGACACGGTCGACGAGAACCTGTACCTGGCTTCGCGCAACCTGCCGCACGTGGCGATTGTCGAGCCGCGCTACGCTGACCCGCTGTCGCTGATCTACTTCAAGAAAGTGCTGGTCACGAAGGCTGCGGTCGCCCAGATCGAGGAGTTGCTGTCATGAGCGAGATTCGCAAGAACGATCATCGTTTGATGCAGGTCCTGCTCGCACCGGTGATCTCGGAAAAGGCGACGCTGGTTGCCGACAAGAACGAGCAAGTCGTGTTCGAAGTCGCACCGGATGCCACGAAGCAGGAAGTGAAGGCGGCTGTCGAGCTGCTGTTCAAGGTTGAAGTTGATTCCGTCAACGTGCTGGTTCAGAAGGGCAAGCAAAAGCGCTTTGGCCGTTCGATGGGCCGCCGCAAGGACGTGAAGAAGGCGTACGTCTGCCTGAAGCCCGGCCAGGAAATCAACTTTGAAGCGGAGGCCAAGTAATCATGGCAATCGTTAAAGTTAAGCCGACATCGCCGGGTCGCCGCGCGATGGTCAAGGTGGTCAACAAGAACCTGCACCAGGGCAAGCCGTTCGCGGCACTGCTCGACTCGCAGAGCTCGACCGCCGGCCGTAACAACAACGGTCGTATCACCACGCGTCACAAGGGTGGTGGTCACAAGCAGCACTACCGTATCGTCGATTTCCGTCGCACGAAGGACGGCATCCCGGCAAAGGTCGAACGTCTCGAGTACGACCCGAACCGCAGCGCGAACATCGCGCTGGTGCTCTACGCAGACGGCGAACGTCGCTACATCATCGCCCCGAAGGGCCTGACCGTCGGCCAACAGCTGATGTCGGGTTCGGAAGCGCCGATCCGTGCAGGCAACACGCTGCCGATCCGCAACATTCCGGTCGGTACGACGATCCACTGCATCGAGATGCTGCCGGGCAAGGGCGCGCAAATGGCGCGTTCGGCTGGCACGTCGGCCATGCTGCTGGCACGCGAAGGCGTCTACGCGCAGGTTCGTCTGCGTTCGGGCGAAATCCGCCGCGTGCACATCGAGTGCCGTGCAACGATCGGTGAAGTCGGCAACGAAGAGCACAGCCTGCGCCAGATCGGCAAGGCTGGCGCGAACCGCTGGCGCGGTATCCGCCCGACGGTGCGTGGCGTTGCGATGAACCCGGTTGATCACCCGCACGGTGGTGGTGAGGGCAAGACGGCTGCAGGTCGCGACCCGGTGAGCCCGTGGGGTACGCCGGCTAAGGGTTACCGCACCCGCAGCAACAAGCGCACGACGACGATGATCGTCCAGCGCCGTCACAAGCGTTAAGGAGTAGGCAATGGCACGTTCTGTTAAAAAAGGTCCGTTCTGCGACGCCCATTTGCTGAAGAAAGTTGAGGCGGCTGCAGCTTCGCGCGACAAAAAGCCGATCAAGACCTGGTCGCGTCGCTCGACGATTCTGCCGGATTTCATCGGCCTGACGATCGCTGTTCACAACGGCCGTCAACACGTTCCGGTGTACATCTCGGAAAACATGGTCGGCCACAAGCTTGGCGAGTTCGCACTGACCCGTACGTTCAAGGGTCACGCAGCCGACAAGAAGGCCAAGAAATAAGGGGCAATCAAGATGGAAGTGAAAGCAATTCATCGCGGTGCCCGCATCTCGGCGCAAAAAACGCGCCTTGTGGCTGACCAGATCCGCGGTTTGCCGGTCGACAAGGCGCTGAACGTTCTGACGTTCTCGCCGAAGAAGGCGGCTGGCATCGTGAAGAAGGTTGTGCTGTCGGCAATCGCGAATGCGGAGCACAACGAAGGCGCTGATATCGACGAGCTCAAGATCAAGAGCATCTACGTCGACAAGGCTGCATCGCTCAAGCGTTTCACCGCGCGCGCAAAGGGCCGCGGTAACCGCATCGAGAAGCAATCCTGTCACATCACTGTGACGGTCGGGAATTAAGGAGCCATACGATGGGACAGAAAATTCATCCGACTGGCTTCCGCCTGGCTGTCAGCCGCAATTGGGCTTCGCGTTGGTACGCGAACAACAACAATTTCGCGGCGATGCTGCAGGAAGACATCGGTGTTCGTGAATACCTGAAGAAGAAGCTGAAGAACGCTTCGGTCGGTCGGGTCGTCATCGAGCGTCCGGCGAAGAACGCGCGCATCACGATTTACAGCTCGCGTCCGGGCGTGGTCATCGGCAAGAAGGGCGAGGATATCGAACAGCTGAAGACGGAACTGCAACGCCGCATGGGCGTGCCGGTTCACGTCAACATCGAAGAAATCCGCAAGCCGGAAACCGATGCTCAGCTGATCGCTGACTCGATCACGCAACAGCTCGAGCGCCGGATCATGTTCCGTCGCGCGATGAAGCGTGCGATGCAGAACGCGATGCGTCTGGGTGCCCAAGGCATCAAGATCATGAGCGCAGGCCGTCTGAACGGTATCGAAATCGCTCGTACGGAGTGGTATCGCGAAGGTCGCGTGCCGCTTCACACGCTGCGTGCTGATATCGACTACGCGACTTCGGAAGCGAAGACGACTTACGGGATCATCGGCGTCAAGGTGTGGGTCTACAAGGGCGATACGCTCGGCCGCAACGACGCACCGGTGGTGGAAGAAGTAGCCGAAGACAAGCGTCCGCGTCGCAATGCGCGTCCGGGCGACCGTCGTCCGCGCCGTGACGGCGAAGGCGGCGCTCCGGGTGCTCGTCGTGGCGCACCGCGCCGTGGCGCCGGCAAGCCCGAAGACGGCAAGACTGGAGAATAACGATGCTGCAACCGAAACGCAGAAAGTATCGTAAAGAGCAGAAGGGTCGTAACACCGGCAAGGCGACGCGCGGCAACGCAGTGTCGTTCGGTGAATTCGGCCTGAAGGCGATCGGTCGCGGTCGTTTGACCGCACGTCAGATTGAAGCGGCGCGTCGTGCAATGACGCGTCACATCAAGCGTGGCGGCCGTATCTGGATCCGGATCTTCCCGGACAAGCCGATTTCGCAGAAGCCGGCCGAAGTGCGTATGGGTAACGGTAAGGGTAACCCGGAGTACTACGTCGCCGAGATTCAGCCGGGCAAGATGCTCTATGAAATGGACGGCGTAACCGAAGAACTGGCACGCGAAGCGTTCCGTCTGGCTGCAGCCAAGCTGCCGCTGAAGACGGCATTCATCGTGCGCCAGCTCGGCGCCTAAGGAGAAAACATGAAGGCTTCCGAACTTCTCCAGAAAGACCAGGCCGCGCTCAACAAGGAGCTGGCGGACCTGCTGAAGGCGCAATTCGGCCTGCGCATGCAACTCGCGACCCAGCAGCTCACGAACACGAGCCAGCTGAAGAAGGTTCGTCGCGACATCGCACGTGTGCGGACCGTCATGACTCAGAAGGCGAACCAGAAATGAACGATAGCGTGAAAACCTCGCTGAAGCGGACGCTGGTCGGTCGGGTCGTCAGCAACAAGATGGACAAGACCGTCACCGTGCTGATCGAGCACCGCGTCAAGCACCCGATCTACGGCAAGTATGTCGTGCGTTCGAAGAAGTACCACGCGCACGATGAAGCGAACACCTACAACGAAGGCGATCTCGTCGAAATTCAGGAAACGCGTCCTGTTTCGAAGACGAAGGCCTGGACGGTGTCGCGCCTCGTCGAAGCCGCTCGCGTCATCTAAGCGGGCAGCGCAGTAGGCAGTAACGGGCACTTCTCCACGAAGTGCTTGAAATCGCAAAGTTTTTGCTTGCGTGACCGGGATTATTTGTTATAATCCCGGTCTTCCCTCTTTATGGGAGCCCCGTCGCGGGCGAAGTTGGTGGGGGAAGCGGACTGGCGCCTGCCTGTCCGAAAGATTCACCGAATTGCGATGGCGGGTTTCGTTTGCCGTCGCTGCTGTTCCAACCCAAGCAGCCGATTGGCTGACGGGACCAAGACTGACCGAATGCATCATGGTGGTGCATCCGGATTAAGTTGGGAAAGACAAACCATGATCCAGACCGAATCTCGGCTCGAAGTAGCCGACAACACGGGTGCACGTGAAGTCCTGTGCATCAAGGTGCTCGGCGGCTCGAAGCGTCGTTATGCCGGCATTGGCGACATCATCAAGGTGAGCGTCAAAGAGGCAACGCCGCGCGGGCGCGTGAAGAAAGGCGAAATTTACAACGCCGTGGTGGTCCGCACCGCCAAGGGCGTGCGCCGTCAAGACGGCTCGCTGATCAAGTTCGACGGCAACGCCGCTGTGCTTTTGAATAACAAGCTCGAGCCGATCGGCACCCGTATCTTCGGGCCGGTGACGCGTGAGCTGCGTAGCGAACGATTCATGAAGATCGTTTCGCTGGCGCCGGAAGTGCTGTAAGGAGTCGCGATGAACAAGATTCGCAAAGGTGACGAAGTCATCGTCGTCACTGGCAAGGACAAGGGCAAGCGCGGCGTCGTGCTGGCTGTCGGTGCTGAACATGTGACGGTTGAAGGTATCAACCTCGTCAAGAAGCATGTGAAGCCGAACCCGATGAAGGGTACGACGGGCGGCGTGGAAGCGAAGACGATGCCCCTGCATATTTCGAACGTCGCACTGGTCGACGCGAATGGCAAGGCGTCGCGTGTTGGCATCAAGGTCGAGGAAGGCAAGAAGGTTCGCTTCCTGAAGACGACCGGTGCCGTACTGAGCGCCTGACGCAGCGGAGTAAAAAATGGCTCGTTTTCAAGAGTTTTACAAAGAAAAGGTTGTGCCCGGCCTGATCGAGAAGTTCGGTTACAAGTCGGTCATGGAAGTGCCGCGCATCACCAAGATCACGCTGAACATGGGTCTTGGCGAAGCGATCGCTGACAAGAAGATCATCGAGAACGCCGTTGGCGACCTCACGAAGATCGCCGGCCAGAAGCCGGTCGTCACGAAGGCCCGCAAGGCAATCGCAGGCTTCAAGATCCGCCAGGGTTACCCGATCGGCGCGATGGTGACGCTGCGTGGCCGCGCGATGTACGAATTCCTCGACCGTTTCGTGACGGTTGCCCTGCCCCGCGTGCGTGACTTCCGCGGCGTGTCGGGTCGTGCTTTCGATGGCCGTGGCAACTACAACATCGGTGTGAAAGAGCAGATCATTTTCCCCGAAATCGATTACGACAAGATCGACGCACTGCGTGGGCTGAACATCAGCATCACGACGACTGCGAAGACCGACGACGAAGCAAAGGCTCTGCTCGCCAGCTTCAAGTTCCCGTTCAGAAACTGAGGTTACCGTGGCTAAACTGGCACTGATCGAACGTGAAAAGAAGCGCGCCCGCCTGGTCGCGAAGTTCGCAGCAAAGCGCGAAGCGCTGAAGGCGATCGTCGAAGACCAAAGCAAGTCGGAAGAAGAGCGCTACGAAGCACGCCTGGAGCTGCAGCAACTGCCCCGCAACGCAAACCCGACCCGCCAGCGTAACCGCTGCGCGATCACGGGCCGTCCGCGTGGCACGTTCCGTAAATTCGGCCTCGCGCGTAACAAGATTCGTGAAATCGCATTCCGTGGCGAGATTCCTGGCCTGACCAAGGCGAGCTGGTAATAGGAGAAACGTAAATGAGCATGAGTGATCCTATCGCCGATATGCTGACTCGCATCCGCAACGCGCAGATGGTCGAGAAGGTATCGGTCGCGATGCCCTCGTCGAAGGTCAAGGTTGCAATCGCGCAAGTCCTGAAGGACGAAGGTTATATCGACGATTTCGCCGTGAAGGCGGAAGGTGCGAAGTCCGAACTGAATATCGCGCTGAAGTACTACGCAGGTCGCCCGGTCATCGAACGCCTCGAGCGCGTGTCGAAGCCTGGTCTGCGCGTGTACCGCGGCCGTAACGACATTCCGCAGGTCATGAATGGCCTCGGTGTGGCAATCGTGTCGACGCCGAAGGGCGTGATGACCGACCGCAAGGCGCGCGCTACCGGCGTCGGCGGCGAAGTCATCTGCTACGTCGCTTAAAGCCGAGGAGAGAGAAACATGTCTCGAGTAGGTAAGAGCCCGATCGCGCTGCAAGGCGCGGAAGTCAAGCTGGCCGACGGTGCAATCACCGTCAAGGGCCCGCTGGGCACCATCACGCAAGCGATCAATCCGCTCGTGAACGTGGCGAACAACGACGGCACGCTGAATCTGTCGCCGGTCGACGAAAGCCGCGAAGCAAATGCACTGTCGGGCACGATGCGCGCGATCATCGCGAATGCCGTGCACGGCGTGACCAAGGGTTTCGAGCGCAAGCTGACGCTGGTTGGCGTCGGTTACCGTGCGCAAGCGCAAGGCGACAAGCTGAACCTGTCGCTGGGTTTCTCGCACCCGGTGGTGCACCAGATGCCGGAAGGCGTCAAGGCTGAAACCCCGACGCAAACCGAAATCGTGATCAAGGGGATCAACAAGCAACAAGTCGGTCAAGTGGCTGCGGAAGTCCGCGGTTACCGTCCGCCGGAGCCGTACAAGGGCAAGGGCGTGCGTTATGCCGACGAGGTTGTGATCCTCAAAGAAACGAAGAAGAAGTAAGGGTGCGCAATCATGGATAAGACTCAATCTCGCCTGCGCCGCGCTCGCCAGACGCGTATCAAGATCGCTGAGCTGCAGGTCGCGCGTCTCGCCGTGCATCGCACGAACACGCACATCTACGCTCAAGTGTTCTCGCCCTGCGGCACCAAGGTGCTGGCCAGCGCGTCGACGCTCGAAGCGGAAGTGCGCGCAGAACTGGCCGACAAGTCGGGCAAGGGCGGCAACGTCAATGCCGCGACGCTGATCGGCAAGCGTATTGCCGAAAAGGCAAAGGCTGCCGGCATCGAATCCGTCGCCTTCGACCGCTCGGGCTTCCGCTACCACGGCCGCGTCAAGGCGCTGGCTGAGGCAGCTCGCGAAGCTGGGCTCAAGTTCTAAGGAAGGAATTCGTCATGGCAAAGATGCAAGCGAAAGTTCAGGCTGACGAGCGCGACGACGGCCTTCGCGAAAAGATGATTTCGGTCAATCGCGTGACCAAGGTCGTGAAGGGTGGCCGTATTCTCGGCTTCGCCGCACTGACCGTGGTTGGCGACGGTGATGGCCGCATCGGTATGGGCAAGGGCAAGGCGAAGGAAGTGCCGGTCGCTGTCCAGAAGGCAATGGAACAAGCTAGCCGCAACATGTTCAAGGTGCCGCTCAAGAACGGCACGCTGCAACACGAAGTGCACGGCAAGCACGGCGCATCCGCTGTCCTCCTCGCTCCGGCGAAGGCAGGTACAGGCGTGATCGCCGGCGGCCCGATGCGCGCAGTGTTCGACGTGATGGGCGTTCAGAACGTCGTGGCGAAGAGCCACGGTTCGACGAACCCGTACAACCTCGTTCGCGCCACGCTGGACGGCCTGCGCAAGCAGTCGACCCCGGCAGACATCGCGGCGAAGCGCGGCAAGTCCGTCGAAGAAATTTTGGGCTAAGCCCGGGTGGTCACCATGTCTGAAAAAACTGTCAAGGTTCAGCTCGTCAAGAGCCTGATCGGGACCCGCGAATCGCACCGCGCGACCGTGCGTGGCCTGGGCCTGCGCCGACTCAACTCGGTTAGCGAGCTGCAGGACACGCCGGCGGTCCGCGGCATGATCAACAAGGTCTCGTACCTCGTTAAGGTCATCGCGTAAGCGGCCCTACGGATCAAGGAGTTGATATGGAATTGAATAACCTGAAGCCGGCAGCTGGCGCCAAGCACGCCAAGCGTCGCGTCGGTCGTGGCATCGGTTCGGGCCTCGGCAAGACGGCTGGCCGTGGTCACAAGGGTCAGAAATCGCGTTCGGGCGGCTTCCACAAAGTCGGTTTCGAAGGCGGTCAGATGCCGCTGCAACGTCGTCTGCCGAAGCGCGGCTTCACGTCGCTGACGAAGGAATTCGTCGGTGAAGTGCGCCTGGGCGACCTCGAGAAGCTGCCGGTCGACGAGATCGATCTGCTCGCACTGAAGCAAGCCGGCCTGGTCGGCGAGCTGACGAAGAGCGCAAAGATCATCGCGACGGGCGAACTGAAGCGCAAGATCGTCGTGAAGGGTCTCGGTGCCACCAAGGGTGCGCGCGCTGCGATCGAAGCGGCTGGCGGTTCGTTCGCCGAGTGACACGCGTAGCGCGTCGTCACTTGCATTCATCGGAGAAGGTACTTGGCTAACAGCCCGAGTCTTGCAAAACCCGGTCGAAGCACGGCGAAATTCGGCGATCTGCGCCGGCGAGCGATGTTCCTGCTCCTGGCGCTGATCGTCTATCGCATCGGCGCGCACATTCCCGTGCCGGGCATCGATCCGGATCAACTGGCTAAGCTGTTCCAGAGCCAGGCGGGCGGCATCCTGGGCATGTTCAACATGTTCTCGGGTGGCGCGCTTTCCCGCTTCACGATCTTTGCGCTGGGGATCATGCCGTACATCTCGGCGTCGATCATCATGCAGTTGCTGGCGATCGTTTCGCCGCAGCTCGAGGCGCTGAAGAAGGAAGGGCAGGCAGGGCAACGGAAGATCACGCAGTACACGCGGTATTTCACCGTGGTGCTCGCGACCTTCCAGGCATTCGGTATCGCGGCTGCGCTGGAAAACCAGCCGGGCCTCGTCACCGATCCCGGCATGCTGTTCCGTCTGACGACGGTCGTGACGCTGGTAACGGGCACGATGTTCCTGATGTGGCTCGGTGAGCAGATTACCGAGCGTGGTCTGGGCAACGGTATCTCGATCATCATTTTCGGCGGGATCGCAGCAGGGTTCCCGAATGCCGTGGGTGGGTTGTTCGAGCTGGTGCGTACGGGTTCGATGAGCATCATTTCGGCGATCATCATCGTCGTTCTGATCGCCGCGGTGACTTACCTGGTCGTGTTCATCGAACGCGGTCAGCGCAAGATCCTCGTGAACTACGCGAAGCGTCAGGTCGGCAACAAGATCTACGGTGGGCAGTCGTCGCATCTGCCGCTGAAGCTGAACATGTCGGGCGTGATTCCGCCGATCTTTGCATCGTCGATCATTCTGTTCCCGGCAACGATTCTCGGCTGGTTCAGTACCGGTCAGCCGACAGGAAGCTGGATTTCCAATACGTTGCATAACGTTGCGGAAGCGCTGAAGCCGGGCCAGCCGGTCTATGTGCTGCTGTACACGCTGGCAATCGTGTTTTTCTGCTTCTTCTACACCGCACTGGTGTTCAACAGCAGGGAGACCGCAGACAACCTGAAGAAGAGCGGCGCGTTTGTTCCGGGCATCCGTCCGGGCGATCAGACCGCACGATATATCGACAGCATCCTCACGCGTCTGACGCTGGCCGGTGCGATCTACATCGTCTTCGTGTGTCTGCTGCCGGAATTCCTGGTGCTGCGCTGGAACGTGCCGTTTTATTTTGGTGGAACGTCGCTGCTGATCATTGTCGTCGTCACGATGGACTTTATGGCGCAGGTGCAGTCGTACGTTATGTCGCAACAGTATGAGTCACTGCTCAAGAAGGCTAACTTCAAGGGCGGCAACATCCCGATGCGTTGAAAGGACTATGGCCAAAGACGATGTAATCCAGATGCAGGGTGAGGTGATTGAAAACCTCCCGAATGCGACCTTCCGCGTGAAGCTGGAAAACGGCCATGTCGTGTTGGGGCATATTTCCGGGAAGATGCGGATGCACTACATCCGCATCCTGCCGGGCGACAAGGTGACGGTTGAATTGACGCCTTACGATCTGTCTCGTGCGCGGATCGTGTTCCGGGCGAAGTGATTTGAAAAAAGGGTATTATCATGAAAGTGATGGCATCGGTTAAGCGCATTTGCCGCAATTGCAAGATCATCAAGCGCAAAGGCGTCGTTCGCGTGATCTGCAGCTCGGATCCGCGCCACAAGCAGCGCCAAGGCTGACCGCGCGTTTGTTTGCGCTTTTTGTTTGAGGAAAAACAATGGCTCGTATCGCAGGGGTTAACATCCCGAATCACCAGCATACCGAGATCGGCCTGACGGCTATCTTCGGTATCGGCCGCACCCGTTCGCGCAGCATCTGCGTGGCAGCTGGCGTCGATTTTTCGAAGAAGGTCAAGGATCTGACCGACGCAGACCTGGAAAAGCTGCGTGAAGAAGTAGGCAAGTTTGTCGTCGAAGGCGATCTGCGCCGTGAAGTGACGATGAACATCAAGCGCCTGATGGACCTCGGTTGCTACCGCGGCGTCCGTCATCGCAAGGGCCTGCCGATGCGCGGTCAGCGTACGCGTACGAACGCACGTACCCGCAAGGGTCCGCGTCGTGCAGCGCAAGCGCTGAAGAAGTAAGCGGAACTGACAGTTACAGGAAAACGTAATGGCTAAGGCTTCGAACACCGCGGCGCAACGCGTTCGCAAGAAGGTTAAGAAGAACGTCGCTGAAGGCGTGGTTCACGTTCACGCGTCGTTCAACAACACGATCATCACGATCACCGATCGCCAAGGCAACGCTCTGGCATGGGCGACGTCGGGCGGTCAGGGCTTCAAGGGCTCGCGCAAATCGACGCCGTTCGCTGCTCAGGTCGCAGCCGAGTCGGCTGGCCGCGTCGCGATGGAATACGGCGTGAAGAATCTGGAAGTGCGGATCAAGGGCCCGGGCCCGGGTCGCGAGTCGGCAGTGCGCGCACTGCACGGCCTCGGCATCAAGATCACCGCGATTTCGGATGTCACCCCGATTCCGCACAACGGCTGCCGCCCGCCGAAGCGTCGTCGTATCTAAGGATGTGCTGGCACGTTCGTGCTAGCGCATTGCCTGTCGCCGCTCAGCGTCGACGGGCGTTGCTTTTTTGATTGACTAAGCCCACCGTTCGCCCCAAAGGGAGCGGACTAGCGCGGATTTCGATCCGCGTGACTGATTGATAAAGGAATGCAAAGTGGCACGTTATATCGGCCCCAAAGCCAAGCTGTCCCGCCGTGAAGGCACCGACCTGTTCCTGAAGAGCGCACGCCGCTCGCTCGCCGACAAGTGCAAGCTCGACAGCAAGCCGGGTCAGCACGGCCGTACCTCGGGCGCACGTACGTCCGACTACGGTACGCAGCTGCGCGAAAAGCAGAAGGTCAAGCGTATCTACGGCGTGCTGGAGCGTCAGTTCCGTCGTTACTTCGCCGAAGCCGATCGCCGCAAGGGCAACACGGGTGAAAACCTGCTGCAACTGCTCGAGTCGCGCCTCGACAACGTCGTGTATCGCATGGGCTTCGGCTCGACCCGCGCTGAAGCGCGTCAGCTGGTGAGCCACAAGTCGATCACCGTGAACGGCGTCGTCGCGAACGTCCCGTCGCAGCAAGTGAAGGCGGGTGACGTCGTCGCGATCCGCGAAAAGGCGAAGAAGCAGGCGCGTATCGTCGAAGCGCTGTCGCTGGCCGAGCAAGGCGGCATGCCGAGCTGGGTTGCAGTCGATGCGAAGAAGTTCGAAGGCACGTTCAAGCAAATGCCGGAACGCGCTGAAATCGCAGGCGACATCAACGAAAGCCTGATCGTCGAATTGTATTCGCGTTAATCCGATTGACGGCCGAGGTACCCCGATTGCGTTGCGCAAGGAGGGGCCTCGGCTGTTTATTTTCTGGTTGTTACCGGTCAGCCTTATCGGTGTAACGAGCCGAGGGTATTGAAAAGGAAAGCCCATGCAAACCAGTTTGCTGAAACCCAAGATCATCGCCGTGGAATCGCTGGGCGAGAACCACGCGAGGGTGGTCATGGAACCGTTCGAACGCGGTTACGGCCACACCTTGGGCAATGCGCTTCGCCGCGTGCTGCTGTCGTCGATGGTAGGCTACGCGCCGACCGAAGTCACGATCGCAGGCGTGGTGCACGAGTACTCGACGCTGGATGGCGTGCAGGAAGACGTCGTCAACCTGCTGCTGAACCTGAAGGGCGTGGTGTTCAAGCTGCATAACCGTGACGAAGTGACGGTTACGCTGCGCAAGGAAGGCGAAGGCGTCGTGACGGCCGGCGATATCGAGCTGGCTCATGATTGCGAAGTCATCAACCCGAATCACGTGATTGCGCACCTGTCGAAGGGTGGCAAGCTCGACGTTCAGATCAAGATCGAAAAGGGTCGCGGCTACGTGCCCGGCAACGTCCGTCGCTACGGCGAAGACACGGCCAAGATCATCGGCCGCATCGTCCTCGACGCCTCGTTCTCGCCGGTTCGCCGCGTGAGCTACGCGGTTGAAAGCGCACGTGTCGAGCAGCGTACCGACCTCGACAAGCTCGTGATGAACATCGAGACGAGCGGCGTGATCACGCCGGAAGAGGCGATCCGCCAGTCGGCCCGCATCCTGGTCGACCAGCTGTCCGTGTTCGCGGCGCTGGAAGGCACGGAAACGGCAGCCGAAGCGCCGTCGCGTGCACCGCAGATCGATCCGATCCTGCTGCGTCCGGTGGACGATCTCGAGCTGACGGTTCGTTCGGCGAACTGCCTGAAGGCCGAGAACATCTACTACATCGGCGATCTGATCCAGCGCACGGAAAACGAGCTGCTGAAGACGCCGAACCTCGGTCGCAAGTCGCTCAACGAGATCAAGGAAGTGCTCGCTTCGCGCGGTCTCACGCTGGGCATGAAGCTCGAGAACTGGCCGCCGGCTGGTCTCGACAAGTAAGTCCGGTTGTTGCTGTAGTTGGCAAAGATGCGGATTTTCCTTTAAAATCCGCATCTTGCTTTTTTTCGTTACCGGCCCGTGCACCCTCCGAGGTGCGATAGAAGAGCTGGATCAAAACTTTGAATCAAGGAAACTGAAATGCGCCATCGTCATGGTCTGCGGAAACTGAACCGCACGAGCAGCCACCGTCTGGCTATGCTCCGTAACATGTCCAACTCGCTGATCGAGCACGAAGTCATCAAGACGACGCTGCCGAAGGCGAAGGAACTCCGTAAAGTCGTCGAGCCGCTGATCACGCTCGGCAAGAAGCCGTCGCTGGCAAACCGTCGCCTGGCGTTCAACCGCCTGCGCGATCGTGACTCGGTGGCGAAGCTGTTCGACGTGCTCGGTCCGCGTTTCGCGAACCGTCCGGGCGGCTACCTGCGCGTGCTGAAGTTCGGCTTCCGCGTGGGCGACAACGCACCGATGGCACTGGTCGAACTGCTCGACCGTCCGGAAGTCGACGAAACGGAAAACGTGCAAGAAGCTGAGTAAGCTTCCGGTACGCAGCAGGATCTGAAAGGGGCCGAGCGAATGCTTGGCCCTTTTTGTTTTGGGATGTCGGCTGCGATCGATTGTCGCAGGCCGGTGCCGGCAGCGTCGCGCGGGCTGCGCTACGATACGGGGCAACCGGTGCGGCCCCTGAACGGGGGGGACCGGCGCCGGCAGGAGCCGGCAGACCAGCGAGGAGGGCGCGGATGATAGTGGTGCTGATGCTGACGACGGTGCCCGATGCGGCGACGGCTGCGGCGCTTGCCGACGGCGCGCTCGACGCGCGGCTGGCCGCATGCGTATCGGAGCTCGGCACGATCAAGTCGCGCTATCACTGGCAGGGCAAGGTCGAAACGGCCGAAGAGATCCAGTTGCTGTTCAAGACGAGCCCCATGCGGGCGCTCGAACTGGAGCGATTTATTGTCGCGCATCATCCTTACGAGACGCCTGAAATCGTCTCGTGGCAAACGACGGCATCGGCCGCGTATGGCCAGTGGGTGACCAACGAAACTCAACGTCTATTTCATGTTTAACGGTATGGCGCTTTCGGTGCGCGTGCGCGCGCTGCGGTTTCTTGCGGTCCTGTTGTCGTTCGTGTTCGTGCTGGGCGGTCTGTCCGTCGCGCGCGCGGCCGACGATTTCCTCGATCCGTCGGTCGCGTTCAAGTTCAGCGCGAGCGAATCGCCGGGACAGGTGGACGTCCGCTTCAAGATCGCCAACGGCTATTACATGTATCGCGAGCGGTTCGCGTTCGCGGTGAAGAGTGGCCAGGCGACACTCGGCGAGCCGCAGTTCCCGGCCGGCCACGTGAAGTTCGACCAGACGTTCCAGAAGGACGTCGAGACCTATCGCGACGAAGTCGTCGTTCACGTGCCGGTGAAGCAGGCGGCCGGGCCGTTCGAGCTCGCGGTGACGTCGCAAGGCTGCGCGGACGAAGGGATCTGCTATCCGCCGGCCGAGCACGTGATGAAGGTCGATGGCGCCGCGCTCGGCGCCGCATCGTCGTCCGGCGACACGGCTGCCGCGGGTAGCTGGTTCGACAAGGTCACGAGCGCCGATTTCGCGCAGTCGCTGCTCGAAGGCCACGGCTTCTTCACGATCGTCGCGCTCTACTTCGTCGCGGGCGTCGTGCTGAGCCTGCTGCCGTGTTCGTATCCGATGATTCCGATCGTGTCCGCGATCATCATCGGCCAGGGCACGCGCGCGACGCATGCGCGTGGCTTTGCGTTGTCGTTGACCTACGTGGTCGGCATGGCGCTGGTCTATACGGTGCTCGGCATCGCCGCCGCGCTGGTTGGCCAGAGCCTCGGCGCGTGGTTGCAGAATCCGTGGGTGCTTGGCGCGTTCGGCGTGCTGCTGACCGCGTTTGCAGTGTCGCTGATCTCGGGCAAGGACATCGCGTTGCCGGAGCGCTGGCAGAACGGCGCGGCCGAGGCATCGAGCGCGCGCCAGGGCGGCCACTTCGTCGCGGTCGCGGCGATGGGCGCGTTGTCGGCGCTGGTCGTCGGCGCGTGCATGACGGCGCCGCTGTTCGCGGTGCTCGCGTTCATCGCGCATACCGGCAACGCGTTGCTCGGCGGCGCGGCGCTGTTCGCGATGGGGCTCGGCCTCGGCGTGCCGCTGCTGGTGGTCGGCGTCGGGGCCGGGACGGTGCTGCCGCGCGCCGGCGCGTGGATGGACGGCGTGAAGGTGTTCTTCGGCATCGTGCTGCTCGCGGCCGCGCTGTGGATCGTGTGGCCGGTGCTGGCCGGCGGGCTGAAGATGGTGCTCGCGGCGTTGTGGCTGCTGATCGCGGCGGCGGCGCTCGGCCTGTTCACGCCGAACGCCGGCGCCGCGTCGATCTGGCGTCGCCTGGGCCGCGGCGTGGGCGCCGCGCTCGCGATCTGGGCCGCGACGCTGCTCGTGGGCCTGGCTGCGGGCTCGACCGATCCCGTCAAGCCGCTGGCCGTGCTGGCGGCGCGTACGGTGGCGTCCGGCGGTGCGGCGTCGGCCAGTGCGGCTGCTGCGGACGGCCCCGCGTTCGCGCCGGTGCGCTCCAGCGGCGAGCTCGACGCGTTGCTGAAGTCGTCGGGCCGGCCCGTGATGCTCGACTTCTATGCCGACTGGTGCGTGAGCTGCAAGGAGATGGAGCATCTGACGTTCACCGACGCGCGCGTGCAGGCGCGGCTCGCGCGGCTTCACCTCGTGCGCGCGGACGTCACCGCGAACAACCCGGACGATCAGGCGCTGCTCAAGCGCTTCAACCTGTTCGGGCCGCCGGGCATCATCTTTTTCGATCGCAACGGCAACGAGATCGGCCGGGTGGTCGGCTATCAGGCGGCCGACACGTTCCTGCGCAGCCTCGATCGGGCGGCCGTGCCGACGGTATGACGATGGCTTGCCGGGGCGAACCGGCGAATCGCAGATTCGGGCCGGCTGACAGCTTCGATCGGCGATAAACAAAAAACGGCGGGATACCGAAGTGTCCCGCCGTTTTTGCTGATGCGCGCCGGTGTGCGATCAGCGCTGCGCTTTCAGCAGACGCGCGGCATCGAGCGCGAAGTACGTGAGCACGCCGTCGGCGCCCGCGCGCTTGAACGCGAGCAGCGATTCGAGCACGACCTTGTCGTGGTCGAGCCAGCCGTTCATCGCGGCGGCCTTCAGCATCGCATATTCACCGCTCACCTGGTACACGTAGGTCGGGAAGCGGAACTCGTCCTTCACGCGGCGCACGATGTCGAGATACGGCATGCCGGGCTTGACCATCACCATGTCGGCGCCTTCGTCGATGTCGAGGCGTACTTCGCGCAGCGCTTCGTCGCTGTTCGCCGGATCCATCTGGTAGGTCATCTTGTTGCCCTTGCCCAGATTGGATGCCGAACCGACCGCATCGCGGAACGGGCCGTAGAACGCCGATGCGAACTTCGCCGAATAGGCCATGATCCGCGTATGGATATGGCCGTCGCTTTCCAGCATCTCGCGGATCGCGCCGATGCGGCCGTCCATCATGTCCGACGGCGCGACGATGTCGACGCCGGCTTCCGCCTGCGCGCGCGCCTGTTCGATCAGGATCTCGATCGTGTCGTCGTTGATCACGTAGCCGTTCTCGTCGAGCACGCCGTCCTGGCCGTGGCTCGTGTACGGATCGAGCGCGACGTCGGTCAGCACGCCGAGCTCGGGGAAGCGCTTCTTCAGCTCGCGCACGGCGCGCGGAATCAGGCCTTCGGGATTGGCCGCCTCGCGGCCGTCGGGCGTCTTCAGCGACGGCTCGATGGCCGGGAACAGCGACAGCACGGGCACGCCGAGTTCGACGCACTGCTCGGCGACCTGCATCAGCAGGTCGACCGACACGCGCTCGACGCCGGGCATCGACGGGATGGGCTGGCGTTGCTGGGTGCCTTCGACGACGAACACCGGGTAGATCAGGTCGTCGGTGGTCAGGCGGTTTTCGCGCATCAGGCGGCGGGAGAAGTCGTCGCGGCGCATCCGGCGCGGACGATGAAGCGGATGGAAGCTCATGGCGATTTGGCAGAAATCAGGGCAAGAAGACCTTACGGAACCCTTAGGTCATTTTCGAGATCGTTGGTATATGATAGCGATCGAGCGGCACGCGTTGCGTGCAGCTCCCCGCTTCTCCTCCCTGAGCGGGTGCCTGTCGTTTTTCGATTAGGCTGTTTGACCCGCCGTTCAACGGCGGGTTTTTTTATGAGCCGGCCGAATCCGCAGGTGCCGTCAGGTGCGCGCAGCCGATCCCAGCCGCGCGTTGCCCGCTCATTGTGCTACAGGCTCGCTTTTTTCGTCGGCGACGGACGGCCGCAGCCAGCTCTCGATCAGTTCATGGGCCTCGTCGAGCCCCGTACGCTTCAGCGCCGAGAACAGCTGGACCGTCAGCTTGCCCTTCACGCCCTGGTCGCGATACGCGTCGAGCCCCTTCTGCGTGTTGCGCAGCGCATTGATGCTTTCCTGGCGCGTCAATTTGTCGCACTTCGTCAGCAGCGTGTGGATCGGCTTGCCGGTCGGCGCGAACCACTCGATCATGCGTCGATCGAGATCGGTCAGCGGACGGCGCGAATCCATCATCAGGATCAGGCCGCAAAGCTGCGAGCGCGTCGCGAGATAGGACGACAGCAGCATTTCCCAGTGCGCCTTCGCGGCACCGGGCACTTCCGCGTAGCCGTAGCCGGGCAGGTCGACGAGGTTCGCGACGGGCTCGGCGGCGGGGCCGACGGAGAAGTAGTTGATATGCTGCGTGCGGCCGGGCGTCTTGGACGCAAAGGCCAGCCGCTTCTGGTTGCACAGCACGTTGATCGCCGTCGACTTGCCGGCATTCGAGCGGCCCGCGAACGCGATTTCCGGCTGGACCGTCGGCGGCAGGTCGCGCAGATGGTTGACGGTCGTGTAGAAGCGGGCTTGATGGAGCAGAAAGGCCATGGGAACCGGAAGGACGGGCGGCGCGAGCCGCTTGGTGGAGGCGGGGTAGCCCCGATAGGCACGGGAGCTTTCAGCACGATATTGTACAATACGGCGGTTTTACCGAAGGCCAACGGGCGCCTGCCTCGCGCTTTTATGTGGCTTCTGCGGTAGACTGAACGCCGTCGTTTTTTGCAGAACCTCAAATTCCCACAAGACGAAACAGGGTGTGCGAATGAATCGACTGTGCAAGTCTCTGATGGTGCTTCAGGTTGCAGCAGGGTTCGTAGGTTTCGTAGCGGAGGCAAACGCGGCAGATGCGGCGAAGCCGGATCTGGACCGCGGCAAGGCGATTGCCGGGCAGGTCTGCGCGTCGTGTCACGGCGCCGACGGCAATAGTGCGTCGGGCAGTTTCCCGAAGCTCGCCGGCCAGCATCCCGAATATCTGGTCAAGCAGTTGAACGACTTCAAGACGCAGCCGGGCGCGAAGGGGCCGGTGCGTAACAACGCGGTGATGGTCGGATTCGCAAGCGCGTTGAGCGCGGACGACATGCGCAACGTCGCCGCGTACTACGGGTCGCAGACGACGAAGCTCGGTACCGCACGCAATGCGGCGACCGTGCCGGTCGGCCAGAAGATCTATCGCGGCGGCATCGCGGAGAAGGGCGTACCGGCCTGCGCGAGCTGCCACGGGCCGACGGGGCAGGGGATCCCGGTCCAGTATCCGCGTCTGTCGGGGCAATGGGCCGATTACACGGTCGCGCAGTTGACCGCGTTCCAGCAGGGTGCCGGCGCGCGCAACAACAACGAGGCGATGCATCAGATCGCGTCGCGGCTGTCGGATACCGAGATCAAGGCCGTCGCCGATTACATCGCGGGTCTGCGTTGAGCGGTCAACCGCGCATGGAATGACCGGCCGCCCGAAGGGCGGCCGGAGTCAGAACAAGAAAAGGGTGGGGCGCCGCTGTTCGCGGTCGCCTTGCCCTTTTTTGTTGGCACTCGCCGGGCCGTCCCGAGCGTGCCGATCGCCCGTTGGGGCGCAGCGAACATAGTGAGTGTGGGGGCTGTTTCCCCTGAGTCGGAGTTTGAATGAGCGTTACCACGTCGGGGTTGCAGTCGAAGTCGAGTCAGGGTGCGTCGAAACGCGCGGTCGAGCTGCTCAGCTCGATGCGCTTCGCGATCGCGCTGCTGGTGGTGCTGTCGATCGCGAGCATCATCGGCACGGTCCTGACCCAGGACGATCCGTATCCGAACTACGTGAACCAGTTCGGGCCGTTCTGGGCGGACATCTTCCGCTCGCTGGGCCTGTACAACGTGTACAGCGCGTGGTGGTTCATGCTGATCCTGATCTTCCTCGTCGTGTCGATCTCGCTGTGCGTGATCCGCAATGCGCCGAAGATGCTCGCCGATGCGAAGAGCTGGAAGGACAAGGTCCGCGAAGGCAGCCTGCGCGCGTTCCACCACAAGGCCGAGTACACGGCGTCCGGCACGCGCGCGACGGTCGCGGCGACGCTCGCCACGTTCGTCACGAAGGCCGGCTACAAGCACGTCGTGCGTGAAACCGACGGCGCGACGCTGATCTCCGCGAAGCGCGGCGCGATGACCAAGTGGGGCTACATTTCCGCCCACCTCGCGATCGTCGTGATCTGTATCGGCGGCCTGCTCGACAGCAACCTGCCGATCAAATTCCAGATGTGGATGTTCGGCAAGAGCCCGGTCAACACGAGCGCGACGATCAGCGAGATTTCGCCCGACCATCGCCTGTCCGCGTCGAACCCGACGTTCCGCGGCTATGCGTGGGTGCCGGAGGGCCAGTTCGTGTCGACCGCGATCCTGAACCAGCCGAGCGGCTCGTTGATCCAGGACCTGCCGTTCTCGATCCAGCTCGACAAGTTCATCGTCGATTACTACACGACGGGCATGCCGAAACTGTTCGCGAGCGACATCGTCGTGATCGATCGCGAGACCGGCCGGAAAATTCCGGCGCGGGTTGAGGTCAACAAGCCGTTCACGTACAAGGGCGTGTCGATCTACCAGTCGAGCTTCCAGGACGGCGGCTCGCAAATGCAGATGACGGCCTACCCGATGACGGGCAGCCATGCGGCGACCGTTCCCGTGAAGGGCACGATCGGCAGTTCGGCCCCGCTGCAGGTCCCGGGCGCCGACGGCGACACGATCGAGTTCTCCGATTTCCGCGCGATCAACGTCGAAAACATGGCAGACGCGAACGGCAAGCCGGACGTGCGCGGCGTCGCGACGACCAGCTCGCTGAAGGAAGTATTCGACGAGCGGCTCGGCTCGGGTGCGAAGACGTCGAAGCCGACGCAGCTCCACAACATCGGTCCGTCGGTGCAGTACAAGATTCGTGGCAAGGACGGCCAGGCGCGCGAATTCAACAACTACATGCTGCCCGTCGACATGAACGGCGAACGCGTGTTCCTCGCCGGCGTGCGCGCGAGCCCGAACGATCCGTTCCGTTACATGCGGATCCCGGCCGACAGCCAGGATTCGATCGGCGAATGGATGCGCCTGCGCGCCGCGCTCGAGGATCCGGCCGTGCGCACCGAAGCCGCCGCGCGCTTCGCGCAGCGCTCGCTGCCGGGCGACGCGTCGCTGCGCGGCCGCCTGCAGGACAGCGCGTCGAAGGTGCTGACCCTGTTTGCGGCGAGCGACGACAGCGTCGGCCGCGGCGCGGATGGCCAGCCGGTCGGCGGCTTTCAGGCGGTGGCGACCTTCATCGACCGCTCGGTGCCGAAGGGCGAGCAGGAGAAGGCCGCGAGCCTGTTGCTGCGGATGCTCGAGGGCTCGATGTGGGAGGTCTGGCAGATTGCGCGCGAGCGTGCCGGCGAGCCGGCCGCGCAGCAGGGCACCGACACGATCCGCTTCGTGCAGAACGCGATCAACGCGCTATCCGACAGCTTCTTGTATGGATCGCCGGTCTATTTGCAGCTTGATTCCTTCAAGCAGGTGCAAGCTTCGGTATTTCAGCTGACGCGCGCACCCGGCAAGAATCTGGTGTATCTTGGCAGCCTGTTGCTGGTCGCCGGCATCTTCTCGATGTTCTACGTGCGCGAGCGGCGACTCTGGTTCTGGCTGAAGGACGCCGGTTCGGGCGTCGATGTGGTGATGGCAATGTCCACGGCCCGCAAGACCTTCGATTTCGAGAAAGAATTCGTGCAGACGCGCGACGCGGCCGGCGCCGCCTTGCGCGCCGCACCTCGCGATGCCGCGCCCGCCGGTGCGGCTTCGACGGCCCGCCCGCCTGTCGGCGGCGGTTCCGATTCCGAGAATTCCACCCGGTAACATCATGGATCTCACGCAAGTTTCCTCTTCCCGTACGGCGTCGGCCCCGGCGCCGGCATCGTCGCCGTTGTTCGACGAGCGTCCGTTCCTCGCACGCCTGTCGCTGTTCGACTGGCTGTTCGCCCTGGCGCTCGTGGCGGGCGCGGGCTATGCGCTCGTGCACTACAACGCGCACATGGATTACTACGACAAGGCGGTGATGATCGGCACCGTGCCGGCGCTCGTCGCGCTCGGCTGGCGCTGGAAGCCCGCGCGGCTGATGATGGCGTCGATCGCCGTGCTGTCGCTGTTGTCGATCCAGATCTACCAGGGCGATCTCGCCCGCGCCGATTCGGCGTTCTTCCTCAAGTACTTCCTGTCGAGCCAGTCGGCGATCCTGTGGATGAGCGCGATGTTCGTGCTCGCGACGATCTTCTACTGGATCGGGCTGCTCGCGCGCGCCGAAACGGGCGCCGCGATCGGCCAGAAGCTCACGTGGGTCGCCGTGCTGATGGGCTTCACGGGGCTGATGGTGCGCTGGTACGAGTCCTACCTGATCGGTGCGGACGTCGGGCACATCCCCGTATCGAACCTCTATGAAGTGTTCGTCCTGTTCAGCCTGATCACGGCGCTGCTTTATCTGTATTACGAAGGCCACTACGGCACGCGTTCGCTCGGCGCGTTCGTGCTGCTGGTCATCAGCGCGGCGGTCGGCTTCCTGATGTGGTACTCGGTCGCGCGCGATGCGCAGCAGATCCAGCCGCTCGTGCCGGCGCTGCAAAGCTGGTGGATGAAGATCCACGTGCCGGCGAACTTCATCGGCTACGGCAGCTTCGCGCTGTCGGCGATGGTGTCGGTCGCGTACCTGATGAAGGAGCGCGGGATCCTCGCGGATCGCCTGCCGACGCTGGAGGTGCTCGACGACGTGATGTACAAGTCGATCGCGGTCGGTTTCGCGTTCTTCACGATCGCGACGATCCTCGGCGCGCTGTGGGCGGCCGAAGCGTGGGGCGGCTACTGGAGCTGGGACCCGAAGGAAACCTGGGCGCTGATCGTGTGGCTGAACTACGCGGCGTGGCTGCACATGCGGCTGATGAAGGGCCTGCGCGGCGCGGTGGCCGCCTGGTGGGCGCTCACCGGCCTGCTGGTCACGACGTTCGCGTTCCTCGGCGTCAACATGTTCCTGTCCGGGCTGCACAGCTACGGCAAGCTGTAAGATTTCCGCCGCTCGTCCGACCATAGACCGCCGGTGCACTGCGTGCCCGGCGGTTTTCTTTTGTAATGGGCGGGCGAACCGGGCGTCGAACGGCGTGCGACGGGCCGGGTCGAACGCTGATGAAGCATGCGCGTCGCGCATGCGGGAGGAACTGCACGATGTGGATCAAACGCCCTTTGCGTAACGTACTGACCGGCGCGGATATCGCGCCGAGCGAGATCACGCCGCGCGCGGTATTCGAGAATCGGCGGCGCGTGTTGCAGGCGGCCGGCCTCGCGGCCGCGGGCGGCCTGTTCGGCACCAGCGGCGCGGCGCTCGCCGCGTATGCGTCACCCGACGCGCGGGCGGCGAAGCTCGCGGCAAAAACCAACCCGACATTCGTCGCCATCGACAAGGTGACGCCGTTCAAGGACATCACGTCCTACAACAACTTCTACGAATTCGGCACCGACAAGAGCGATCCGGCGCAGAACGCGGGCACGTTGCGGCCGCGCCCGTGGCGCGTGAGTGTCGAAGGCGAGGTGCAGCACCCGAAGGTGTTCGATCTCGACGAGTTGCTGAAGCTCGCGCCGCTCGAGGAGCGCGTGTACCGGCTGCGCTGCGTCGAGGGCTGGTCGATGGTGATCCCGTGGATCGGCGTGCCGCTGTCCGAGCTGATCAAGCGCGTGCAGCCGACTGGCAACGCGAAATACGTGCAGTTCGTCACGCTGGCCGATCCGTCGCAGATGCCGGGCCTGTCGACGCCCGTGCTCGACTGGCCGTATTCGGAAGGGCTGCGCATGGACGAGGCGATGAATCCGCTGACGCTGCTGACGATGGGCGTCTACGGGCAGGTGCTGCCGAACCAGAACGGTGCGCCGGTGCGGATCGTCGTGCCGTGGAAATACGGGTTCAAGAGCGCGAAGTCGCTCGTGAAGATCCGCTTCGTCGACAAGCAGCCGAAGACGAGCTGGAACACGTACGCGGCGAACGAGTACGGCTTTTATTCGAACGTGAACCCGAACGTCGATCATCCGCGCTGGAGCCAGGCGACCGAGCGGCGCATCGGCGAGGACGGCTTCTTCACGCCGAAGCGCAAGACGCTGATGTTCAACGGCTACGGCGACTTGGTCGCATCGATGTATCAGGGCATGGACCTGAAAAAGAATTTCTGAGCGCGACCGTGAGAAACGACATGCATCCTTCGACGCTCACACCCGCGCGCGCCGCGGGCGCCGGGCAGGCTGCTCGCACGGCGCGTGCCGGGGCGAACCGTCCTGCCGCGCCGCGCTGGCTCGCGCCGGCCAAGGTGCTGGTGTTCGCGGCCGGCCTCTACCCGCTCGCGCGCATCGTGCTGTTCGGGCTGACCGACCGGCTCGGCGCGAACCCGATCGAATTCATCACGCGTTCGACCGGTTTGTGGACGCTCGTCCTGTTGTGCATCACGCTGGCCGTCACGCCGCTGCGGCGCATCACGGGCTTCGCGCCATTGCTGCGCTTTCGTCGGATGATCGGGCTGTTCGCGTTCTTTTACGCGACGCTGCACTTCACGACCTACCTGTGGTTCGACAAGTGGTTCGACGTCGTCGCGATCCTGAAGGATGTCGGCAAGCGCCCGTTCATCACGGTCGGTTTCGCGGCGTTCGTGCTGCTGATTCCGCTCGCCGCGACGTCGCCGCGCGCGATGGTGCGCCGGCTCGGTCGCCACTGGGCGACGCTGCACAGCGCAATCTACGCGATCGCGCTGTTCGGCGTGCTGCACTTCTGGTGGATGCGGGCGGGCAAGCACGATCTTGCGCAGCCGAAGCTCTACGCGGCGATCGTCGCCGCGCTGCTCGGCTGGCGGCTGGTGACGTGGGGCTGGCGCCGCGTGCGCGCGTGACGGCGCGGCCGCTGAAAAACAAAAGGCGATGACCGGGAAGTCATCGCCTCGTTCCGTGCGCCGCGCGGGCGGCAGTGCGTCGTTACTTCGTCGCGGCCGGGCCCGATGCCGGGGCGGGCATGGTCGATGTGCTCGACAGTTCGGGCGACAGCGTGAGCGGCGAGCCGAACGTGTCGGGCGACTCGTCGGACGACGCGTTTTCGTCGGTCGGTTTCACGTCCGACGGCGGCGTATTCTGCGGCTGGATCGGCTTGGGCATCGGAGGCACGGTGGGCAGATAGAGCGCGCCGCTTTGACCGCAGCCGGCAAGAATCGCCAAAGCCGCTACAATCGCGCTCATCCGGAAAACGACTCGCATGATCGTCCCTGAACAATTTAACCGATAGAGTTTAGCATGTCCGATACTGAATACCTGGCCCGTGCAGAGGCCGTGCTGGCGGCCGTCGAGCGTACCGTGGACGTCGCGAACGACGGCGATCACGACATCGATCTGGAACGCAATGGCAGCGTGCTGACGCTGACGTTCGAGAACGGCTCGAAGATCATCGTCAACCTGCAGCCGCCGATGAAGGAGGTGTGGATCGCCGCGAAGGCCGGCGGATTCCACTACCGTTTCATCGACGGCGAATGGCGCGATACGCGCACGGGCACCGAGTTCTTCTCGGCGCTCACCGACTACGCGACCCAGCAGGCCGGCCTGCCGATCACGTTCAGCGCGTAACGGCGGGAGCGCAGCGCTCCGCGCGTCGTGCCCAAAGAAAAAGCGCCCCGCGGGGCGCTTTTTTCATGGCCGGGCCGCGTGTCAGTGGCCGCGGAACAGGTTCATGATGTCCTGCTTCTCCTGCTCGTCGACGTGCGGCACGGCCTCGTCGACGTTCTGCGCAGCGGGCGCCTGCGGCACGCCGACCGTCGACACGAAGCCGTGGCCCGGCGTGAACTCGGTGAAGTACAACTCGCCGCCGAGCGATTCGACGCCTTCCGGCACCGTCGGCTTGAATTCCGGCACGCCCTTCAGCGCAGCGCCCATGTAGTCGATCCAGACCGGCAGCGACAGGCCGCCGCCGGTTTCGCGATCGCCGAGGCTGCGCGGATTGTCATAGCCGATCCACGCGATCGCGGCGAGCGTGTGCTGGTAGCCGGCGAACCACGCGTCGTGCGAGTCGTTCGTCGTGCCGGTCTTGCCCGCGAGATCGGTGCGCTTCAGCACGTTGGTCCGCGCGCCCGTGCCGCGCTGCGCGACGCTCTGCAGCAGGCTGTTCATCACGTAGGCGTTGCGCGCGTCGATCGCGCGCGGCGCGTTCTGCTCGGCGACGAGCGGCTGCGCGCGCGCGACGACCGCGCCGTTCGGATCGGTGACTTCGGCGATCAGGTACGGATTGACGCGATAGCCGCCGTTCGCGAAGACCGAATACGCGCCGGCCATCTGCAGCGGCGTGACCTGGCCGGCGCCGAGTGCCATCGGCAGGTAGGCCGGATGGCGCTCGGCGTCGAAGCCGAAGCGCGTGATGTATTGCTGCGCGTATTTCGTGCCGATGTGATTCAGGATCCGGATCGACACGAGGTTGCGCGAGCGCTGCAGCGCGGTGCGCATCGACATCGGGCCTTCGAAGCCGCCGCCGTAGTTCTTCGGCTCCCACGGCTGGCCGCCGGTTTCCGCGGCGCTGAAATACAGCGGGCCGTCGTTGATCACGGTGGCGGGCCCGAGGCCCTTGTCGAGCGACGCCGAGTAGATGAACGGCTTGAACGACGAACCGGGCTGCCGCCACGCCTGCGTGACGTGGTTGAACTTGTTCTTGTTGTAGTCGAAGCCGCCGACGAGCGAGCGGATCGCCCCGTCCTGCGGGACGATCGACAGGAACGCGCCTTCGACCTGCGGCAACTGCGTGATCGACCATTTGCCGGCGTCGTTCTTCACGACCCGGACGATCGCGCCGGGGCGGATGCGCCGGTTCGGCTGCGCGTTGGCCGACAGCGCGCCCGACGCGAAGCGCAGGTTGTCGCCCTCGATCGTCGCCGTGCTGCCGTCGATGAACGCCACCGTGATCTGGCGCGGGCTCGCGGCCGTCACGACCGCGGCGATCAGCTCGCCGTTGTCGGGATGCTCGAGCAGCGCGTCGTCGATCGCCTGTTCGCGATCGTCGGCGCCGGCCGGCAGTTCGATGAAGCCTTCCGGCCCGCGATAGCCGTGGCGGCGCTCGTAATCCATGATGCCCTTGCGCAGCGCGGTGTACGCGACCTGCTGGTCCGCGGAGTCGATCGTCGTGACGACGTTGAAGCCGCGCGTGTAGGTTTCCTCGCGATACTGCGCATACATCATCTGTCTGACCATTTCCGCGACGTACTCGGCGTGCACGCTGAAATCGCGGCCCGGACCCTTGACGACGAGCGGCTGCGCGGCGGCTTCGTCGTACTGTTCGCGCGTGATGAAGTTCAGCTCGAGCATCCGCTGCAGGATGTATTCCTGGCGCACCTTCGCGCGCTTCGGATTCACGACCGGGTTATACGCGGACGGCGCCTTCGGCAGCCCCGCGAGCATCGCGGCTTCCGCGAGCGTGATGTCCTTCAGATCCTTGCCGAAATAGACGCGCGCCGCGCTCGCGAAGCCGTACGCACGCTGGCCGAGATAGATCTGATTCATGTAGACCTCGAGAATCTGATCCTTCGTCAGCGCGCGCTCGATCCGGTACGCGAGCAGCATTTCGTAGATCTTGCGCGTGTAGGTCTTCTCGCTCGACAGGAAGAAGTTGCGCGCGACCTGCATCGTGATCGTGCTCGCGCCCTGCGACGCGTGGCCGTTCGTCAGCGCGACGAAGCCGGCGCGGATGATGCCGGTGAGGTCGACGCCGCCGTGATCGTAGAAGCGCGCGTCCTCGATCGCGAGGATCGCCTTCTTCAGCGAGTCGGGCACGTCCTTGAAATGAACGACGTCGCGGCGCTCCTCGCCGAATTCGCCGATCAGCACGTGATCGGACGTATAGATGCGCAGCGGTACCTTCGGCCGATAGTCGGTCAGCGCGTCGAGCGACGGCATGTTCGGCCAGGCCACGACGAGCGCATAGCCGAGCACGAGGCCGCCGGCCACGACGAGGGCCACGCACATCGCGGCGAAGCCGAGCAGGACTTTTTGCCACCAGGGCCGCTTCTTCGGCTCCGGGGCGGGAGGCGGGGACGTAGGAGTCGTGGATTGCATAGGCATACCGGAAAACAGTCCCGCGATTATAGCTGCCCGGTAAGACCGGTCCTGACGCGGGGGCCGCCCGTCGGAGAACCGCGGGTCGGCGTGCCGTCAGCATAGTCCGCGCATGGCCACCGCGAGCGGATGCTGGCCGTTTGGCCGACTGTCGGCCGCATGCGTCGCTTTGCAGAATCAGGTCTCGGAAACGCGGCGTGGGCCGCGACGATCTCGGGAGGCTGGGATGGCAGGACGATGGGTGGCGCGGTTTGCACAGGGCAGGCACCGGTCGACGGGAATCGACGTCGGTGCGCACGAGGTGAGGGTGGCCGTGCTGAGCCGGCGCGGCAGGGACGCGGACGTGCGCGTCGAGGGGCTCGAGCGGGAGCCGGTCGGGTTGGCGGGCGGGCCGGAAGACGCACGCTGGGCGGCGGTCGCGCGATCGCTGGCGGCGGCCGTGTCGCGGCTGTCGGCGGCCGAGGTGCGGTGCGACGCGTGCGGCGTGATGGCGCTGCACGATGACGAGATGCGCACCGCGACGCTCGATCTGGCCGGGCGCGGCGACATTCCGGACGCCGCGCGGCAGGCGGCCGAACGCATCTCGGGGCTGGCGCCGGACAGTCTCGCGTTCGACTGGCGGCACTACGGCGGCGTGCGATCCGGCGAGATCGCGGTGGCGGTGGCGCCGCTGGCGTTGCTCGAGCGGCGCATCGACGTGGCCGCGCAGGCCGGTATCGACCTGACCGTGATCGACGGCGAGTCGGCCGCCGTGCTGCGTGCGCTGCGCTATGCCGCGCAGTTCGAACTCGACGTGCAGGGTGCCTACGCCGCGCTGTGGTTCTGCGACGCGGGCGTGCGCGGCTGGCGAATCGAGGGTTCGTCGGCTATCCCGGTGCTGACGCTGTCCGGCACGTTGCCGGAAGCACTGCCCGATGCGTTGCGGCGGCGCGCGCTCGGGGCCGTCCATTGCGTATTCGTCGCCGGGGACGAGCGATGTATCGCCCGCTTCGACACGTCCGTCGCCGAGATCGGCGACGTGCTCGGCACGGCGGTGGTCCCGTTCGACTGCACGGGCTGGGACGGACAGCCGTGCGCGCGCGCCGGCATGCCGGGCGGCCCGGCGTTTGCCGTCGCATTCGGGCTGGCGTTGCGCGGGGTGTGGGAATGACGGCCGCTCACGTGTCGGCAAGCGAAGGCGCGGCGGCGGCCGAGCAGGCGATACTCGGCGACTTCAACCTGCTGCCGTACCGCGAGCGATTGGCGCAGGCGTTGCGGCGTCGCCGGGTCGCGCAGTGCGGTGTGGCGATGCTGCTCGGCGTGCTCGGTGCGGGGCTGTGGACGGGCGCCGCCGTGTTGTCGCGGTGGCGGGTGGATGCCGAGCGCGCCAGCGTGGAGACGCGGCTGCGGCAGTTGCAGCCCCAGCTGGCGGCTGCGACGCGTGCGGTCGATGCCGCCGCCGCCATCGCGCGACGCGACGCACAGGCGGCTGCGCTGGCCGCGCCTTACCGGCGCATGGCAGGGCTGTTGGCGACCTTGAAGCAGGTGCGTGCCGATCGTATCCGGCTCGACGCGCTGCGCATGACGTCGACCGGCGCGGTGCTCGAAGCGCGCGCCGAGAGTTACCGGGCCGCTGCGCGATGGCTCGCCGCGATGGCGCGCGAGCAGCGCGACTGGCGGATCGATATAGAGACGTTGAAGCCGGCCTCGGATGCGCCGGCTCCCACGGCCGGGATGCCGTTCCGCTTCTCGATGCAGTTGCGCTGGCACGACCCGATGGCGTCGCGGACGATGTCGGGAGGCGGCGCATGACGGCGCTCGTGCATCGGCCGGCGCCGGGTGGCGGCGTCGGGCCAGGCGGCATGCCGCGCGTGTCGCCGGCGGCCGCGCATGCCGCGGGTTGCGTGCTGGCATTCGCGGCAGTGCTGGGCGGCGGCATTCATCTGGCGAATGCGGCCGACTGGAGCGGGCTTGCCCATAGTCGCGCGTTGCTCGCCGCAGCGCAGGCGCGCGCGGCCGACGCGCAACGCGTGCTCGCTTCCGCTGGACAACGACGCGACGGGCATCGTGCGTTGATGCGCGACGATCGTTTGCCGCATGCGCCGGAATGGGCCGCGCTGATGCTGGAACTGGCCGATCTCGCCGCGTCGAGCGGGCTGAGCGGCGTATCCGTCGAACCGCAGCGCGCCGATGGCGCGGCACCGGACGGCCGGCGCACCGTGCACATCGCCGCCGATGGTGGTTTTCGCGCGCTGCTGCACATGGTTGGCGGCCTGGCGCGGTTCCCGGTGCTGGCCGTACCGTCGGCGCTGCGTATCGAGCGTGGCACGTCGGCGGCGCGGGTCGACATGTCCGTCGACGTGTTTCCGGCGCTGCCGGCGACCACGACCGCGGACGGCAACACGCCGGTTCGCGTCGCTGCGCCCGACACCGATCCGTTCGGCGACGCCGGCGCGGCCGAAGCGGCGGGGCACGCAGCCCGCTTCGCCGGCACGATTCGCGACGCGCGGGCCGGCCTCGCGTTGTTCGACGACGGCGACGGCGCGTTCACGGCCGTCGCGCCTGGCGACGTACTGGGTGCCGCGCGCGTGGTGCGCATCGATCGCGCGGCCGTGACGCTTGCGACGGCGGACGGCTCGCAGCGGCTCGTCCTGGACGACGGAGGTCGGCCATGACGAAACACCGTTGTTGGGTGCTTGCCCTCTGGGCCGGCGTGACGGCGGCCGGCGCAAGCGCGTCGTTGCCGCCGCTGCCGGCGGTCTGGCCCGCCGGGTCGACGGATGTGTCGGTGCCGGGTCTGCCGCTGCGTGTGGCCGACGGCGTGGATAGTGCGGCAACGGAAGACGCCGGCCCGCCACCGTTCGATCAGGCGGCGCGCGCGGCACGGCAGACGGAAACCGCCGCACCGGGCCCCGCGCTGGAGGGACCGCCGATCCCGCTGGCGCCGCCGGTCCGGATGAGCGACGCCGCGGCCCGCCAACCGGGCGATGCGGACGACGCACGGCGGATCTCGCTGAATCTGCAGGGCGTCGGGCTCGCGGCGGCATTCGACGCGATCGCGCGGTTCACCGGGCTCAATATCGTCGTCGGCGAGCAGGTGCGCGGCACGGTCACGTTGCGTCTGAACAATGTTCGCTGGCGCGAGGCGTTCGACACGCTGCTCGACATGCACGGGCTTGCGATGTCCCGGCGCGGCAACGTGATCTGGGTCACGCCGGCAGCCGAGCTGGCTGCGCGCGAACGCGAGCGCTTCGACATGCACGCGCGGGCCGCCGATCTCGAGCCGCTGGCGAGCCGTACCTTCATGCTGCACTATCCGCGCGCGCAGGACGTACAACGGCTGCTGGCCGGCGCGACCGGCCAGCGCCTGCTGTCGAAGCGCGGCGCCGCGGCGGCCGATCCGCGTACCAACCTGCTGTTCGTCACCGATCTCGCACCGCGTATCGTGCAGATCGCCGGCCTGATCGACGCGATCGACCGGCCGTCGCGGCAGGTCCGGATCGAGGCCCGCATCGTCGAAGGCGAGCAGGGTTTCTCGCGCAACCTCGGCGCACGTGTCGCGCTGCGTGCGCAGGGGCGGCCGCCGTCAGCCGAGGGCACGTCGTTCACGGCGGACGCGCGCAACGCGCTCGACCTTGCCGCGCGGCCGCTCGGCGGTTTCGACGCGGCCACCGCCGGCTTCACGCTGTTCGCCGCGCCGCTCAGCCGCGTACTCGACATCGAGCTCAGCGCGCTGGAGGCGCAGGGCCGGGGCCAGATCGTTTCGCGTCCGCGGGTGGTCACGGCCGATCGCGTCAAGGCCATCGTCGAACAGGGTTCCGAGCTGCCGTACCAGGCGAAGGTCGGCAATGGCATGAGCGGCGTGCAGTTCCGCCGCGCGACGCTCAAGCTGGAGGTCGAGCCGCAGATCACGCCGGACGGGCGCGTGGTGCTCGATCTCGACGTGACCAAGGACAGCGTCGGCGAGCCGACCGCGGCCGGCCCCGCCATCCATACGAAGCATGTGCAGACGCGCGTCGAGGTCGAGAATGGCGGGACGGTCGCGATCGGCGGTATCTATGAACAACTGAACCGGAACGATGTGACGCGCGTGCCGCTCTTGGGCAAAATACCCATTCTGGGCGCGTTTTTCCGGCACCGCGCGCAGCGCGACCAGCGCAACGAACTGGTCGTCTTCATCACGCCGACCGTCGTCGATCCGCGGTGCGGCGCACCCGGCGCGGGGGACGAGGATGCCGAGAAAACGGGGCCGGAAGCCGCCGACGCAGGCTCGACAAGGCAGCCGCTTTGCCAGTAAGCTGCGCCACACACCAGCAAGATTGAAGCAGAGGAAGCCGTTGCAAGCGCGGGACCCACATGCAAACGTATTTTTCGTCGGCCTTATGGGAGCGGGTAAGACCACCGTGGGCCGTGCGGTCGCGCGTCGTCTCGACAGGACGTTCTTCGACTCCGACCACGAAATCGAGGCCCGTACGGGCGCGCGCATCCCGGTGATCTTCGAACTGGAGGGCGAGGCCGGGTTTCGCGACCGCGAAACGCAGGTGATCGCCGATCTCACGCAGCGCGAGAACATCGTGCTCGCGACGGGCGGCGGCGCGGTGCTGCGCCCGGAAAATCGCGACAGCCTGAAAACCAACGGCATCGTCGTCTACCTGCGCGCCAATCCGCACGATCTATGGCTGCGCACGCGCAAGGACAAGAATCGCCCGCTGTTGCAGACGGACGATCCGAAGGGGCGTCTCGAAGCGCTGTACGAAGTGCGCGACCCGCTGTACCGCGAATGCGCGGATTTCGTCATCGAGACCGGCCGTCCGTCGGTCAACGGTCTCGTCAACATGGTGCTGATGCAACTCGAACTGGCCGGCGTCATCGCCAAGCCGCTACAAGCATGATTACTGTCAACGTCGATCTGGGCGACCGCGCCTATCCGATTCATATTGGCGCCGGCCTGATCGGCCGCACCGAGCTGTTCGCGCCCCACATCAAGGGTTCGTCCGTCACGATCGTCACGAACACGACGGTCGATCCGCTCTATGGCGACGCGCTGCGCGCGGCGCTCGCGCCGCTCGGCAAGCGCGTGTCGACGGTCGTGCTGCCGGACGGCGAGGCGTACAAGAACTGGGAAACGCTGAACCTGATCTTCGACGGCCTGCTGACGGACCACGCCGATCGCAAGACGACGCTCGTCGCGCTCGGCGGCGGCGTGGTCGGCGACATGACCGGTTTTGCCGCCGCGTGCTACATGCGCGGCGTGCCGTTCATCCAGGTGCCGACGACGCTGCTGTCGCAGGTCGATTCGTCCGTCGGCGGCAAGACGGGCATCAACCACCCGCTCGGCAAGAACATGATCGGCGCGTTCTACCAGCCGCAGGCCGTGATCGCGGACATCGGCGCGCTGACGACGCTGCCCGATCGCGAGCTGGCGGCCGGCGTCGCCGAAGTCATCAAGACGGGCGCGATCGCCGATGCCGAGTTCTTCGACTGGATCGAGGCGAACGTCGAGGCGGTGAACCGTCGCGAGCCCGCCGCGCTCGCGCATGCAGTGAAGCGTTCGTGCGAGATCAAGGCGAGCGTCGTCGCGGCCGACGAACGCGAAGGCGGCCTGCGCGCGATCCTGAACTTCGGCCACACGTTCGGCCATGCGATCGAGGCCGGGCTCGGCTACGGCGAATGGCTGCACGGCGAAGCGGTCGGCTGCGGGATGGTGATGGCGGGCGACCTGTCGGTGCGGCTCGGCCTCCTCGACGAAGCATCGCGGCAGCGCCTCGATGCGGTGATCGCGGCCGCACATCTGCCGACCCGCGCGCCCGCGCTCGGCGATGCGCGCTACATGGACCTGATGCGCGTCGACAAGAAGGCCGAGGCCGGCGCGATCAAGTTCATCCTGCTGAAGCGATTCGGCGATACGCTGATCACGCAGGCGCCGGACGAAGCGGTATTCGCTACACTGGCGCAGACGACCCGCTAACGGCGGCCCGGATGCGCCGGCGCCCCTGACATGGAGGAGACGTGAGCGAGACATCCAGCAGCACATTGCCCGAAGCCAGCCGCGCATCCGCTGCGCCGGTGGCCGAGCCGCCGACGCTGGCGGCGCTGGAAGCCCATCTTGCTCCGTATGCCGCGCACGCGTCGCAGTCGCGCGGCCGCCGCCATCCTGAAACGCCGCCGGCGGCGCGCACCGAATTCCAGCGTGATCGCGATCGGATCGTCCACTCGACCGCGTTTCGCCGGCTCGAATACAAGACGCAGGTCTTCGTCAATCACGAAGGCGACCTGTTCCGCACCCGCCTCACGCACAGCCTCGAAGTCGCGCAGATCGCGCGCTCGGTCGCGCGCAACCTGCGCCTGAACGAGGATCTCGTCGAAGCGATCTCGCTCGCGCACGACCTCGGCCATACGCCGTTCGGCCATGCCGGGCAGGACGCGCTGAATGCGTGCATGCGCGAGCACGGCGGCTTCGAGCACAACCTGCAGAGCCTCGCCGTGGTCGACGAGCTCGAGGAGCACTACGGCGCGTTCAACGGGTTGAACCTGTGCTTCGAGACGCGCGAAGGCATCCTGAAGCACTGCTCGCGCGAGAATGCGCGCAAGCTCGGCGCGCTCGGCGAGCGCTTCCTGCAGGGCCGCCAGCCGTCGCTCGAAGCGCAGCTCGCGAACATCGCCGATGAAATCGCGTACAACAACCACGACGTCGACGACGGCCTGCGCTCCGGCCTGATCACGATCGAGCAGCTCGCGGAAGTCGAGCTGTGGCAGCGTCACTACGAAGCGGCGCTCGCCGAATTCCCGCACCTCGAAGGCCGCCGTCTCGTGCACGAGACGGTGCGCCGCATCATCAACACGCTGATCGTCGACCTGATCGACGAGACGACGCGCAATCTTGCCCGCGTCGCGCCCGCATCGCTCGACGACGTGCGCGCCGCGCCGCCGCTCGTGTCGCACAGCCCGGCAGTCGCCGCGCAGGCCGCCGCGCTCAAGCGTTTCCTCTTCAAGAACCTGTATCGCCATTACAAGGTGATGCGCATGGCGAGCAAGGCGCAACGCGTCGTCACGGGGCTGTTCGACGCGTTCATCGACGATCCGCGCCTGCTGCCGCCGCCGTACCAGTCCGACGACGCGGCGCAGCAGCCGCGTCTCGTCGCGCACTACATCGCCGGCATGACCGACCGCTTCGCGCTGAAGGAATATCAGCGCCTGTTCGTCATCAGCGACAACTGACTGTCATAAACGGTCACTAGACTTCGCCGGTTCAATGGCGACGGGAATGTTGCACACGCTGTTGGTAACGTTTTCATAGGAGAGGTCGATGAAGAAGAAGCCTGCGGGGACACTGGTTCGTTCGATCGCGCTCGGCGGCGCGCTGATGTTCGGGGCGCAGCACGTCGCGCTCGCCGCGACGGAAATTCAGTTCTGGCATGCGATGGAGGCTGCGCTCGGCGAGCGGGTCAACGCGATCGCCGACCAGTTCAACGCGTCGCAAAGCGACTACAAGATCGTGCCGGTCTTCAAGGGCACTTACGACCAGGCACTCGCGGCGGGCATCGCGGCCTATCGCAGCGGCAACGCGCCGGCGATCCTCCAGGTCTACGAAGTCGGCACGGCGACGATGATGCAGGCGAAGAAGGCGGTCGTGCCGGTCTACGACGTGTTCAAGCAGGCGGGCGTGACGCTCGACGAGAAGGCGTTCGTGCCGACCATCGCGAGCTACTACAGCGATGCGAAGACGGGCCACCTCGTGTCGATGCCGTTCAACAGCTCGACGCCGGTGCTGTACTACAACAAGGATGCGTTCAAGAAGGCGGGCCTCGATCCGAACCAGCCGCCGAAGACGTGGGCCGACGTGAAGGCCGATGCCGAGAAGCTGCGCAAGGCGGGGATGGCGTGCGGCTTCACGACCGGCTGGCAGGGCTGGATCCAGCTCGAAAACTACAGCGCGTGGCACGGGCTGCCGTTCGCGAGCCGCAACAACGGCTTCGATGGCACCGACGCCGTGCTCGAGTTCAACAAGCCGCAGCAGATCGCGCACCTCTCGTTCCTCCAGCAGATGGCGAAGGACGGCACGTTCACGTACGCGGGCCGCAAGGACGAAGCGTCGGCGAAGTTCTACAGCGGCGACTGCGGGATCCTGACGACGTCGTCCGGCGCGCTCGCGAACGTGCAGAAGTTCGCGAAGTTCAGCTACGGCACGGGGATGATGCCGTACGACGCGAACGTGAAGGGCGCGCCGCAGAACGCGATCATCGGCGGCGCGAGCCTGTGGGTGCTGGCCGGCAAGGATCCGGCGACCTACAAGGGCGTCGCGAAATTCCTCGCGTACCTGGCTTCGCCCGCCGTCGCCGCGAAGTGGCATCAGGACACCGGCTACCTGCCGGTCACGACCGCCGCGTACGACCTGACGCGCCAGCAGGGCTTCTATGCGAAGAACCCGAGCGCCGAAACCGCGATCAAGCAGATGCTGAACAAGCCGCCGCTGCCGTACACGAAGGGGCTGCGCCTGGGCAACATGCCGCAGATCCGCACGGTCGTCGACGAGGAGTTCGAACAGGTCTGGGCGCAGAAGAAGGCGCCGAAGGACGCGCTCGATTCGGCCGCGTCGCGCGGCGACGAACTGCTGCGCCGCTTCGAGAAGTCGGGCGGCTGAGCGCGCATCGCTGCGTGCCGCCGACGGCGCCGCGCGTGAGCGCGTGCCGTCCGGCGGTGCGGTTTCCTTTCCGTTTCGCCTGACCGGATATCCGCGATGCAATCCCGTTCCCGTTTCGGTACGAGCCCGGTGCCGTACCTGCTGATCGCGCCGCAGCTCGCGATCACCGCCGTGTTCTTCCTGTGGCCGGCCGGCGTCGCGCTGTGGCAGTCCACGCAGATGCAGGACGCGTTCGGCACGTCGAGCGAATTCGTCGGCTTCGCGAACTTCACGCACCTGTTCGCCGATCCGCTGTATCTCGATTCGTTCCGCACGACCCTCGTGTTCAGTTCGCTCGTCACGGTGAGCGGGCTCGTCGTGTCGCTGCTGCTCGCCGCGTGCGCCGACCGCGTGATCCGCGGCGCGCGCGCGTACCGCACGCTGCTGATCTGGCCGTACGCGGTCGCGCCGACGATCGCCGCCGTGCTGTGGGCGTTCCTGTTCAACCCGAGCATCGGCCTGATCACGTATGCGCTCGCGAAGGGCGGCATCGTGTGGAACCACGCGCTGAACGGCGGGCAGGCGATGTTCCTCGTCGTGCTGGCGTCGGTGTGGAAGCAGGTGAGCTACAACTTCCTGTTCTTCTACGCGGGGCTGCAGGCGATTCCGCGCTCGCTGATCGAGGCGGCGGCGATCGACGGCGCGGGGCCGGTGCGGCGCTTCTTCAACATCGTGCTGCCGCTGCTGTCGCCGACGAGCTTCTTCCTGCTGGTCGTGAACCTCGTCTACGCGTTCTTCGACACGTTCCCGGTGATCGACGCGGCCACCGGCGGCGGCCCGGCGCAGAGCACCAAGACGCTGATCTACAAGATCTTCGCGGAGGGCTTCCAGGGGCTCGACATCGGCAGTTCGGGCGCGCAGTCGGTCGTGCTGATGATCATCGTCGTGGGGCTTACGGTGATCCAGTTCCGCTTCGTCGAACGCAGGGTGCAATACGCATGATCGAGAATCGCAAGGGCTTCGACCTGTTCTGCCACGCGGTGCTGATCGCGGGCGTCGTGCTGATCGTGTTCCCCGTCTACGTCGCGTTCTGCGCGGCGACGATGAACGCGCAGGAAGTGTTCACGGTGCCGCTGTCGCTGGTGCCGAGCACGCACCTGTTCGAGAACATCGCGTACATCTGGGGGCACGGCAGCGGCGGCACGACGGCGCCGTTCGGCCGCCTGCTCGTGAACAGCTTCGCGATGGCGCTCGGCATCGCGGTCGGCAAGATCGCGGTGTCGATCCTGTCCGCGTATGCGATCGTCTATTTTCGCTTCCCGTTTCGCAACACGGCGTTCTGGCTGATCTTCGTCACGCTGATGCTGCCGGTGGAAGTGCGGATCTTCCCGACCGTGCAGGTCGTGTCGACGCTGCACCTGACGAACACCTACGCGGGGCTCACGATGCCGCTGATCGCATCGGCGACCGCGACGTTCCTGTTCCGCCAGTTCTTCATGACGCTGCCCGACGAGTTGATGGACGCGGCGCGCATCGACGGCGCGGGACCGCTGCGCTTTTTCTGGGATGTGGTGCTGCCGCTGTCGAAGACGAGCATCGCCGCGCTGTTCGTGATCACGTTCATCTACGGCTGGAACCAGTATCTGTGGCCGATCCTGATCACGACGGAGGCGTCGCTGTCGACGGCGGTGGTGGGCATCAAGACGATGATCGCGAGCGGCGACGCCGCGACCGAATGGCAATACGTGATGGCGGCGACGCTGCTGGCGATGATTCCGCCGCTCGTCGTCGTGCTGGCGATGCAGCGCTGGTTCGTGCGCGGCCTCGTCGATTCCGAGAAATGAACGACCGACGTAACCGGGAGAAGGACCAGGTATGGCTGCGCTGAGCTTGAAGGGCGTCAGGAAATCCTACGACGGCAAGCAGCACGTGCTGCATGGCATCGACGTGGAGATCGCCGACGGCGAATTCATCGTGCTGGTCGGCCCGTCGGGCTGCGGCAAGTCGACGTTGCTGCGGATGATCGCGGGTCTCGAGACCGTGACGGACGGCGAGATCGCGATCGGCGACCGGGTCGTCAACACGCTGGAGCCGAAGGACCGCGACATCGCGATGGTGTTCCAGAACTATGCGCTGTATCCGCACATGACGGTCGCGCAGAACATGGGCTACGGGCTGAAGATCCGCGGGATCGAGCGCGCGACGATCGATGCGCGGGTGGCGGCGGCCGCGAAGATCCTCGAGCTCGAACCGCTGCTCGCGCGGCGGCCGCGCGAGCTGTCGGGCGGCCAGCGGCAGCGCGTCGCGATGGGGCGCGCGATCGTGCGCGAACCGTCGGTGTTCCTGTTCGACGAGCCGTTGTCGAACCTCGACGCGAAGCTGCGCGTGCAGATGCGGCTCGAGATCCAGCGGCTGCACGCGCGGCTCGCGACGACGAGCGTGTACGTGACGCACGACCAGATCGAGGCGATGACGCTCGCGCAGCGGGTGATCGTGATGAACCGCGGCTACGCGGAGCAGATCGGCGCGCCGGTCGACGTGTACGAGAAGCCGGCGACCGTGTTCGTCGCGGGCTTCATCGGCTCGCCCGCGATGAACCTGATGCACGGCCGGCTGTCGGAAGACGGCGCGACCTTCACGGTCGCGGGCGGCGGCCCCGCGCTGCCGGTCGCCGGCGCGCCGGGCATCGGCAGCGAGATCGCTACCGGGCGCGACTGGGTACTCGGCGTGCGTCCCGAACACATGACGCCGCAGCCGGGCGTCGCGCAGGCGACGCTGCCGGTCGATTCGTGCGAGCTGCTCGGCGCGGACAATCTCGCGCACGGCCGCTGGGGCAATCACGACGTCGCGGTGCGCCTGCCGCACGCGGACCGCCCGGCGCGCGGCACGGCGCTGGCGGCGGCGCTGCCAGCGCACCGGCTGCATTTCTTCGATCCCGAAACCGGCAAGCGGGCCGGCTGAAACCGTTTGACTGCGGGAGACCGACGATGACGATCCGTACCGACTGGCCCTATCCGCGCGTCGTCGCCCATCGCGGCGGCGGCACGCTCGCACCGGAGAACACGCTGGCCGCGCTCGACGAGGGCGCGCGGCGCGGTCACCGGATGGTCGAGTTCGACGCGAAGCTGTCGGCCGACGACGTGACCTTCCTGCTGCACGACGACACGGTCGACCGGACCTCGAACGGTCACGGAGCGGCGGCGGGCATGCGTTATGCGGCGCTGGCCGCGCTCGACGCGGGCGCGTGGCGCGACGCGCGTTTCGCGGGCGAACGGATGCCGACGCTCGAGGCGGCGGCGGCGCGCTGCATCGCGCACGGGCTGGCCGCGAACGTCGAGATCAAGCCGTGCCCGGGGCGCGAGCGCGAAACCGGGCAGCGCGTGGCGGCCGATGCGGCCGCGTACTGGCGCGATGCCGCCGTGGCGCCGCTGCTGTCGTCGTTCTCGTTCGACGCGCTGCGGCAGGCGCGCGCGACGGCGCCGGCACTGCCGCGCGGGATGCTCTACGAAGTCGTGCCGGACGACTGGCATGCGCAGGTCATCGATGCGCTCGACTGCGTATCGTTGCATGCAGACCACACTCGGCTCGACGAATCCCTGGTGCGTGCGATCAAGGCGGCCGGGTTGCGCATCCTGGTTTACACGGTGAATGACCTCGAACGGGCGCGCGAACTGGCGCGTTGGGGCGTCGACGCGGTCTGCACGGACCGCATCGACCTGATTGCGCCCGACGCGCTGGACGATATCGACGTCGTCTGACGGCCACGGCCGCGGCGGCGTCCGGTAAAACCCTTGCGCCGAACGTGCCTGACGCGAAAAAACGACGCCCCGACGGGATTTCCGCCGGGGCGTTTTGCATCGTGGAGACGTTACGCCAGGAAAAATCCGCTACAAATTGCAGCAGGATTAACCATTCCCCAAATATTCGACTACGCTTAGAAGCGGTAGCCGACGTTCAGGTACGTCACGATCGGGTTCAGCGAGATGTGGGCCTTCGACGTTTCCGTCAGCGTACCGACCGGGGTCCGGCGCGCCGTCGTGAAGGTCGCGGTCACGCTGACCGGGATGTACGACATCGAGAAGCCGGCGAACCAGTGCTTCGTGAAGTTGTACGTGAAGCCGGCGTTGAACACGGGCGCCCACTGGTTGCTGGTCGTGGCGCTGGTCGGGCCGCCGAGCACGCCGTTCTCGAACGTGCTGTTCGTGATCTTCGCGCCGGTGAACCAGATATACGTCGCGCCGACGCCGACATACGGACGGAACTTCGCGTTGGCGTCGTTGAAGTAGTACTTGAGGAGGAGCGCAGGGCTCCACTGGTACGCGCGGCCAAGCGTACCGAACTTCGAGAACTGGCCCTTGCCGGTGATGTCGAACTTCGGCGGGATGCCGGCGATGAACTCGGTGGCGATATGGTCGGTCACGAAGTAACCGGTCGCCAGCGCGAGCGTGTCGGCATCGCTGATGCCGGCGCCGGTGTTGGGAATCGACTGATTGACGGGCGTGCCGCCTACGCCGTAGACGAACAGCGGGTCGCTGCTGTCCTGCGGCGCAAGGTGCAGCCAGCCGGTGCTGACGTAGAAATCACCTGCGGATTGTGCATGTGCCGTACCGCCCGCGAACGTGAATGCGAGCGCTGCGGCCCCCGTAATGGCCAGTTTTCGTTTCATTGTGTCTCCTCCGATCAAAGGCGTGCTCATTATGACGACTGCGTTTAAAACCAAACAAGCTCGTAAGTTAGAGTTTTCTCCCTAGGATTCGCACGACCGTACGCTTACGCGCGCCGCTGGGGCAGGCATTCTACGCAGGTGCGCATTTTCGGACCTCCGGGTATTTCCTAACGCGTTCAAACGGACATTCAGCATGGCACGGTTAGCACGACTCTACGTTCCCGACCAGCCGCAGCACGTGATACTGCGCGGCCTGGATCAGCAACCCGCGTTCGTCGACGACCAGGACTACGAACTCTTCATCGATTGCCTGAAGGCCGCCGCACGCGATCATCACCTGGCGGTACACGCCTACGTGCTGCTGCCGCGCCAGGTGCAACTCCTCGTGACACCGAGCGACGAGGCGAGCCTGCCGAAGGCGATGCAGGCCGTCGGCCGTCGCTACGTCGCGCATTTCAACCGGCGCTATTCGCGGCGCGGCACGTTGTGGGAAGGCCGCTATCGCGCGACCGTGATCGAAGGCGAGCGCTATTTCCTGCTCGCGAGCCGCGTGGTCGAGATGAGCCCGGTCCGCTCGCAACTCGTCGCGACGCCCGAGGCCTATCGCTGGTCGAGCTACCGGCATCACGTCGGGCTCACCGTCGACAGCCTGATCACCGACCATCCGCTCTACTGGGCGCTCGGCAACACGCCGTTCGACCGCCAGCGGGCGTACAAGGAGCTGTGCGAACAGCCGCTCGACGAGCGGCAGGCCGATCAGCTGCAGCAGGCCACGCTGAAGGGGTGGGTGCTCGGCGGCGAGAATTACCGCGAGTGGGCGGCGCGCACCGCGAACCGGCGCGTCTCGCCGTTGCCGCGCGGGCGCCCCAGAAAGGTGCGTGAAAACACGCCGCCGATCCAGCAGTAACGCCGGAAAGGCGGGCCAGAAGCGGCGCGGCGGGCGCCGCTTCTTTTTGCACCAAAACGATACGGCCCCAATAAAACAGCACCAGATCGAGGCATTCGTTTAATTGGGGTTCGATCAAGCGGTTTTTGTTGCTATTCCCTTGATTCGTCGCGTATATTCCGAATTCCGGTGGCCCGGGCGAAGCCTGCCCAACCACTGTCGGCCGTGCCGTCTCCTGTCGGGAGCGGGCTCGACGGCAACAAGAAAACGGTTCAACGGCCTCCAGGCCCCCTTTACGACGGTGTCCCCATGAACGACCACCAGCAGCCGCTCGCCGCGGTGCCCGCCGCACAAGGTCTGTACGACCCGCAAAACGAACACGACGCCTGCGGCGTCGGCTTCGTCGCTCACATCAAGGGCAAGAAGAGCCACGAGATCATCCAGCAGGGTCTGAAGATCCTGGAGAACCTCGATCACCGCGGCGCGGTCGGCGCCGATCCGCTGATGGGCGACGGCGCGGGCATCCTGATCCAGATTCCGGACGCGTTCTATCGCGAGGAAATGGCGAAGCAGGGCGTGAACCTGCCGCCGGCCGGCGAATATGGGGTCGGGATGATCTTCCTGCCGAAGGAGAACGCGTCGCGTCTCGCGTGCGAGCAGGAGCTCGAGCGTACGGTGAAGGCCGAAGGCCAGGTCGTGCTCGGCTGGCGCGACGTGCCGGTCGACCATGCGATGCCGATCTCGCCGACGGTCAAGGCGAGCGAGCCGCTGATCCGCCAGATCTTCATCGGTCGCGGCAAGGACATCATGGTGACGGACGCGCTCGAGCGGAAGCTGTACGTGATCCGCAAGACCGCGAGCCACCGCATCCAGGCGCTGAAGCTCAAGCACGGCAAGGAATACTTCGTGCCGTCGATGTCGGCGCGCACCGTCGTCTACAAGGGGCTGCTGCTGGCCGGCCAGGTCGGCGTGTACTACCGCGACCTGCAGGACGAGCGCGTCGTGTCGGCGCTCGCGCTCGTGCACCAGCGCTTCTCGACCAACACGTTCCCGGCGTGGGAACTGGCTCACCCGTACCGGATGATCGCGCACAACGGCGAGATCAACACCGTGAAGGGCAACGTGAACTGGCTGAACGCGCGTACCGGCGCGATCGCGTCGCACGTGCTCGCCGACGATCTGCCGAAGCTGTGGCCGCTGATCTACCCGGGCCAGTCGGATACCGCATCGTTCGACAACTGTCTCGAACTGCTGGTGATGGCAGGCTACCCGCTCGTGCACGCGGTGATGATGATGATCCCGGAAGCGTGGGAACAGCACACGCTGATGGACGAGAACCGCCGCGCGTTCTACGAATACCACGCCGCGATGATGGAGCCGTGGGACGGCCCGGCCGCGATCGCGTTCACCGACGGCCGCCAGATCGGCGCGACGCTCGACCGTAACGGCCTGCGCCCGGCGCGCTACATCGTCACCGACGACGACCTCGTCATCATGGCGTCGGAAGCCGGCACGCTGCCGATCCCCGAATCGAAGATCGTCAAGAAGTGGCGCCTGCAGCCGGGCAAGATGTTCCTGATCGACATGGAACACGGCCGCATCATCGACGACAAGGAACTGAAGGACAACCTCGCGAACGCGAAGCCGTACAAGAGCTGGATCGACGCGGTGCGCATCAAGCTCGACGAGATCGAGCCGAAGGCCGAGGAAGTCGCGGCCGGCCGCACGCAGGGCGCCGCGCTCCTCGACCGCCAGCAGGCGTTCGGCTATACGCAGGAAGACCTGAAGTTCCTGATGGCGCCGATGGCGGCGCAGGGTGAGGAAGCCGTCGGTTCGATGGGCAACGATTCGCCGCTCGCGGTGATGTCGAACAAGAACAAGACGCTCTATCACTACTTCAAGCAGCTGTTCGCGCAGGTCACGAACCCGCCGATCGACCCGATCCGCGAGAACATGGTCATGTCGCTCGTGTCGTTCATCGGCCCGAAGCCGAACCTGCTCGACACCAACAACATCAACCCGCCGATGCGTCTCGAAGTGTCGCAGCCGGTGCTCGACTTCAAGGACATCGCGAAGATCCGCGCGATCGACCAGTACACGGGCGGCAAGTTCAGCGCGTACGAACTGAACATCTGCTATCCGGTCGCGTGGGGCAAGGAAGGCATCGAGGCGCGCCTCGCGTCGCTGTGCGCGGAAGCCGTCGACGCGGTGAAGTCGGGCTACAACATCCTGATCGTGTCGGACCGCAAGACGGACGCCGAGCACGTCGCGATTCCGGCGCTGCTCGCCACGTCGGCGATCCACACGCACCTCGTGCAGCAAGGGCTGCGCACGAGCACGGGCCTCGTCGTCGAGACGGGTTCCGCGCGTGAGACGCACCACTTCGCGCTGCTCGCGGGCTACGGCGCGGAAGCCGTGCACCCGTACCTCGCGATGGAAACGCTCGCGAAGATGGCCGAAGGGCTGCCGGGCGACCTGTCGCCGGAGAAGGCCGTCTACAACTTCACGAAGGCGGTCGGCAAGGGCCTGCAGAAGGTGATGTCGAAGATGGGCATCTCGACGTACATGTCGTACACGGGCGCGCAGATCTTCGAAGCGCTCGGCCTGTCGAGCGACCTCGTCGAGAAGTACTTCAAGGGCACCGCGTCGAAGGTCGGCGGCATCGGCCTGTTCGAGGTCGCGGAAGAAGCGATCCGCCTGCACCGCGACGCGTTCGGCGACAACCCGGTCCTGCGCGACATGCTCGACGCGGGCGGCGAGTACGCGTACCGCGTGCGCGGCGAAGACCACATGTGGACGCCGGATTCGATCGCGAAGCTGCAGCACGCGACGCGCAGCAACTCGTACCAGACGTACAAGGAATACGCGCACCTGATCAACGACCAGACCAAGCGTCACATGACGTTCCGCGGCCTGTTCGAGTTCAAGGTCGAGCCGACCAAGGCGATCCCGATCGACGACGTCGAGCCGGCGAAGGAGATCGTCAAGCGCTTCGCGACCGGCGCGATGTCGCTCGGGTCGATCAGCACCGAGGCGCACGCGACGCTCGCGATCGCGATGAACCGGATCGGCGGCAAGTCGAACACCGGCGAAGGCGGCGAGGACGAGAAGCGCTATCGCAACGAACTGCGCGGCATTCCGATCAAGTCGGGCGAGACGCTGAAGTCGGTGATCGGCGACGAGATCGTCAGCGACATCGCGCTGAAGGACGGCGATTCGCTGCGCTCGAAGATCAAGCAGGTCGCGTCGGGGCGCTTCGGCGTCACCGCCGAGTACCTGGCATCGGCCGACCAGATCCAGATCAAGATGGCGCAGGGCGCGAAGCCGGGCGAAGGCGGCCAGCTGCCGGGCCACAAGGTGTCGGAATACATCGGCAAGCTGCGTTACTCGGTGCCGGGCGTCGGCCTGATCTCGCCGCCGCCGCACCACGACATCTACTCGATCGAGGATCTGGCGCAGCTGATCCACGACCTGAAGAACGTGAACCCGAGCGCGAGCATCTCCGTGAAGCTCGTGTCGGAAGTGGGCGTGGGCACGGTCGCGGCCGGTGTCGCGAAGGCGAAGGCCGATCACGTCGTGATCGCCGGCCACGACGGCGGCACGGGCGCGTCGCCGCTGTCGTCGGTCAAGCACGCCGGCACGCCGTGGGAACTCGGCCTCGCCGAAACGCAGCAGACGCTGGTGCTGAACCGCCTGCGCGGCCGTATCCGCGTGCAGGCCGACGGCCAGATGAAGACGGGTCGCGACGTCGTGATCGGCGCGCTGCTCGGCGCGGACGAATTCGGCTTCGCGACGGCTCCGCTCGTCGTCGAGGGCTGCATCATGATGCGCAAGTGCCACCTGAACACGTGCCCGGTCGGCGTCGCGACGCAGGATCCGGTGCTGCGTGCGAAGTTCAAGGGCCAGCCCGAGCACGTCGTGAACTACTTCTTCTTCGTCGCCGAGGAAGTGCGCGAGATCATGGCGCAGCTCGGCGTCGCGAAGTTCGACGACCTGATCGGCCGCGCCGATCTGCTCGATACGCGCAAGGGCATCGAGCACTGGAAGGCGAAGGGCCTCGACTTCTCGCGTGTGTTCTACCAGCCGGAAGAGTGCGAGGACGTCGCGCCGCGTCACGTCGACGTGCAGGATCACGGCCTCGAGCGCGCGCTCGACCACGTGCTGATCGAGAAGGCGAAGGCCGCGATCGAGAACGGCGAGCATGTGTCGTTCATCCAGCCGGTGCGCAACGTGAACCGCACGGTCGGCGCGATGCTGTCGGGCGTGATCGCGAAGAAGCACGGCCACGACGGCCTGGCCGACGACGCGGTGCACATCCAGCTGAAGGGCACGGCCGGCCAGAGCTTCGGCGCGTTCCTCGCGAAGGGCGTGACGCTCGACCTCGTCGGCGACGGCAACGACTACGTCGGCAAGGGCCTGTCGGGCGGCCGGATCATCATCCGCCCGACCAACGACTTCCGCGGCAAGTCCGAGGAAAACATCATCTGCGGCAACACGGTGATGTACGGCGCGATCGAAGGCGAAGCGTTCTTCCGCGGCGTGGCCGGCGAGCGCTTCTGCGTGCGCAACTCGGGCGCGACGGCGGTCGTCGAAGGCACGGGCGACCACGGCTGCGAATACATGACGGGCGGCACGGTCGTCGTGCTCGGCGAGACGGGGCGCAACTTCGCGGCCGGCATGTCGGGCGGCCTCGCGTACATCTACGATCCGGAAGGCACGTTCGCGGCCAAGTGCAACAAGTCGATGGTCGCGCTCGAGCCGGTGCTGCAGCAGGCCGAGCAGGAGCGCACGGTCGACCGCGCACTCTGGCACGCCGGCACGACGGACGAAGCGCTGCTCAAGGGGCTCGTCGAGCGTCATTTCCAGTTCACGGGTTCGCCGCGCGCGAAGTCGCTGCTGGAAAACTGGGACGCGGCGCGCCGCCAGTTCGTGAAGGTGTTCCCGCACGAATACAAGCGCGCGCTGGGCGAGATCGGTGCGAAGAAGGCGGCGAAGGAAGTGCTGGCCGCCTGAGCGACGAACGACATAGCGAATGCCGCGCGCGCCTGATGGCCGCGCGCGGCTCCCCCACCCGATACACCGAACAGAAGAGCACCTTATGGGCAAGGCAACCGGTTTTCTGGAGTTCGAACGCCGCCACGAGGCGTACGAAGCACCGCTCACGCGCGTGAAGCACTACAAGGAATTCGTCGCGGCGCTGACCGACGCGGACGCGAAGGTCCAGGGCGCGCGCTGCATGGATTGCGGCATCCCGTTCTGCAACAACGGCTGCCCGGTCAACAACATCATCCCGGACTTCAACGATCTCGTTTACCGCCAGGACTGGCAGCAGGCGATCGAAGTCCTGCACTCGACCAACAACTTCCCGGAATTCACGGGCCGTATCTGCCCGGCGCCGTGCGAAGCGGCCTGCACGCTCGGGATCAACAACGATCCGGTCGGCATCAAGTCGATCGAGCACGCGATCATCGACAAGGCCTGGGCGGAAGGCTGGGTGAAGCCGCTGCCGGCCGAACACAAGACGGGCAAGAAGGTCGCGGTCGTCGGTTCGGGCCCCGCGGGCCTCGCCGCCGCGCAGCAGCTCGCGCGTGCGGGCCACGACGTGACGGTGTTCGAGAAGAACGACCGCATCGGCGGCCTGCTGCGTTACGGGATTCCCGACTTCAAGCTCGAGAAGTGGCTGATCGATCGCCGCATGCGCCAGATGGAAGCGGAAGGCGTGACGTTCCGTACCAGCGTGTTCATCGGCAAGGAGCCGCTGCCCGAGTCGATCGGCAGCCTCGCGAAGGAAACCATCTCGCCGGACACGCTGAAGGAAGAATTCGACGCGGTCGTGATCGCCGGCGGTTCGGAAACGCCGCGCGACCTGCCGGTGCCGGGCCGCGAGCTCGCGGGCGTCCATTTCGCGATGGATTTCCTGCCGCAGCAGAACCGCGTGAACGCGGGCGACAAGCTCGCCGACCAGCTGCTCGCGAAGGGCAAGCACGTGATCGTGATCGGCGGCGGCGATACGGGTTCGGACTGCGTCGGCACGTCGAACCGTCACGGCGCGAAGCAGGTCACGCAGTTCGAGCTGCTGCCGCAGCCGCCGGAAGAGGAAAACAAGCCGCTCGTGTGGCCGTACTGGCCGATCAAGCTGCGTACGTCGTCGTCGCACGAGGAAGGCTGCGAGCGTGACTGGGCGGTCGCGACGAAGCGTCTCGAAGGCAAGAACGGCAAGGTCGAGAAGCTGATCGCGGTGCGTGTCGAGTGGAAGGACGGCAAGATGCAGGAAGTGCCGGGTTCCGAGTTCGAGATGAAGGCCGATCTCGTGCTGCTCGCGATGGGCTTCACGCAGCCGGCTGCGCCGGTGCTCGACGCGTTCGGCGTCGCGAAGGATGCGCGCGGCAATGCGCGTGCGGCGACCGAAGGCGACCGTTCGTACTACACGTCGGTCGACAAGGTGTTCGCGGCAGGCGACATGCGTCGCGGCCAGTCGCTCGTGGTGTGGGCGATCCGCGAAGGCCGCCAGTGCGCGCGCTCGGTCGACGCGTACTTGATGGGGCATTCGGAACTGCCGCGCTGAGCTGAAGCGCGCGAGCGGGTTTCGATGGAAGCCGGGCGTCCGAAAGGGCGCCCGGTTTTTTTATTTTTGAGGCTGCGAGCGAGCGCGAGCTTGTTCGGTTGCGGCGCCCAACGGATCGATGGTTTGCCCGTAGCTTGCAAGCTGCCCGTTGCAATCAATCATCGCGGTGTATCGGGTTTCGTCGACGCGCAGCGGGAATTCCCACACACCCAGCTTCCATGCGTGATACTGCGGCGCGCCGTCGAACCGGATGCTGTCCGGCGGTATTCCATGCTCTTCGAGAAGACGGGCCTGTACATTTTTTCGTAGCGCGTCGACAGACATGTCGGGGCAACTGCCTTCGGTCCGCTCATATCGGGATGTCGCGACGACGATGAACAGTAGTGTATAGGCGCAGATTACTGCGCCAACCAGCCAAAGAACTAGCCTGAGAACGCCTCGCATGGCTTTGGAAATCATGAAGGGCTGGATTGGACGTAAAGAACATGTGTGATTGACTCGGGCAGCCACATTTCCGGAGCCGCCCGGCGGCATGCTAGCGAGGCGGGCGCATCAGTCCACCGAGCGACGGTCTATGGACTGCCTGAGGGGGGTGTGTGCCTGCATTCTTGACCGGCCGTTGGCCTGAGAACGAAAGACTTTTTTCGCCGAAAAAATTGATTTGATAGTCCTTGTGCCCCAGGATAGCGCCGAGCTTGGCCAGAAATGTCGTTGCAGCTTCCTGCAGGAATGGGCGGTTTGAGGGATCTGCATCGAATCTATCGGGATTGAGTGAGTAGTAGCCGTCAAACCGATATGTATCGTCCTCAAGCATCACAAGTGTGCCACGTATCCTGCCGGATACTCGTCCAAAGACTGAGGCGCTCCAGAGGTCCTTTGTTCCGTGATTGAAGATGTTGGTGCTGAAAGCTGTGTCGAACGAGTAGGTGCCGGGGCCATACCCGGGATTCTCAACAGCCTTCGTTACTTCTCTGAAATCGGCGATGCTCATTTTCAAATTAAGAGATTCAATATTGATGGTTTGTTGGGTTCCGTCTCCGTGTATCCAGTGATTAATTGCTTCGACGAACATCAATGGATTTCCATACGATGCAAATGTGCTCGTCGGAGGGATGTCGTGTGACTGACCAATGTATATGCCGAATAATGCAGTGATGTTGGCATATTGCCCCGGCTCGAAGCTAAACCCATATTGGTTGGCGCCGGGTAAATGCTTGTAGCCACCAAGGGCCAGCCACGGAGTGAAGCCACCTACCAGTGTTAGTTGATTTCGCCAGAATGCTGTGTCGTTTTTTCCAAATATATCAAGGTGTTTGAGGAACATCTCGGTGGCGCGGATCATGTTTCCCGTGTTTGCAAAATGCAACATGAAATTCGATGTGCAATGCTGATTGAAGCAAACCGTCGGTGCCGGAATTCCGGCACCAGGATTGGCGCCGGGAATGTCGTTTACCTTGACGCCGAAATCACCGAAATTGAAATCCGGTGGCTTTGGTGTTGTGATTGTGATGGGCGGAAGAACATTGTTCTGAGCCATGGCCGTCGTGTGCTTCAGCAGCGTGCCAAATGGGAGCACTGTTGACGCAACCAGCAAACGTCGTCGCATCAAAGGCTGTTGTTCTTCTTTGGAGGATTGGTTTGTCTGTTTCCAAGGATTACGTGTCGTCATTTCATACCCCGTTCAGTGGTGATTTCGATGATTGATTCGCAGGCCTGAACGTAAGACGGTTATACTTTTTTAAGAAGTTGGCAAGGAATTTTCCCTGTACGTCTTCGTGACGGAGTCGTCTGGATTGATTCTGAGAACCGATATGAAACGAGATTCATGAAGGCATGCGACGGCTCCTCCTTGTCTCGAAATCCCCACGTATGTCGGCTCTGGGCAAGGAACGGCTGAAGATGCATGGTCAGCTGGCTGATCCGTTTCCGTTGCGTAGCCTTCTGACAAGAGTCGAGAAAAATCGAAATGCGGGAACGTTTTTCCTGCGTGTTCTGTTGTGGGGCAATGTGTCTAATAGTTACGGGGTTGTCTAAGGCGAGGGAGTGCATTTGTTCGGGCGATGCACACCTGATGGCGCTTCAACTTGCTGTGGTAAGTGCGGCTCGAGGATTGCTGTCGTATCAGCCGGTCACCCACGAGGCCGCCCGTTTTTTATGGCGCTACCAACTAGACGATTACTTGCGGTTGCCTGAAATCATTGCGCTGGGTTTGCCGAGCGGAAGCATCTGAGTTTCTTTCGAACCCGGTGACGTGATCGTCGCGACGCAGCGGGTCCGATCTCAGATCGAATCTTGACCTGCCGGGCGTGCCGGCATGGCAGCGGAGCGCCGACGAATCCGAGTTCGTCGATGACGATTCCCTGCTTTTCGCGAACGCAAGAATGCCTGTTTCGAGCTTTGTGATCGGTGCATTGGGACAACGTACGATTCATGATGCTCCGGGCATATTGCCCCGCCGGGCTGTTGCACCTGGGACACCCCCGCATTTTCGCGAAGCGTCGTCTAACCTGATGACATCCGGCTCCGATTTTTCGTCATCTCAAATCCTTTCGTTTTGTAATAATCCTTGAGAACTGTCATATCATGTCGCCCCTCGGGCCGCATTCGCGGTCGCCGCACATGACTGACGTTATTTACAAGGACTCTGGATGGAAGCATTCGTGCAAGGGCTGATCGACGCCGTCAACGGCGTGCTGTGGAACTACGTGCTGATCGCGCTGCTGCTGGGCGCCGGCGCGTGGTTCACGTTGCGGTTCCGGATGATCCAGCTGAAGGCGCTGTTCCTCAGCATGAAGCTGGTCGGCAGCAAGGGCGAGCCGGGCAGCATCTCGTCGTTCCAGGCGTTCGCGACCGGGCTCGCGAGCCGCGTCGGCACCGGCAACATCGCCGGCGTCGCGGTGGCGCTGACGGTCGGCGGGCCGGGCGCGATCTTCTGGATGTGGATGACCGCGCTCGTCGGGATGTCGTCCGCGTTCGTCGAAGCGACGCTCGCGCAGATCTTCAAGGTGTCGCACCCGGACGGCAGCTATCGCGGCGGCCCCGCGTACTACATCCAGACGGGGCTGTGCTCGCGCGGCTTCGGCGTGCTGTTCTCGCTGTCGCTGATCCTCGCGTTCGGCTTCGTGTTCAACGCGGTGCAGGCCAACGCGATCGCCGATGCGTTTCATACGTCGTTCGGCTGGCGTCGCGAGACGGTCGGCCTCGGTCTCATGCTGCTTTCCGCGCCGATCATCTTCGGCGGCATCCGCCGCATCGCGACGGTCGCGCAGGTGATCGTGCCGCTGATGGCGATCGGCTACCTCGCACTCGCGGTCTACGCGGTCGCGACGCACATCACGCTGGTGCCCGGCGTGATCGCGTTGATCGTGAAGAGCGCGTTCGGCCTCGAACAGGCGGCCGGCGGCCTGACCGGCTATGCGGTCAGCCAGGCGATCGCGATCGGCGTAAAGCGCGGACTGTTCTCGAACGAGGCGGGCATGGGCAGCGCGCCGAACGCGGCCGCGACCGCCAGCACGCGCCACCCCGTCACGCAGGGGTTGATCCAGATGCTCGGCGTGTTCGTCGACACGATCGTGATCTGCAGCGCGACCGCGTTCGTGATCCTGCTGTCGGGCCAGTACGAACTCGGCACCGGGATGGAGGGCGCGGCGCTCACGCAGCGCGCGATTTCGAGCCACGTCGGCGACTGGGGCGGCATCTACATGGCCGTCGCGATCTTCTTCCTCGCGTTCTCGTCGGTGATCGGCAACTACGCGTATGCGGAAGGCAACGTCGAATTCATCACGAAGCGGCGCGGCGTGCTGCCGCTGTTCCGCATCGCCGTGCTCGGCATGGTGATGTTCGGCAGCGTCGGGCAACTGCCGCTCGTGTGGACGATGGCCGATACGAGCATGGGGCTGATGGCGATCATCAACCTGATCGCGATCCTCGCGCTCGGCAAGTACGCGCACGCCGCGTGGGCCGACTATCGCCGCCAGCGCGCGGCCGGCGTCGCCGATCCGGTGTTCACGCGCAACACGATTCCCGAGCTCGCACTCGTGCTGCCGGCCGACGTGTGGGGCGAGCATGGCCCGCTGCCGCAGCGTCCGGTCGCTTCCGCCGACGCGCCGAATGCGCCGCGGGCCGCCGTGAGCGAATCATGAACGGCGACCGGCTCCGTGCGTTCGTCGCGCTGATGCCCGATGCGGCATCGCGCGACGCGCTGCACGCGTTGCCGGTCACCCGCGGGGCGCGGCGCACGCTGCCCGCGCAACTGCACATGACGCTCGCGTTCATCGGCGCAATCGAGCGGGAGCGGTGCGACGCGCTGGCCGCGCACCTGCCCGCGCTCGCGGCCGCGCATGCGTTGCCGTCGTTGCCGGTCGAGCGGATCGCGTGGTGGCCGAGCCTGCCGCGTGCGCGGCTGATCGTCGCGGAGCTCGCGGCCGATGCCGCTTGCGTCGCGCTGAATGCGGGGCTGGCGGCGCTGTTGCGCGAACTCGGCGTGCCGGCTGACCGGCGGCCGTTCCGGCCGCACGTGACGCTCGCGCGGCTGCCGCACGATGCGATCGGCCAGCCCGCGCACGGCGGCACGCCGGGGCGGCCCGTCGAGGTGCGCGTCGAAGCGCTGACGCTGTTCGAAAGCCGGCTGTCGCAGGAGGGCGTGTCGCATCGGCCGATCGTGTCGGCGCCGATCGCACGCGCGGACGACAGCGTCGGCGCTGAGGAGCGGCCCCACGAATGAATTTTTCCTGAGAGGGGAACGTGCCTTCCCGCCCGCATGGCGGCGTCGTTCGTCGTTATTCGCGCGAACAGGCCTAGCGGCCGTACCGCGCGAGCGTCAACCCCGCCAGATCGATCTCCGGCGTGCGTCCGGTGACGAGATCCGCGACCACTTTTCCCGAACCCATCGACATCGCCCAGCCCGTCGAGCCGTGGCCGACGTTGAGCCAGAGGCCGTCGATGCCGCTCGCGCCGAGCAGCGGCGGCCCGTCGGGCGTCATCGGCCGGCGGCCCATCCAGAAACGCGCCGACGCGCGATCGGCCGCGTGCGGGAACCAGTCGTCGAGCACCTTCATCAGCGTGTCGAGCGCCTGTTGCCGCAGCGCCGCGTGGCGATTGCCGAGCTCCGCGGTGCCGGCGATGCGCAGCGTCGGGCCGAAGCGCGTGATCGCGGTCTTCAGCGATTCGTCCATCAGCGCGGCGCAGGGCGCCTTTTCGTCGTCGACGACCGCGAGCGTGGCCGAGTAGCCCTTCACCGGATACAGCGGCACGTCGATGCCGTGCGGTCGCAGCAGGCCGGCGCTGTCGACGCCGAGCGCGACGACGATCGCGTCGGCGGCGAGTGTCGTGCGGTGTCGCGCGCCGCCGCTACCGTTGCCTTCGTGGTTTCCGCTCACGGCGGCGACGTGGACGCCACGCGCTTTTCCGCCCGCGACATCGAGTGCGCGCAGTTCGGTGTTGAAGCGGAATGCCACGCCGTTCGCTTCGCACAGCACCCGTAGTTCGCGCGTGAAGCGCGCGCAGTCGCCCGCTTCGTCGTCGGGCAGGTAGATGCCGCCGACGGGCGCCTGCCGCGCCCAGCGCAGGCCTGGCTCGATCGCGGTGCAGCCGGCCGCGTCGAGTTCGCGAAACGCGATGCCGGCATCGCGCAGCACCTTCAGCGCGGGCTGCGCCATCTCGACGTCGAACGCGCTGCGCAGCAGTTGCAGGTAGCCGCGGCTCGCGCCGTAGTCGAACGGATAACGGTCGCGAAACGCATGCAGGCACGCGCGGCTGTAATACGCGATGCGCTGCATCCGCTGCTTGTTCACGCGGAACCGCTCGAATTCGCATTCGCGCAGCCAGCGCGCGATCCAGCGCCACTGCGCGGCGTCGAACGTCGGCCGGAAGATCAGCGGCGACGCGGGCTTGAACAGGTATTTCAGGATCTTGCCGGGCATCCCGGGCGCGGCCCACGGCGTCACGTAGCCCGGCGCGATCACGCCTGCGTTGCCGAGGCTCGTCGCCTGCGCGACATCGGCCTCGCGTTCGATCACGGTGACGTCGCAGCCTGCTTCGCGCAGGTGCCAGGCGGTGGTGACGCCGATCACGCCGGCGCCGAGAACGATCACGTGCATGCGGTGTCCGGAACGAAGCGGTGGCTCACGACGCGACCGCCGGATCGTCGACGAGCGACTTGCCGCGCGTTTCCGGCAGCACGAGCGCCGCGACGATCACCAGCAGATAGCCGCCGCCCGCGACGAGGCCGATCGCCTTCACGAGCGACATCGATTGCGACAGCGCGCCGACGAGGATCGGGAAGAACGAGCCGAGCCCGCGGCCGAGGTTGTAGCAGAAGCCCTGGCCCGAGCCGCGGATCGCGCCCGGATACAGCTCCGACAGATACGCGCCGACGCCCGCGAAGATGCCCTGCACGACGATGCCGAGCGGAAAGCCGAGCAGCAGCATCGCGGTATCGGTGATCGGCAGCATCGTGTACGCCATGCCGAGCGAGAACGAGCCGATCGCGAACAGGATGAACGACGCGCGGCGGCCGAGCCGGTCAGAGAGCATCGCGCCGACCACGTAGCCGACGAACGAACCGACGATCAGCACGACCAGATAGCCGCTCGTGTTGAACACCGACAGATGGCGCACGGTTTTCAGATAGGTGGGCAGCCACGTCGTGATCGCGTAGTAGCCGCCGAGCATGCCGGTGCACAGCGCGCTGCCGAACAGCGTCGCGCGCAGGTGCGGCGGCGAAAAGATCTCGAGGAAGTGGCCCGACACGCGGCCTTCGTCGCGCGCGCGGCGGGTGGCCGTATAGATGTCGGGATCGCTGACGTTGCGGCGGATGTACAGGATCCACAAGGCGGGCACGATGCCGATCCAGAAGCACGCGCGCCACGCGATCTGCTCGGGCAGCAGCGCGAAGAACGCCCAGTAAAGGATCGCGGCCGCGCCCCAGCCGAACGACCAGCTGCTCTGCACGGTGCCGACGGCCTTCGCGCGATGCTCGGGCGAGCGGATCGTCTCGGCCATCATGATCGTCACGACCGACCATTCGCCGCCGAAGCCGAAACCCTGCAGCGTGCGCGTCGCAAGGAGCTGCCAGAACGAATGCGTGAAGCCGGACAGGCACGTGAACAGCGCGAACGTCGCGATCGTCCACTGCAGCACGCGCACGCGGCCATAGCGGTCGGCGAGGATGCCGGCGACCCAGCCGCCGATCGCCGACGAGATCAGCGAACTGGTCGCGATCATCCCGGCCTCGCTCTTTGTCATGCCCCAGGTGGCGATCAGCGTCGGAATCAGGAACGAATAGATCATGAAGTCGAACGCGTCGACCGCATAGCCGCCGAATCCGGCGTACAGCGTCCGGCGCTCGCGCGTCGACAATTCGTTGAACCACTGGAATGCCTGCATGCTTGCCGCCCCCTCTCGTCTTGTCTCGTCCCGCGCTGCCGCGTCGCGGTTATTTTACGGGCGCGCTCCGGCATGCCAAAAAGGCGGATGCAGGTTCGTGCTGAAAAGCAGGCAGGAGGGAAGCCGCGTCAGAGCGTCAGGCCGCCGTCGACGTGGATGACCTGGCCGGTGATCTGCCGTGCCGCGTCCGACAGCAGGAACGCGATCAGCGCGGCGACGTCGTCGGGTTCCGCGATGCGGCCGAGCGGCGTCGCCTGTTCGGCCTGCGCCCACGCGGCGGCGTTGCCGGCGCTCGGCCCGTGGTCCTTGCGCGTGAAGCCCGGCGCGACCGCATTGACGGTGATGCCGTGCGCGGCGAATTCGGCGGCCGCGCTACGCACCAGCGATTCGAGCGCGGCCTTCGCGGCGGCGGTCGCCGCGAACGGTGCATCGGCGCGGTAGCGGTGCGCGACGAACGAACTGACCGCGACGATCCGCGGCGTGGCCGACGTTTCGAGCAGCGGCCGCGCGTGGCCCGCGAGCGCGGAGAACGCCCCGGGCATCGTCGCGAAGGCGGACGCGAGTGCGTTCGCGGAGAGCTCGGAAAAGGATTGCCGCGCGGCGAAGCCGGCGTTCGCGACGAGCTGGTCGAGCCCGCCGAAGCGGGTGGCGACGGCATCGACGAGCGTGGCAGCCACGCCGGGCTCAGCGAGATCGCCGGTCAACGTCACGCATTCCGCGCCGGCCGCCGTGCACGCCTGGGCGACTGCTGCGAGCCGCGCGCGTGCCGCATCGTCCGCGCCGCGCGCATGCAGCGCCAGCGCGACGCCGGGCGCCGCGAGCCGCCGCGCGAGCGCCGCGCCGATCCCCGACCCCGCGCCGGTGATCAGCGCGATCCGGGCGACGTGCGCGGCGCGTGCGTTCACGCGGCGACCTTGTCGTCGCTGCTCACGCGCTCGACGTTGATCGTGCCGACGTGGAACGCGGCCAGCGATTCGCGGTGCGCGATGCTGACGATCGCGGCCTTCGGCAGCCGTTCGGCGAACAGGTGATAGAGGCGGGCTTCGTTGTCGGCGTCGAGCGCGCTGGTCGCCTCGTCGAGGAACAGGAAGTCGGGCTTGTGCAGCAGCACGCGCGCGCCGGCCAGACGCTGCTGTTCGCCCGGCGACAGCACGCGGGTCCAGTGCGCGGTTTCGTCGAGGCGCTCGACGTAATCCTCGAGACGGCACGCGCGCAGCGCATCGCGGCATGCTTCGTCGCTGAACGTGTCGGGCGTCGCCGGGTAGGTGAGCGCGGCCTTCAGCGTGCCGATCGGCAAATAGCTGGTTTGCGGCACGAACATCATCCGCGCACCGACCGGCGCGTCGATCGCGCCGTCGCCGAACGGCCACAGCCCCGCGAGCGCGCGCATGAACGTGCTCTTGCCGGAACCGGACTTGCCGACCACGAGCCAGCGCGAGCCGGGCTCGATCGTGACGTCGCCGATGTTCGCGAGCGCGTTGCCGTTCGGCAGCGCGAGCTTGAGCGACGACGTGGACAGCTTCGCGGCGTCGATGTAGTGCAGGTTGATGCCGCCGTGCTCGGTCGCGGGCGACAGGCTTTCCTTCAGGTGCGACGTGCCCATCACGCGCTTGAATTCGCGCAGACGGTTGACGGTGGCGCGCCATTCGACGAGGGTCGAGTAGCTGTTGATGAACCACGAGAACGAATCGCTGACGGTGCCGAACGCGGACGAGATCTGCATCAGCACGCCGAACGAGAACGCACCGGCAAAGTAGCGCGGCGCGGCGACGACGAGCGGGAAGATGATCGCGATCTGCCCGTAGAAGCTCAGCACGAACGTGAGCCGCTTCGTGTACTTCATCACGCGCCACCAGTTGTCGCGGATGCGCATGAAGAGGCTCTGCGCGTTGCCGGCCTCGGTCTTCTCGCCGTCGTAGAACGCGATCTGCTCGGCGTTCTCGCGCACGCGGATCAGCCCGAAGCGGAAATCGGCCTCGACGCGCTGCTGCTGGTAGTTGATCGACACGAGCGGATGACCGACCTTCTGGATGATCAGCGAGCCGATCACCGCGTACAGCGCGGCCGCCCACACCATGTAGCCGGGAATCGCGATCGGCGTCGCGCCGAGCGTGAACGTCAGCGCGCCGGCGAGCGACCACAGGATCGTGATGAACGACACGAGCGTGACGACCGTCGACAGCAGGTCGAGCGACAGCGCGAGCGTCGTGGTCGCGAACGACTGGAGGTCGTCGGTGATCCGCTGGTCGGGGTTGTCGGCGAGGCGGTCACGCTCGATCCGGTAGAACGCGCGATCGCCGAGCCACTGGCCGAGAAAGCGGTCGGTGAGCCACTGGCGCCAGCGGAAGCCGAGCATCTGGCGCAGGTAGCGGCCGTAGACGGCGAGGATGATGAAGCCGAACGCGAGCGCGGAGAACTGCATCAGCAGGTTCGGGAAGTCGTGGACGTCCTTCGACTGCAGCGCGTTGTAGAACTGCGCGTTCCACTTGTTCAGCTTGACGTTGATCCAGACCACGCAGAGGTTGATCGCGATGATCGTGACCAGCAACCCCCACGCGATTTTCCATTCGGACGATACCCAGTAGGGCTTGATGAGGCTCCATGCGGATACCGGGCGCTCGTCCTGCGGCGCGTCGGAGGCGGAGCGGACGGGATCGATCGATTGGGTCATGTGCTTCCTGATGATGAGCCGGCGCGCGGGCCGGGCGAAACCGGGCGCGCGCCGCGATACGGCATGCCGGGGCGCGGCGCCGACGGACGGCGGGCGTCCGGATGGTCGCCCGTGCGTCTTAAACGGCACTTAAAAACCGGCGGTGACGCGGCAACCGGCCGCTCGCGCGGCCGGCCTGCGGGCATTGTGCCAGAGCGGCGCGGCGCGCCGGCGAATTTGCCGCAAGGGGGACAGTTTGCGGCGCTTTCCGCTTTTATGGTCTAATGGCCGACGACGAAACAGGGGTGCTTCGTGGCGCGGCCGGCAGATGTTCCGGGCAGCGCGGCGAGGCTGAGAAAGACCCTTCGCACCCGATCCGGGTAATACCGGCGAGGGAAGTTTCTGATCCCGCCGGGCCGCGCTGGCCGCCATCCCATATGGTCAGCGCCCGAGTCCCGCCCGGCCGGCCTTTGCTGCCGGTTTCGTCCTTTTGGGTACGCGCATTGCGCGTTACGGAAGGAATGATGACCGCACAATCTTCAGTCTTTTGCATGGTTCCCGGCCCGATGTCGCGTGCGTTCGCATGCGGTGGCGCGTGCACGTCGACGCTCGTCGCGCGTGACCGCGCGGAGGGCGCGCGATGAACGTCCGGGATGCACGACCCGATTTCGCGGTACTCGGCGGCGGCCTCGTCGGCCGCCTGATCGCGTGGCGGCTCGCGGGTGACGGGCATCGCGTCGCGCTCTACGAGCGCGGCGGGCCGGACGGCGAGCAGTCGGCCGCGTGGATCGCGGCCGCGATGCTCGCGCCGCTCGCGGAAGCGGCGAGCGCGGAGCTGCTGATCACCGAGCTCGGCGCCGCGTCGCTCGCGCGCTGGCCGCAGTGGCTCGCGGAACTGCCCGAACCCGTCTTCTTCCAGCATCGCGGCACGCTCGTCGTCTGGCATCACGCGGACCGCGCGGAGGCGCCGCTGTTCGAGCGGCGCGTGCGCGCGAACGCGCCGGCCGAGTTGTTCGACGGCGGTTTCGTGACGCTGGCCGGTGCGCAGGTCGACGCGGCCGAACCCGCGCTCGCGGGCCGCTTCGCGCGCGGGCTGATGCTGCCGCGCGAAGGCCAGCTCGACAACCGCCAGGCGCTGCGCGCGCTCGCCGCGGGCCTCGCCGAACGCGGCGTCGCGCTGCACTGGCACGCGGCGGTCGACGACGCGAACCTGCCCGCCGCGCATGTCACGATCGATTGTCGCGGGCTCGGCGCGAAACCCGCGCTGCCCGCGTTGCGCGGCATCCGCGGCGAAGTCGCGCGCGTGCACGCGCCCGGCATCGGGCTCACGCGGCCCGTGCGGCTGCTGCATCCGCGCTACCCGCTGTACATCGCACCGAAGCAGGACGATCTCTATGTGATCGGCGCGACCGAGGTGGAGGGCGAGGACATGTCGCCCGTGAGCGTGCGTTCCGCGCTCGAACTGCTGAGCGCGGCGTTCTCCGTGCATCCGGCGTTCGGCGAGGCGCGCATCCTCGAACTCAACGCGCAGTGCCGGCCGACGCTGCCCGATCATCGTCCGGCGGTGATCTGGGACGGCGCATCGACGCTCGCCGTCAACGGCCTGTACCGGCACGGCTTCATGATCGCGCCGGAAGTCGCGCAGGCGGCCGTCGCGTGCGCGCAGGCCGCGCTCGGCGGCACGCTCGGCGATCCCGACGCATTTGCCGCATGGCGCGCCACCGCGCGCTGGCCGACGCTTCTCCATCACCGCAACGACGCGCACCAGCCGGCCTGACGCGCGCCGCCGACCGAATTCGACCCAGCCTCATGGATATCCAGATCAATCAACAGACCCTGACGTTGCCCGACGGCGCGACGGTGGCCGACGCGCTCGCCGCGTACGGCGCGCGTCCGCCGTACGCGGTGGCGCTGAACGGCAATTTCGTCGCGCGTACGCAGCATGCGGCGCGCGCGCTCGCGGCGGGCGACCGGCTCGACGTCGTGCACCCCGTCGCGGGCGGCTGAGCGCCGCCGGTTCGTCCCCGCTCTTCCAGGAAAACGACATGACGTCCCCCACCTCCGCCGACACGCTGACGCTGTACGGCGAAACCTTCGCAAGCCGCGTGCTGCTCGGCACGTCGCGCTATCCGTCGCTGCAGTCGCTGTCCGATTCGATCGCCGCGTCGCGCCCCGGGATGGTGACGGTCGCGCTGCGCCGCCAGATGACGGGCGGCACGGCCGAAGCCGGCTTCTTCGACCTGCTCAAGCGCCACGCGGTGCCGCTGCTGCCGAACACGGCCGGCTGCCAGACCGTCGCCGAAGCCGTGACCACCGCGCACATGGCGCGCGAGGTCTTCGGCACCGACTGGATCAAGCTCGAGCTGATCGGCGACGACTACACGCTGCAGCCCGACCCGGTCGGGCTGATCGATGCCGCCGCGCAACTGGTCAAGGACGGGTTCAAGGTGCTGCCGTACTGCACCGAGGATCTCGTGATCGGCCGGCGCCTGCTCGACGTCGGCTGTGAGGCGCTGATGCCGTGGGGCGCGCCGATCGGCACCGGCAAGGGCGTCGTGAATCCGTACGGCCTGCGCGTGCTGCGCGAACGGCTGCCGGACGTGCCGCTGATCGTCGACGCGGGGCTCGGCGTGCCGTCGCACGCGTGCCAGGTGATGGAGTGGGGTTTCGACGGCGTGCTGCTGAATACGGCCGTGTCGCAGGCGACGCACCCGGAGATCATGGCGCGCGCGTTTGCGCAGGGCGTCGAGGCCGGCCGTGCCGCGTATCTCGCCGGCCCGATGGATGCGCGCGAAACCGCGCACGCGAGCACGCCGGTCGTCGGGATGCCGTTCTGGCACCAGGACGGAGGCGGCGCATGAGCGCGCGCTTCGCCGATGCGTTCTGGCCGCCGGCCGACGAGCTGGCCGAAGCGGCCGAGCGGATTCGCGCGCGGCTCGGCGACTGGCCGGACGGCGCGGCGCCGTGGCGGCTCTGCGTGGCGGCGCCCGACGTGCCGGCCGATGGCGACGTGCTGATCGTGTCGGCCGGCGATCGCGCCGCGCAGGCGCGTGCGTCGGCCGTGTCGCGGCCAGCGTCGCCCGATGCGGTGGCGATCGAATTCGACGAGCGCAGCGCCGTGCTGCATGCGGCGGGCGTGCGCTACGCGCTGGACGCCGCGCATCCGCTCGCGGACGACTGGATCGCGGCGCTTGCCGCATTCCTCGATTGCGGCTTCGCACCGGTCGACGCGCTGGTTCTCGCGCTGGCGTGGCGCGACGGCGACGAGACGCACGCCGCCGACGCATGGCCGGTCGATGCCGAGCGATTCCCGCGCGTCGCCGGGCTGCCGCCCGCGCCGGAGCCGGCGTTCCCGCCGTGCCCCGCGCAACTCGGCCTCTATCCGGTCGTGCCGAGCGCCGAATGGGTCGAACGCGTGCTCGATGGCGGCGCGCGAACCGTGCAATTGCGCGTGAAAGATGCGACGCCGGACGCACTCCGTCAAGAAATCGCGCGCGCGGTCGCGGCCGGGCGCCGCTATCCCGATGCGCGCGTGTTCATCAACGATCACTGGCAGATCGCCGCAGAAGAGGGGGCGTACGGGGTACATCTCGGTCAGGAGGACCTCGAAACGGCCGATCTGGCCGCGATCGCGCGCGCGGGCCTGCGGCTCGGACTGTCGAGCCACGGTTATTACGAGATGTTGCGGGCGCTGCACGAACGGCCGAGCTACCTCGCGCTCGGCCCCGTGTACGCGACCGCGACCAAGGCCGTCGCCGCGCCGCCGCAGGGTTTGGCGCGGATTGCCCGCTACGCGCGCTTCGCCGGCGCGCGGGCGCCGCTGGTCGCGATCGGCGGGGTGGGGCTCGACGCGCTGCCGGCCGTGCTGGCGACGGGCGTCGGCAGCGTCGCGGTGGTCAGCGCGGTCACGGGCGCGGCCGACTATCGGACGGCGCTTATTGCACTGCAGCAGTGCTTTGCCGGACAATTTGACAATCGTTGACCGGAGGGCCCGGAACGGCGTCACGACATCATTCCAATGCAGGCCCTATAATTCGGCGTTCTGCGTAAAAGGACTGTCAGCTCCGTGAGCCCCACTCCTACCGAGACCCTGCTGGAACTTCGCGACGTCGACTTTGGCTACGGCGACCGCCTCGTCCTGTCCAACCTGAACCTGCGCTTCGGGCGCGGGCAGGTCGTCGCGGTCATGGGCGGCTCGGGTTGCGGCAAGACCACCGTGCTGCGCCTGATCGGCGGCCTCGTGCGCGCACGCCGCGGCCAGGTGCTGTTCGACGGCGCCGATGTCGGCGCGCAAACGCGCGACGGGCTGTATGCGTTGCGCCGCAAGATGGGCATGCTGTTCCAGTTCGGCGCGTTGTTTACCGACATGTCGGTGTTCGAGAACGTCGCGTTCGCGCTGCGCGAACATACCGATCTGCCCGAAGACCTGATCCGCGACCTCGTGCTGATGAAGCTCAACGCGGTCGGGCTGCGCGGCGCGCGCGACCTGATGCCGTCCGAGGTGTCGGGCGGGATGGCGCGCCGCATCGCGCTGGCACGCGCGATCGCGCTCGATCCGCAGCTCATCATGTACGACGAGCCGTTCGCGGGCCTCGATCCGATCTCGCTCGGCATCACCGCGAACCTGATCCGCACGCTGAACCAGGCGCTCGGCGCGACGTCGATCCTCGTCACGCACGACGTGCCGGAATCGTTCGCGATCGCCGATTACGTGTATTTTCTGGCCAATGGCGGCGTGCTCGCGCAGGGTACGCCCGACGAGCTGCGCGCGTCGACCGATCCGAGCGTGCGGCAATTCATCGACGGCGCGCCGGACGGCCCGTTCAAATTTCATTACACGAGCCCGCCGCTCGCGGCGGATTTCGGGCTCGGCGGAGGGCGCGCATGATCAGCGCGATCGGACGTTACGTCATCGGCGGCCTCGAGCGTGCGGGCTACGGCACGCGCCTGTTCGTGCGCCTCGTGCTGGAATTCTTCCCGCTGCTGCGCCGGCCGCGGCTGGTCACGAAGCAGATCCACTTCCTCGGCAACTATTCGTTCGTGATCATCGCCGTGTCGGGGCTGTTCGTCGGCTTCGTGCTCGGGCTGCAGGGCTATTACACGCTGAACCGCTACGGTTCCGAGCAGGCGCTCGGCCTGCTGGTCGCGCTGTCGCTCGTGCGCGAGCTCGGGCCGGTCGTCACCGCGCTGCTGTTCGCGGGCCGCGCGGGCACGTCGCTCACGGCCGAGATCGGCCTGATGAAGGCCGGCGAGCAGCTCACCGCGCTCGAGATGATGGCGGTCGACCCGATCAAGAACGTGATCGCGCCGCGCATGTGGGCGGGCATCATCGCGATGCCGCTGCTGGCCGCGATCTTCAACGCGGTCGGCGTGCTCGGCGGTTATTTCGTCGGCGTCGTGCTGATCGGCGTCGATCCGGGCGCGTTCTGGTCGCAGATGCAGGGCGGGGTCCAGGTCTGGGCCGACGTCGGCAACGGCGTGATCAAGAGCATCGTGTTCGGCTTCGCCGTGACCTTCATTGCGCTGTACCAGGGGTATGAAGCGAAGCCCACGCCCGAGGGCGTGTCGCGCGCGACCACCAAGACGGTCGTGTTCGCGTCGCTCGCCGTACTCGGCCTCGATTTCCTGCTGACCGCGCTGATGTTCAGCTAAGCCTCAGCCAAGCCAAATTTTGGGATGACGATGAAAAAGACTGCTCTCGACTTCTGGGTCGGCCTGTTCGTGGTGGTGGGCTTCCTTGCGGTGCTGTTCCTGGCGCTGAAGGTCGGCAACATGAGCTCGCTGTCGTTTCAGCCGACCTACTCGGTGAGAATGAAATTCGACAATATCGGCGGACTGAAGCCGCGCGCGGCCGTGAAGAGCGCCGGCGTCGTGGTCGGCCGCGTGAAGTCGATCGGCTTCGACACGAACACGTACCAGGCGCTCGTCACGATCGACGTCGACGGCCAGTACCAATTCCCGAAGGATTCGTCGGCGAAGATCCTGACGTCGGGCCTGCTCGGCGAGCAATATATCGGCCTCGATCCGGGCGGCGACACCGAAATGCTGAAGGCGGGCGATACGATCACGATGACGCAATCGGCGATCGTGCTCGAGAACCTGATCGGCCAGTTCCTGTACAGCAAGGCCGCCGATGCGGGCGGTGCGAAGCCGGCGGCCGGCGCATCGGCCGCGCCTGCGCCTGCGCCGGTGGCGGTGCCGGCGTCGGCGGTGTCCGGTTCAGCCGGCCAATAACCACACGAGAGAAAACAAGAGGGTAATGACCATGCACACGATCCGCATCAGGCACGCCGCGCTGGCGGTAGCGGCAGTCGCCGCGTTGAGCGGCTGCGCGACCGTGCAGACGCCGACCAAGGGCGATCCGCTCGAAGGCTTCAACCGGACGATGTACAAGTTCAACGACACGGTCGACACGTACGCGCTGAAACCGGTCGCGAAGGGCTACCAGTACGTGGTGCCGCAGCCGGTGCGCGACAGCGTGACGAACTTCTTCTCGAACATCGGCGACGTCTACATCGCGGCGAACAACATCGTGCAACTGCGCATCGCGGACGGCGTCGGCGACATCATGCGCGTCGTGATCAACACGGTGTTCGGCGTCGGCGGTCTGTTCGACGTCGCGACGATCGCGAAGCTGCCGAAGCACACGGCCGACTTCGGGATCACGATGGGCCGCTACGGCATGCCGTCGGGCCCGTATCTCGTGCTGCCGCTGCTCGGCCCGAGCACGCTGCGCGACACGGCCGGCCTCGGCGTCGACTACGTCGGCAACCCGCTTACCTACGTGAAGCCGGATGGCCTGAGCTGGGGCCTGTTCGGCGTGAACCTCGTCAACACGCGTGCGAACCTGCTCGGCGCGGGCGACGTGCTGGACGCCGCGGCGCTCGACAAGTATTCGTTCGTGCGCAACGCGTACCTGCAGCGCCGTCAGGCGCTGATCAGCAACGCCCGCGGCGAGGCCGCCGTAACGTCGAACAACGACGCGCTGCCGAAGTACGACCTGCCGGAAGACGGCGCGGCACCGGCGGCAGCCGGCGCGGCCGGTACCGCGGGTGCGGCGGCGGTGGGCGGTGCGGCGCCGGCGGGCGCATCGGGCGCGGCGGTTGCTGCGCCGGCGTCGGGCACGGCCGAATCGCCGAACCCGGCCAGCGAGACGAACGTGCCGGCGATGCAGGTGGCGCCGCCGTCGCCGGGCGGGTTCCGGTTCCCGAGCATCCGGCTGCACTGACGGACTTACATTCGTTACAGCCGGAAACGATTCAGTCGGTAGCGTACGCGAACTTGCGCGTAAGCTACCTGCTCCAACCTTCGCATCGACTCATTCATGCAGGCCACTATGATGAAAAAACTGTTCCTGATCCCCGTTTTCGCGGCGCTGTTCTCGTTCGGCAGCGCAGCTCACGCGCAAGTCGACCAGTCGAACCCGCAGGCGCTGATCAAGACGGCGACCCAGCAGGTGCTCGACGAAGTCAAGCAGCAGACGATCAAGCAGGGCGACACCAACCGCATCATCTCGATCGTCAACAAGGACATCCTGCCGTACACCGATTTTCGCCGCACCACGCAGCTCGCGATGGGCCGCAACTGGCGCACGGCGACGGCCGAGCAGCAACAGCAGGTTCAGGAGCAGTTCAAGCTGCTGCTGATCCGCACGTATTCGGGCGCGCTCGCGCAGCTGAAGCCGGACCAGCAGATCCAGTACCCGCCGTTCCGCGCGGATCCGGCCGATACCGACGTCGTGGTCAAGACGGTCGCGATGAACAACGGCCAGCCGGTCCAGATCGACTACCGCCTGTACAAGACGGCGAACGGCTGGAAGGTGTATGACCTGAACGTGCTCGGCGCATGGCTGATCCAGACCTACCAGCAGCAGTTCAACGAGAAGATCCAGCAAAGCGGCGTGGAAGGGCTGATCCAGTTCCTGACGCAGCGCAACCAGCAACTTGCCGCCGGCAAGCAAGCGTCGTGAGCGGCTTCGAAGCCGGCTCCTCGCTGACCGTCGCGAGCGCGAAGTCCGCGCTCGCGGCCGGTCTTGCGCGCATCGGTGCGGGCGCAACCGCCGTCGATTGCGCGGCGCTGACGCAGTTCGACTCGTCCGCGCTCGCCGTGCTGCTCGCATGGCAACGTGCCGCCAAAGCGCGCGGCGCGACCCTCGACATCCTCAATCTCCCTCCGAAGCTCGCCAGCCTCGCGCACGCCTACGGCGTCGACGCGCTCATCGAAGGCACCGGGCGACATTGACCCTGTCCGACCGAAGCCTGCCGCGCCAGCCGGCGCGCGCACGCTTCAGGCCGCGCGCCCTCGGCGCCGGCTCCCCCAGCCGGTTTGCCCTATAATCAAGCGTTTTGCGGGGCAGCCAATCGGCGTCCGGCCCCCATTTTCTTTCGCAGCAAGCACAGAATAGGCGTCGCGGCCCTGGCGTCGCGCACAGTCATGTCAGCCATAGAAATCCGTCACGTCAAGAAGCGCTACAAGTCGCTTCAGGCGCTCAAGGGCGTCAGCCTGTCGGTCGAGGAAGGCGAGTTTTTCGGTCTGCTCGGCCCCAACGGCGCAGGCAAGACCACGCTCATCAGTATCCTCGCCGGGCTCGCCCGGGCCGACGAAGGCAGTATCTCGGTGCGCGGTCACGACGTCGTCCAGGACTTCCGCAATGCGCGCCGCGCGCTCGGCGTCGTGCCGCAGGAACTCGTTTTCGACCCGTTCTTCACCGTCCGCGAGACGCTGCGGATCCAGTCCGGCTACTTCGGGCTGCGCCGCAACGACGACTGGATCGATGAAGTGATGGCCAATCTCGATCTCACCGAGAAAGCCGACGCGAACATGCGCGCGCTGTCGGGCGGGATGAAGCGCCGCGTGCTCGTCGCGCAGGCGCTCGTGCACCGGCCGCCGGTGATCGTGCTCGACGAGCCGACCGCCGGCGTCGACGTCGAATTGCGCCAGACGCTGTGGAAATTCATCTCGCGCCTGAACCGCGAGGGTCACACGATCGTGCTGACCACCCATTACCTCGAGGAAGCCGAGTCGCTGTGCGACCGCATCGCGATGCTGCGCCGGGGCGAAGTCGTCGCGCTCGACCGCACCGACGCGCTGCTGCGCCGGTTCGCGGGCCTGCAACTGTACCTGCGGTTCGCGACCGGTGCGCTGCCGGCCGAGCTGCGCGGGCTGGAGACCGATCCGGCCGCGCGCGCGCCGGGCGAGCACCTGCTGCGTCTCGGGAGCTACGACGAGGTCGAACGCATCCTCGCGCAATGCCGCGCGGCCGGTTGCACGTTCGACGAGATCGAGGTCCGCAAGGCCGACCTCGAGGATGTGTTCGTCCAGGTGATGAACGGGGCCGAGGTGATCGAGGGGCTGGCATGAATCAACACTCCCCACGCGAACTGCGTTCGCTGACGTCCGAGGGGACGGCCCGGCGCGTGCCGGGAAGCGGGTTTCGCACGCTGTTCTACAAGGAACTGCTGCGTTTCTGGAAGGTGTCGTTCCAGACGGTGCTCGCGCCGATCGTCACCGCGCTGCTGTATCTGACGATCTTCGGCCACGCGCTGTCGGGCCGCGTCGAGGTCTATCCGGGCGTCGAGTACGTGAGCTTTCTCGTGCCGGGCCTCGTGATGATGAGCGTGCTGCAGAACGCGTTCGCGAACAGCTCGTCGTCGCTGATCCAGTCGAAGATCACCGGCAACCTCGTGTTCATGCTGCTGCCGCCGCTGTCGTACCGCGACATCTTCGGCGCGTACGTGCTCGCGTCCGTGGTGCGCGGGCTCGCGGTCGGCACCGGCGTGTTCGTCGTGACGATCTGGTTTATCCCGATGCACTTCGCGGCGCCGCTGTTCATCATTGCGTTCGCGCTGCTCGGCTCGGCGATCCTCGGCACGCTCGGCCTGATCGCCGGGATCTGGGCCGAGAAGTTCGACCAGCTCGCCGCGTTCCAGAACTTCCTGATCATGCCGCTGACGTTCCTGTCCGGCGTGTTCTATTCGACGCACTCGCTGCCGCCCGTGTGGCGCGAAGTGTCGCGTCTCAACCCGTTTTTCTACATGATCGACGGCTTCCGTTTCGGGTTCTTCGGCGCGTCCGACATCAACCCGTTCGCGAGCCTCGCGATCGTCACCGGTTTCTTCGTGCTGCTCGCGCTGATCGCGATGCGGCTGCTCGCGACCGGCTACAAACTGCGTCATTGATATCGTCAGGCCGCGGCCGCCCAAGGCGGCGCGCGCCACAGGAGCCTTACACCATGTTGCCGACTCCCGAACAGGTCAAGCAATACATCGCCGGCGGTCTCGCCTGCACGCATCTGGAAGTCGAAGGCGACGGCCAGCATTTCTTCGCGACGATCGTGTCGGCGGCCTTCGAGGGCAAGCGGCCGATCCAGCGGCACCAGCTCGTCTATGCGGCGCTCGGCGATCGCATGAAGCAGGAAATTCACGCGCTCAGCATGAAGACGCTGACGCCCGCCGAATGGCAGAACGCATAAACGGAAATCACTGAGTGCAAGTCACCGTCAACGAGCGCGACGCCGTCCAGAGCGTCGCCACGGCACACCCGGCCGCCAACGGGGAATCGCAGGGACAGGGGATGGACAAACTCGCGATCGAAGGCGGTCGCCGCCTGTCCGGCGAGATCGTCGTGTCGGGCGCGAAGAACGCCGCGCTGCCGATCCTGTGCGCGGGTCTGCTCACCGCCGACCCGGTCGATCTCGACAACGTGCCGAACCTGAAGGACGTGCGCACGACGCTGAAGGTGCTGAACCAGATGGGCGTGAAGAGCGAGACCGACGGCTACCGCGTGCAGCTCGACGCGTCGCGCGTCGACAACCTCGTCGCGCCGTACGAGCTCGTGAAGACGATGCGCGCGTCGATCCTCGTGCTCGGGCCGCTGCTCGCGCGTTTCGGCGAGGCGAAGGTGTCGCTGCCGGGCGGCTGCGCGATCGGCGCGCGACCGGTCGACCAGCACATCAAGGGCCTGCAGGCGATGGGCGCCGAAATCAGCATCGAGCACGGCTTCATCGAGGCGCGCGCGAAGCGCCTGAAGGGCGCGCGCATCGTGACCGACATGATCACGGTGACGGGCACGGAAAACCTGCTGATGGCCGCGACGCTCGCCGACGGCGAGACGGTGATCGAAAACGCCGCGCGCGAGCCGGAAGTGAGCGATCTCGCACACTTGCTGGTCGCGATGGGCGCGAAAATCGACGGCATCGGCACCGATCGCCTCGTGATCCAGGGCGTCGAGCGGCTGCACGGCGCGCGTCATTCGGTGATCCCCGACCGGATCGAGGCCGGCACGTTCCTGTGCGCGGTCGCGGCGGCCGGCGGCGACGTGATGCTGACGGGCGTGCGCCCGCACATCCTCGACGCGGTGATCGACAAGCTGCGCGAAGCCGGCGTGTCGATCGAGGAAGGCGACAGCTGGCTGCGCGTGAAGATGGATCGCCGCCCGTCGGCGGTGACGATCCGCACGTCGGAATACCCGGCGTTCCCGACCGACATGCAGGCGCAGTTCATGGCCCTCAATACGGTCGCGACGGGCACCGCGCAGGTCGTCGAGACCATTTTCGAGAACCGCTTCATGCATGTGCAGGAGCTGAACCGGCTCGGCGCGAACATCACGATCGACGGCAACACGGCGCTCGTGACGGGCGTCGACAAGCTGTCGGGCGCGAACGTGATGGCGACCGACCTGCGTGCGTCGGCGAGCCTCGTGATCGCCGGGCTGCGCGCCGACGGCGAAACGCTCGTCGACCGCATCTATCACCTAGACCGCGGCTACGACCGCATGGAAGCCAAACTGACCGCCGTCGGCGCGAACGTGCGCCGCCTTTCCGGGAGCCAAGCATGACCGCGCCGCTGACCCTCGCCCTGTCGAAGGGCCGGATTTTCGAGGAAACCCTGCCGCTGCTGGCCGCCGCCGGCGTGCAGGTGGCCGAGGACCCGGAAACGTCGCGCAAGCTGATCCTGCCGACGACCGATCCGAACCTGCGCGTGATCATCGTGCGCGCGAGCGACGTGCCGACCTACGTCGAATACGGCGCGGCCGATTTCGGCGTGGCCGGCAAGGACGTGCTGGTCGAGCACGGCGGCTCGGGCCTGTACCAGCCGATCGATCTGAACATTGCGCGCTGCCGGATGTCGGTGGCCGTGCCGGCCGGCTTCGACTACGCGAACGCAGTGCGCCAGGGCGCGCGCCTGCGGGTCGCGACCAAATACGTCGAAACGGCGCGCGAACACTTTGCCGCGAAGGGCGTGCACGTCGACCTGATCAAGCTGTACGGCTCGATGGAGCTCGCGCCGCTGGTCGGGCTGGCCGACGCGATCGTCGACCTCGTCAGCTCGGGCGGCACGCTGAAGGCGAACAATCTGGTCGAGGTCGAGGAGATCATGGCGATCTCGTCGCGCCTCGTCGTGAACCAGGCCGCGCTGAAACTGAAGCGCGCGGCGCTCAAGCCGATCCTCGACGCGTTCGAACGCGCGTCGCAGAATGGCGGTTGAGCGCATCACCGTAACGGAACTCCCATGTCCATCACCATCCGCAAGCTCGATTCGACGAACGAAGGCTTCGGCGCCGCGCTGCGCGCCGTGCTCGCGTTCGAGGCGAGCGAAGACGAAGCGATCGAGCAATCGGTCGCGAAGATCCTCGCCGACGTGAAGTCGCGCGGCGACGCCGCGGTGCTCGAGTACACGAACCGCTTCGACCGGCTGAGCGCGAACAGCGTCGCCGCGCTCGAATTGCCGCAGGATGCGCTGCAGACGGCGCTCGACGGCCTCGCGCCGAAGGCGCGCGCGGCGCTGGAAGCGGCCGCGGCGCGGGTGCGCGCGTACCACGAGAAGCAGAAGATCGAGTGCGGCACGCATAGCTGGCAGTACACGGAAAGCGACGGCACGGTGCTCGGCCAGAAGGTCACGCCGCTCGACCGCGTCGGCCTGTACGTGCCGGGCGGCAAGGCCGCGTATCCGTCGTCGGTGCTGATGAACGCGATTCCCGCGCGCGTCGCGGGGGTCGGCGAGATCGTGATGGTCGTGCCGACGCCGGACGGCGTGAAGAACGACCTCGTGCTGGCCGCAGCGCTGCTCGGCGGCGTCGATCGCGTGTTCACGATCGGCGGCGCGCAGGCGGTCGGCGCGCTCGCATACGGCACCGAGACGGTGCCGGCCGTCGACAAGATCTGCGGCCCCGGCAACGCGTACGTCGCGTCGGCGAAGCGCCGCGTGTTCGGCACGGTCGGCATCGACATGATCGCCGGGCCGTCGGAAATCCTCGTGCTGTGCGACGGCACGACCGATCCGAACTGGGTCGCGATGGACCTGTTCTCGCAGGCCGAGCACGACGAACTCGCGCAGTCGATCCTGCTGTGCCCGGACGGTGCGTTCCTCGATCGCGTCGAAAAGGCGATCGACGAGCTGCTGCCGACGATGCCGCGCCAGGACGTGATCCGCGCGTCGCTCGAGGGCCGCGGCGCACTGATCAAGGTGCGCGACATGGCCGAGGCGTGCCGGATCGCCAACGACATCGCGCCGGAACACCTCGAAATCTCGGCGCTGGAGCCGCAGCAATGGGGCCAGCAGATCCGCCACGCGGGCGCGATCTTCCTCGGCCGCTACACGAGCGAGAGCCTCGGCGACTACTGCGCGGGCCCGAACCACGTGCTGCCGACGTCGCGCACCGCGCGCTTCTCGTCGCCGCTCGGCGTGTACGACTTCATCAAGCGCTCGAGTCTGATCGAGGTCAGCGCGGAAGGCGCGCAGACGCTCGGCGAGATCGCGTCCGAGCTCGCTTACGGCGAAGGACTGCAGGCGCACGCAAGGAGCGCCGAGTTCCGGATGAAGGGCTGACCGCGCATTTTTGGAGCGGGCAGGAGACGAGTGCAGGGCGGCAGCCGCCGCCCTGCCGACCCTTTGACGCCGGCGCGACGCACGCCGGCTTGAGACCATGACGACGCCACAAGACATCATCCGCCGCGACGTGCTCGCGATGACCAGCTATCCGGTGCCGGACGCGAGCGGGTTCGTGAAGCTCGACGCGATGGAGAACCCGTATCCGCTGCCGGCGCCGCTCGCCGCGGCGCTCGGCGAGCGGCTCGCGCAGGTCGCGCTGAACCGCTACCCGGCGCCGCGCCCGGCCGCGCTGCTCGACAAGCTGCGCCACGCGATGCGCGTGCCGGCCGGCTGCGACGTGCTGCTCGGCAACGGTTCCGACGAAATCATCAGCATGATCTCGGTCGCGTGCGCGCAGCCGGGCGCGAAGGTGCTCGCACCGGTGCCGGGCTTCGTGATGTACGAACTGTCGGCGAAGTTCGCGCAGCTCGAATTCGTCGGCGTGCCGCTGCAGGCCGACCTGACGCTCGACGTCGACGCGATGCTCGCGGCGATCGCCGAGCACCGGCCGGCGATCGTCTATCTCGCGTACCCGAACAACCCGACCGGCACGCTGTACGACGATGCCGACGTCGAACGGATCGTCGCGGCCGCGCGCCACAGCCTGATCGTGATCGACGAGGCGTACCAGCCGTTCGCCGAGCGTTCGTGGCTGCCGCGCGCCGCCGAGTTCGACAACGTCGTCGTGATGCGCACGGTGTCGAAGCTCGGCCTCGCGGGCATCCGCCTCGGCTATCTCGTCGGCTTGCCCGCGTGGCTGAACGAGTTCGACAAGGTGCGCCCGCCGTACAACATCAACGTGCTGACCCAGGCGACCGCCGATTTCCTGCTCGACCACCTCGACGTGCTCGACGCGCAGGCGGCCGAATTGCGTGCGGAGCGCGCGCGCCTCGCGCAGGCGGTGGCCGCGCTGCCCGGGGCGACGGTGTTCCCGAGCGCCGGCAATTTCCTGCTGGTACGTGTGCCGGACGCGGCTGCCGTGTTCGATGCGCTGCTCACCGAGCGGGTGCTGGTCAAAAACGTGAGTAAAATGCATCCATTACTGGCCGAATGCGTGCGGCTGACCGTCGGTTCTCCCGACGAAAACGCCCGCCTGCTGGCCGCCTTGAAACTCGCGCTGCCCGGTTGAGCCCAGGGCGCGGCGGCGCGCGACGATCAATCCCCATTTACATCAGACTCGATCAAGGAATTGCCATGCGTGTGGCGGAAGTCGTTCGCAATACCAGCGAAACGCAGATCCGTGTGAAGCTCGATCTCGACGGCACCGGCCAGCAGAAGCTGGCCACCGGCGTGCCGTTTCTCGACCATATGCTCGACCAGATCGCGCGACACGGTCTGGTCGATCTCGAGGTCGAAGCGCATGGCGACACGCATATCGACGATCACCACACGGTCGAGGATGTCGGCATCACGCTCGGTCAGGCCGTCGCGAAGGCGATCGGCGACCGCAAGGGCATCCGTCGCTACGGCCATTCGTACGTGCCGCTCGACGAGGCGCTGTCGCGCGTCGTGATCGACTTCTCGGGCCGGCCGGGCCTCGAATTCCACGTGCCGTTCACGCGCGCGCGGATCGGCACGTTCGACGTCGACCTGTCGATCGAGTTCTTCCGCGGTTTCGTGAACCACGCGGGCGTCACGCTGCACATCGACAACCTGCGCGGAATCAACGCGCACCACCAGCTCGAGACGGTGTTCAAGGCCTTCGGCCGGGCGCTGCGCGCGGCGGTGGAGCTCGACGAGCGGGCGGCGGGGCAGATTCCGTCGACGAAAGGCAGCCTCTGAACGTCCGGACGGACTGCGCTCGGGACAACCTCACGGCTTCGGCGCGCGGCGCCGGCTTGCGATGGATCTGCTCAAATCGTTCATTTCGCTGCTCGCGCTGATCAATCCGGTGGGCGCGGTGCCGTTCTTCCTGAGCCTGACGGCGCAGCAGACGGACGACGAGCGGCGGCGCACGATCCGGATCGCATCGGTGTCGGTGTTCTGCGTGATGACGGTGACCGCGCTGCTCGGGCAGCAGATCATCAACTTCTTCGGCATTTCGGTCGGATCGCTCGAAGTGGGCGGCGGGATCATCATGCTGCTGATGGCGATCAACATGCTGAACGCGCAGATCGGCAACACCCGATCGACGCCGGAGGAGCGCCACGAAGCCGAGCTGAAGGACAACATCGCGGTCGTGCCGCTGGCGATTCCGCTGCTCACGGGCCCCGGCTCGATCAGCACGGTGATCATCTATGCGGCGAACGCGCATCACTGGTATGAGCGGGCCGGACTGGTCGCGATCGGCGCGGTCCTGGCTTTTCTGTGTTTCGTCGCGATGCGGCTCGCCGAGCCGATCGCGAACTGGATCGGCCGCACCGGCATCAACATCGCCACGCGGCTGATGGGTCTGATGCTGTCGGCGCTGGCGGTGGAATTCATCGTCAATGGACTGAGGGCGCTACTGCCTGCACTGAGATGAAAACTTCGATTGCGATTGTGGATTATGGGATGGGCAACCTGCGCTCGGTCGCGCAGGCGCTCAGGAAGGCCGAACCGGCCGCCGACGTGGCGATCGTCGACACGCCGGCCGCGATTCGCGCGGCCGACCGCGTCGTGCTGCCCGGCCAGGGTGCGATGCCGGACTGCATGCGCTGCCTCGGCGAATCGGGCCTGCAGGAGGCCGTGATCGAGGCGTCGCGCACGAAGCCGCTGCTCGGCGTATGCGTCGGCGAGCAGATGCTGTTCGACTGGAGCGCGGAAGGCGACACGAAGGGCCTCGGCCTCCTGCCCGGCAAGGTCGTGCGTTTCGAGCTCGACGGCCGCGTGCAGGACGACGGCTCGCGCTTCAAGGTGCCGCAGATGGGCTGGAACCGCGTGCGCCAGGCGCAGCCGCACCCGCTGTGGGACGGCGTGCCCGACGACGCGTATTTCTACTTCGTGCACAGCTATTACGTGACGCCGGACAACCCGGCGCACACGGTCGGCGAAACGGCCTACGGCGCGCCGTTTACGTCCGCGGTCGCGCGGGACAACCTCTTCGCGACCCAATTCCACCCGGAGAAAAGCGCGGAGGTCGGGTTGCGTCTGTATCGCAACTTCGTACACTGGAAACCGTAAACGTGGTGCGCGAGCCACAGTCGCCCTGGCCGAAAGGCCTGTCGCACGGGGCTTGCCCGCCTAAGCGCCGAAAGAGTTGTACTAAACTAGCGAGACGGCGCGGCACCGGTTTGGCCGGTACGCGCCGGATTCTTTTCTTTTTCCACGACGACACCCGATTGCTATGTTGCTGATTCCGGCCATCGACCTCAAAGACGGTCAGTGTGTGCGCCTCAAACAGGGCGATATGGACCAGGCCACGATTTTTTCCGAGGACCCGGCGGCGATGGCCCGCAAGTGGGTCGATCTCGGCGCCCGGCGGCTCCATCTCGTCGACCTGAACGGCGCATTCGCCGGCAAGCCGAAGAATCTCGAGGCGATCGAAGCGATCCTCGACGAAGTCGGCGACGAAATTCCCGTCCAGCTCGGCGGCGGCATCCGCAGCCTCGAGACGATCGAGAAGTATCTCGACGCCGGCCTGTCCTACGTGATCATCGGCACGGCGGCCGTGAAGAACCCGGGCTTCCTGCAGGACGCGTGCACCGCGTTCTCCGGCAGCATCATCGTCGGGCTGGACGCGAAGGACGGCAAGGTCGCGACCGACGGCTGGAGCAAGCTGACCGGTCACGAGGTGATCGATCTCGCGAAGAAGTTCGAGGATTACGGCGTCGAATCGATCGTCTACACGGACATCGGCCGCGACGGGATGCTGCAGGGCATCAACATCGACGCGACCGTGAAGCTCGCGCAGGCGGTCGGCATCCCGGTGATCGCCAGCGGTGGCCTGTCGAACCTCACGGACATCGAGAGCCTGTGCGAAGTGGAAGAGCACGGCGTCGAAGGCGTGATCTGCGGCCGTGCGATCTACTCCGGCGATCTCGATTTCGCGGCCGCGCAAAAGCGCGCGGACGAACTGAACGGCGAACTCGACAACGCGTAACCGCGGTTGTCCCGTTCGCCGGGGCTGCCCGCAGGCGGCCCCGACCGGAAGCCTCGCGCGAGGCTTCCGCAACCGGCCGTCCCAGCGCGGCATTTGGCGCAACATCATGGCTCTAGCTAAACGCATCATCCCCTGCCTGGACGTGACCGCCGGGCGTGTCGTCAAGGGCGTCAATTTCGTCGAGCTGCGCGACGCCGGCGACCCCGTCGAAATCGCCCGCCGCTACGACGACCAGGGTGCCGACGAACTGACCTTCCTCGACATCACCGCGACGTCCGACCAGCGCGACCTGATCCTGCCGATCATCGAAGCCGTTGCGTCGCAGGTGTTCATTCCGCTGACCGTCGGCGGTGGCGTGCGCGCCGTCGAGGACGTGCGGCGCCTGCTGAACGCGGGCGCGGACAAGGTCAGCATGAATTCGTCGGCGGTCGCGAACCCGCAGCTCGTGCGCGACGCGGCCGACAAGTACGGCTCGCAGTGCATCGTCGTCGCGATCGATGCGAAGCGCGTGTCGGCCGACGGCGAGGCGCCGCGCTGGGAAGTGTTCACGCACGGCGGCCGCAAGAACACGGGCCTCGACGCGATCGAATGGGCGCGCAAGATGGCCGAACTCGGCGCCGGCGAGATCCTGCTCACGAGCATGGACCGCGACGGCACGAAGTCGGGCTTCGACCTCGCGCTCACGCGCGGCGTGTCGGATGCGGTGCCGGTGCCGGTGATCGCGTCGGGCGGCGTCGGTTCGCTGCAGCACCTGGCCGACGGCATCAAGGACGGCCGCGCCGACGCGGTGCTGGCCGCGAGCATCTTCCACTACGGCGAGCACACGGTCGGCGAGGCGAAGCGCTTCATGTCCGACCAGGGCATCGCGGTGAGGCTGTGATGAATACGGAAACGAAATCCCTGCCCGCGTGGCTCGACAAGGTCCGCTGGGACGACAACGGCCTCGTGCCGGTGATCGCGCAGGAAGCGTCGACCAACGACGTGCTGATGTTCGCGTGGATGAATCGCGAGGCGCTCGCGAAGACGGTCGAGACGCAGCGCGCGGTCTACTATTCGCGTTCGCGCAAGCGCCTGTGGTTCAAGGGCGAGGAATCGGGCCACGTGCAGCACGTGCACGAAGTGCGGCTCGACTGCGACGAAGACGTCGTGCTGCTGAAGGTCGAGCAGGTGTCGGGCATCGCATGCCACACCGGCCGGCATTCGTGCTTCTTCCAGAAATTCGAAGGCAACGTGGACAGCGGCGACTGGGTCGCGGTCGAACCGGTGCTGAAAGACCCCGAACACATCTACAAATGACGCAATCGACCGAAGACACGCTGCTGCGCCTCGCGGCGGTGATCGATAGCCGCAAGGGCGGCGACCCCGACCAATCGTACGTGTCGCGCCTGTTCCACAAGGGCGACGACGCGGTGCTGAAGAAGATCGGCGAAGAGGCGACGGAAGTCGTGCTGGCCGCGAAGGACGTGCGCCAGGGCGGCGCGCCGACCGCGCTCGTCGGCGAGGTGGCCGACCTGTGGTTCCACTGCCTCGTGATGCTGTCGCATTTCGACCTGAGCCCGGCTGACGTGATCGCCGAACTCGAGCGTCGCGAAGGCTTGTCGGGCATCGAGGAAAAGGCGCTGCGCAAGCGTCGCGAGCGCGAGGAAAACGGCGGGTGACGGGCATGCCCCGCCGCGGTGGCAACAGTGCGGTAAGCTGTAAGAATTGTCATCTAACGGGGGTAGCATCATGAACGATACGTCGAACCAGTTTCCGACGCCGGCGGTGCCGGGAGCCGCGGATGCCGAACGCCTGAACGGGCTGCGCACGCTGACCCACGTGCTGTACGGCCTCTATGCGATTCACTGGCTGACGGGTGGCGTCACGGGCATCATCGCGATCATCATCAACTACGTGAAGCGCGGCGACGTGGCCGGCACGCCGTACGCCGATCACTTCGAGTGGCAGATCCGCACGTTCTGGCGCGCGCTGATCGCATACGTGATCGGCATCGCGCTGCTGTTCGTGGGGGTGGGATTCGTGATCATGTTTGTCACATGGATTTGGACGCTGTACCGTATCATCAAGGGTTGGCTGTACCTGAACGACAACAAGGCGCTCGATCCGCAGGCATGGTTCTGACCGGCCGCGCGCGGGCGTCTGCAGGAGCAACATGAGTCACGATCCGAATTGCCTGTTCTGCAAGATCGCGGCAGGCGAGATCCCGAGCACGAAGGTGCACGAGGACGACGAATTCGTCGCGTTCCGCGACATCCGCCCGGCGGCCGACACGCACGTGCTCGTGATTCCGCGCCAGCACCTGCCGACGCTGTCGGCGGCGAGCGACGCCGATGCGCCGATGCTCGGCCGGCTGATGCTGCTCGTCGCGCGTCTGGCCGACCAGCTCGGCGTCGCGTATACGGGCGGCGAAACCGGTTTCCGTACGGTGATCAACACGGGCCCGGGCGGCGGGCAGGAGGTCTACCACCTGCACGCGCATATCCTGGCCGGCCCGCGCCCGTGGCAGCGAATGGGTTGACGCAGCGGGGCGTTTCCCCGCATCGATAGTCGAAGCCGGCGTGCCGCCGGCGATTTGCGCCGCGACGCGGCGTGGTTGAGGAGAGGTTTCATCATGGGTGGATTGAGCATTTGGCACTGGCTGATCGTGCTGCTGATCGTCGCGCTGGTTTTCGGTACGAAGAAGCTGCGCAACATCGGCAACGACCTCGGCAGCGCCGTGAAGGGTTTCAAGGACGGCATGAAGGAAGGCGAAACGCCGGCGGATGCGCAGCAACTGCCGCGTTCGGGTGCGGTCGACGTCAACGCGAAGGAAACGACGCGTTCCGATTCGAACAAGGCGTAACGCCGGCACGCTGACAGGCATTCGCGATGCTGGATCTCGGTCTTTCGAAGATGGCGCTGATCGGCGTCGTCGCGCTCGTGGTGCTCGGCCCCGAGCGCCTGCCGCGCGTCGCGCGCACGGCAGGCGCGCTGTTCGGCCGCGCGCAGCGGTACATCAACGACGTGAAGGCCGAGGTCTCGCGCGAAATCGAACTCGACGCGCTGCGGACGATGAAGACCGATTTCGAATCGGCCGCGCGCAATGTCGAGACGACGATTCACGACAACTTGCGCGAGCACGAGAAGGCACTGAACGACACGTGGCATTCCGCGGTCGGCGGTCTTGACGGGGCTGCCGGCGACGCCGGGTCCGTCGGCTCCGCTGGTTCCGATACGCCCGCGGCGCCGTCGTGGCGCGGCAGTTCGGCCGCGCTTGCGCCGAAGCGTCGCAACTGGCGCATCAAGCAGGCGGCGGCGCCCGTCTGGTACAAGCGCGCGACGACCCGTCGCACGCACGTGCAGTCGGGCGCCGCGCGTGTCGCGCGTCATCAGCCGGCCAGCCTGCGCCGGCCGACGCGCTTCTTCTGAGTCGAGCGCATGCTCGCTCGTCAATCCTACCGAGGGCCGGTGTGAGCGACCCCCAGCAGAACCCGGGCGACGCCCCGGAAGAAACCTTCATTTCCCATCTCGTCGAGCTTCGCGATCGCATCATTCGCGCGGGGTTGGCCGTGATCGTCGTGTTCCTCGGGCTCGTCTACTGGGCGCCGGACATCTTCAAGCTGCTCGCGCGGCCGCTGATGGACAACCTGCCGAAAGACGGCAAGATGATCGTCACCGACGTCACCGGCTCGTTCTTCGTGCCGATGAAGGTCACGATGCTCGTCGCGCTCGTGATCGCGCTGCCGATCGTGCTGTACCAGATCTGGGCGTTCGTCGCGCCGGGGCTGTACCAGCACGAGAAGAAGCTCGTCGCGCCGCTCGTCGGCAGCAGCTACTTCCTGTTCCTGTGCGGGATGGCGTTCGCGTACTTCCTCGTGTTCCCGACGATCTTCCGCGTGATGGCGCACTACAACGCGCCGCTCGGGGCCGAGATGACGACCGACATCGACAACTACCTGAGCTTCGTGCTCGGGATGTTCATCGCGTTCGGGGTCACGTTCGAGGTGCCGATCGTCGTCGTGCTGCTCGTCCGGATGGGCGTGCTGTCCCTGAAGAAGCTGAAGGAGATGCGGCCGTACGTGATCGTCGGCGCATTCGTGGTCGCGGCGGTCGTCACGCCGCCAGACGTGTTTTCGCAACTGATGCTGGCGCTGCCGCTCGTCGTGCTGTTCGAGATCGGGCTGCTGGCCGCACGGTTCTTCGTGCCGAAGAAGCCGGCCGAAGAGGGCGAGGCGGGGAACGGCGAAGCCGCGGGTTGACGGCGCGGCGCCGGGCGGCTTTCCGGTCAAGCTGGAGGGGCCGGTACCTGCTGCGGTTGGCTCCGGCCAGCGCGTGCCCACGCCGCCTTCGCGGCACCCGACATCGTTTTGAAGCAAAGCAAAAGGGCAGCCAGCCGGCTGCCCTTTTCCATTTCCGCGGCGCATCACGACGCGTCGCAACCGGCAGGCGGCGCGCCGCCTGCCCAGCCTCATTCGCTATCGCTGTCCTGCTCGTCGAGCGTCTGCTTCGGCGGCGGCGGGCGCTTGCCGATCACGACGTTCACGTCGAACTGCTTGCCCTTGCGTACGACGTGCACCTTGGTCGGTGTGCCCGGCTTGATCTGCGCGACGACGTTCAGCAGCTTCGTGGTGTCGGTGATGTCCTCGCCGTTGACGCTCACCAGGATGTCGCCCGGCTTGATGCCGGCCTTGTCGGCCGGGCCGCCCTGCAGCACGCCCGCGACGATCGCGCCCGATTTCTGCTGGAGCCCGAACGACTCGGCGATCTCCGGCGTGACGTCCTGCGGCTCGACGCCGATCCAGCCGCGCGTGACCGAGCCCGTCGTGATGATGCTTTCGAGCACCGTGCGCGCGGTCGAAACCGGAATCGCGAAACCGATGCCGAGCGAGCCGCCGGAGCGCGAGTAGATCGCCGTGTTGATGCCGAGCAGGTTGCCGTTCACGTCGACCAGCGCGCCGCCGGAGTTGCCGGGGTTGATCGGCGCGTCGGTCTGGATGAAGTTCTCGAACGTGTTGATGCCGAGGTGGTTGCGGCCGAGCGCGCTGATGATCCCCATCGTGACCGTCTGGCCGACGCCGAACGGGTTGCCGATCGCAAGCACGACGTCGCCGACGCGCGACTGGTCGGAGCGGCCGAGCGTGATCGTCGGCAGGTTCGTCATGTTGATCTTGAGCACGGCGAGATCGGTTTCGGGATCGCTGCCGATCACCTTCGCGGTGGCCGTGCGGCCGTCGGCGAGCGCGACTTCGATCTGGTCGGCGCCGTCCACGACGTGCTGGTTCGTTAGAATGTAACCTTCCGGGCTCACGATAACGCCCGAGCCGAGGTTGGCGGCCGGCTCGTCCTGCTGCTTGCGGGCGTTGCGGTCGCCGAAGAAGTAACGGAACAGCGGATCCTTCGCGCGCGGGTCGGGCGGCAGCGAGCCGTCCTTGCTGGAGAACACGTTGACGACGGCCGGCATCGCCTTCTGCGCGGCTTCGGCATACGACGTGGTCGCCGGTGCGCCGCCGATGCCCGGCGCGACTTCCCGCAGCGCGACGATCGGCGTGGCAAGCTGCTTGCCGAGCTGTCCTTGCCGTTGCAGCCATTGCGGCTTGAGCGTCACGACGATGAACATCAGCGCGAGCAGTACGGTCACCGCCTGCGCGAAGAACAGCCAGAAGCGTCTAAGCATCTGAATGGATTAGAGGTTTATATGGATCGGATCGAACTTGAATTGTACTTGAACAATACCCTTGAAACCGCGCGCTTCAAGGACTATTGCCCGAACGGCCTGCAGGTCGAGGGGCGCCGCAAGATCGAGAAGATCGCCACCGGCGTGACGGCGTCGGTCGCCTTCCTCGAAGCCGCGCTCGAATGGGGTGCGGATGCCGTGCTCGTCCATCACGGCTATTTCTGGCGCAACGAGGCGCCGCAGATCACCGGCCGCAAGTATCAGCGCCTGAAGCTGCTGCTCGCGAACGACCTGAACCTGTTCGCGTTCCACCTGCCGCTCGACGCGCATCCCGAATTCGGCAACAACGCGCAGCTCGGCGAAAAGCTCGGCCTGATCGGCGAGCAGCGGTTCGGCGAAGGCGATCTCGGCTGGATGGCGACGCTGCCGATGCCCGTCACGCTCGAGCACTTCGTCGCGAAGGTCGAGAACACGCTGGGCCGCACGCCGCTCGTGCTCGGCGATCCGGACACGCAGTTGCGCCGCATCGCGTGGTGCACGGGCGCCGCGCAGAGCTATTTCGACGCGGCGATCGACGCCGGCGCGGACGTGTTCCTGACCGGCGAGGTGTCCGAGTCGACCACCCACGCGGCGGCGGAGAGCGGCGTCGCGTTCGTTGCGGCGGGGCACCATGCGACCGAGCGCTACGGGATCCAGGCGCTTGGGCGCCACTTGTCCGAAGAATTCGATCTCGAACACCTTTTTATCGATATTCATAATCCGGTCTGAGCACCGGATTTGCGGCAGTGCATCGAAATTTCACAATGTAGCATCCGCTTAAAAGTGAAATGATTTAATCGCTCCGATAGTGCGGGATAACCCTTAACTATCAATCACTTCGAAGGGATTTTCATCTCCGGGCCTTGTAAATGGCGACTCCATTCGAGCAAACTAGCGGCGGAATGGAAAGTCGTGACGGAAAATCCAACTCAGAAGTGGGGCGTGTGATGCGAGACAAGGAAGAGAAACGCGTCGACAGCGGCCGCCGTACCTGGCTGATTGCGACATCCGTAGCAGGTGGCGTAGGAGGCGTAGCCACCGTCATACCTTTCGCGGCGTCGCTTGCGCCGTCCGCGAAAGCGAAAGCGGCCGGTGCGCCGGTCGAGGTCGACATCAGCGGCCTGAAGCCCGGCGAAATGGTCACCGTGCCGTGGCGCGGCAAGCCGGTCTGGATCCTGAATCGCACCGATTCGATGCTGGCCGACGTGGTCAAGGCCGACAAGGAAGTGGCCGATCCGGCCACGAAATCCCCGTATTCGATGCCGTTGCCCGCGTATTGCGCCAACGAATATCGGTCGCGGGCCGATCGCAAGAACATTCTCGTCGTGATGGCCGTGTGTACGCACCTCGGCTGCACGCCTAGCCAACGCTTCACGCCGGGTCCGCAGCCGAACCTGCCGGACGACTGGCCGGGCGGTTTCCTGTGCCCGTGCCACGGTTCGACCTACGACCTCGCCGGCCGTGTGTTCAAGAACAAGCCGGCGCCTCAGAATCTCGACATCCCGCCCTACATGTTCACGTCGGCGACGACCCTCGTGATCGGCAAGGACGAGAAAGGAGAAGCGTGATGGCCGCCGACAACAAGGAAGTCTCCACCACAGGTTTCACCGGCTGGATCGACCAGCGCTTCCCGCTCACGTCCACCTGGAAGAAGCACGTATCCGAGTATTACGCGCCGAAGAACTTCAACTTCTGGTACTTCTTCGGCTCCCTCGCGCTGCTGGTGCTCGTCAACCAGATCGTCACGGGCATCTTCCTGACGATGAACTACAAGCCCGACTCGATGCTCGCGTTCGCGTCGGTCGAGTACATCATGCGCGAGGTGCCGTGGGGCTGGCTGATCCGCTACATGCACTCGACCGGTGCATCGATGTTCTTCGTGGTCGTCTACCTGCACATGTTCCGCGGGCTGCTGTACGGTTCGTACCGCAAGCCGCGCGAGCTCGTGTGGATCTTCGGCTGCGCGATCTTCCTGTGCCTGATGGCCGAAGCGTTCTTCGGCTACCTGCTGCCGTGGGGCCAGATGTCGTTCTGGGGCGCGCAGGTGATCGTGAACCTGTTCTCGGCGATTCCGTTCGTCGGCCCGGACCTGTCGCTGTGGATTCGCGGCGACTACGTCGTGTCCGACGTCACGCTGAACCGCTTCTTCGCGTTCCACGTGATCGCGATTCCGCTGGTGCTGGTCGGCCTCGTCGTCGCCCACCTGGTTGCGCTGCACGAAGTGGGGTCGAATAACCCCGACGGCATCGAGATCAAGGCGAAAAAGGACGAGAACGGCATTCCGCTCGACGGCATCCCGTTCCACCCGTACTACTCGGTCCACGATTTCCTCGGCGTGTGCGTGTTCCTGATGGTGTTCGCGCTGATCGTGTTCTTCTCGCCGGAGATGGGCGGCTACTTCCTCGAGGCGAACAACTTCGTCCCGGCGAACCCGCTGCAGACGCCGCCCGAGATCGCGCCGGTCTGGTACTTCACCGCGTTCTACGCGATGCTGCGCGCGACCACCGACCCGTTCAAGATCGTGCTGATGATCGTGATCGCGCTGCTCGGCGTGCTCGCGCTGATCCGCGCGCGCGGCAAGTGGAAGGTCGGGCTGCCGGTGCTGGCGGCCGCGATCGTCGTGTTCATGTACCTGACGGAGTCGAAGTTCTGGGGCGTCGTCGTGATGGGCTCGGCGGTGATCTCGCTGTTCTTCCTGCCGTGGCTCGACCGCAGCCCGGTGAAGTCGATCCGCTACCGGCCGCTGTTCCACAAGGTGTTCCTCGGGATCTTCGTCGCGGCGTTCCTGACCCTCGCGTTCCTCGGCACGCGGCCGCCCTCGCCGGCGGCGACGCTGATCGCGCAGTTCTGCGCGTTGATCTACTTCGCGTTCTTCCTCGGCATGCCCGTCTGGACGCCGCTTGGCACGTTCAAGCAGCCGCCGGAGCGGGTGCGCTTCAAGCCCCATTAACGTGAGCGAGGAGAGAACGACATGAAGAAACTGCTTTCGACACTCGCGCTGATCGGGGCGACCGCCTGTGCGCTGCTGGCGGCGCCGGCCGTGCGGGCGGAAGGTAATTTTCCGCTCGACCGGGCGCCCGATAACACGGAAAATCTCGTTTCGCTTCAGCACGGCGCGCAATTGTTTGTAAACTATTGCCTGAACTGCCACAGCGCGAACCTGATGCGCTACAACCGTCTGACGGATCTGGGCATATCCCAGAAGGAGATCGAAACGAATCTCCTGTTCACGACCGACAAGGTCGGGAACACGATGTCCGTTGCGATGCGGCCCGACGACGCGAAGAACTGGCTCGGCACCACGCCGCCCGACCTGTCGGTCGAGGAGCGCGCGCGCGGCCGCGACTGGCTGTACACGTATCTGCGGAGCTTCTACCGCGACGATACGCGGCCGACCGGCTGGAACAACGCGGTGTTCGAGAACGTCGGCATGCCCCATGTGTTGTGGCAGCTGCAGGGGCAGCGCGTTGCCAAATTCGAAGACAAGACGGACGAGGAGACGGGCGAGAAGGCCCACGTGCTCGTCGGCTTCCAGCAGGTCACGCCGGGCACGCTCTCGTCGCCCGACTACGATGCTGCGGTCGCCGACCTGGTGGCCTATATGACATGGATGTCCGAGCCGGCCCAGCAGACCCGCAAGCGCCTCGGCGTGTGGGTGCTGATCTTTCTCGGTGTCCTGACTTTCCTGGCCTGGCGGCTGAATGCCGCGTACTGGAAAGATATCAAGTAAACACGCCTGACCGGCGTGGGGCCGGCGCAAGGCGGAACCCGTGAAAGGGGTTGCGCCGCGTGCCGGCCCTCAGCTTTTTTGAGGAAACGCAAATATGATGGTTCTGTATTCCGGCACAACTTGCCCGTTCTCCCAGCGTTGCCGGCTGGTGCTGTTCGAGAAGGGCATGGACTTCGAAATCCGCGACGTCGACCTGTTCAACAAGCCGGAAGACATTTCGGTGATGAACCCGTACGGTCAGGTGCCGATCCTGGTCGAGCGCGACCTGATCCTGTACGAATCGAACATCATCAACGAGTACATCGACGAGCGCTTCCCGCATCCGCAACTGATGCCGGCCGACCCGGTGCAGCGCGCCCGTGCGCGCCTGTTCCTGCTCAACTTCGAGAAGGAACTGTTCGTCCACGTCAGCACGCTCGAGAACGAGAAGGGCAAGGCGGCGGAGAAGAATCACGAGAAGGCCCGCCTCGCGATCCGCGATCGCCTGACGCAACTCGCGCCGATCTTCGTGAAGAACAAGTACATGCTCGGCGAAGAGTTCTCGATGCTCGACGTCGCGATCGCACCGCTGCTGTGGCGCCTGGATCACTACGGCATCGAGCTGTCGAAGAACGCCGCGCCGCTGATGAAGTACGCCGAACGGATCTTCAGCCGTCCGGCCTACATCGAAGCACTGACGCCGTCCGAAAAGGTCATGCGTCGTTAATGTTGCAATGAAGGCATGACGGAGCGGGTGGCGCGGCGTGCCGCGCGCCCGCTCCGGGTTCGAGGATTGTGATGCAAGAGATTTCAACGAAGCCTTATCTGCTGCGCGCGTTGTACGAGTGGTGCACCGATAACGGTTACACGCCGCATATCGCGGTGAGGGTCGACAACTCGACGCGCGTGCCGCGTCAGTTCGTGCGTGACGGCGAGATCGTGCTCAACATCAGCTTCGAGGCGACGAGCCAGTTGCAGATGGGCAACGAGTGGATCGAGTTCACGGCCCGGTTCTCCGGGAAGGCGCACAAGATCGAGATTCCGGTGGCCAACGTGCTCGCGATCTATGCGCGCGAGAACGGGCAGGGCATGGCGTTCCAGGTCGATGCGGTCGCGGGCGAAGGTGAGGATTCGGGCGCGTTCGACGATGAGCAAGCCGATGACGCGCAGCGCGACGAGTCCGTCTCGCCGTTGGCGCCGGTCGCCGATAGCGGTGCGAACGAGGAGCCGTCCGAAGGGGCCGACGAACCGCCGAAAACCGACGGCGACGGCTCGAAAGGCGGCAGCAGACCTCGCCTCAAGATCGTGAAATGAGGTAGAATCTCGCGCTACGCCGGCTTAGCTCATCTGGTAGAGCAGTTGATTTGTAATCATCAGGTGGCGGGTTCGAGTCCTGCAGCCGGCACCATATTGAACGAAGGGCCGGGAGATTTTGTCTCCCGGCCCTTCGTCTTTTCTGCGGCGATTTTTTCGGGTTGGGGGCGTTCGTTCGGTGCCACGACGTGTTCATCCGTCGTTTCGACGTCGATCTGTCGGGCCCATTTGCTCGATTCCTTGTCGATACCATCAACGCAACACGCCGTGTTCGTTTCGACCGACTGGCGAAAGCGCGCGCGATCCTCGCAAAGCCCCACGATGTGAATCGGAGCAGCGGCTGTGTGACGCGAGTCGTTACTGACTTCACGAGCGTCAACAGCACCCGAAAGTCACACTTCGAAACAAAGGGCTGCGCGATGTTCGCGTAGCTCTTTGTCTTATACAAATTCTCTTTGCTTGGGGAGAAGGTCTGGAAATGGGCCGAAACGCAATTCGTCGTTGTCGCTGATAGACCGCCTCTGGTGGCGGAATCGATTTAGGACGTAGCGTGATCTGTTTTGTACGTTAGAGCCAGTGCTCTGTGGAATATTATCAATTTCGCAGGGCAGCAAACTTGCCTTTATGGCAATTTGATAAAATCGCGCAAAAGAGCGCGAAGCGCACCCGTAGTCGGTGCGTCATAACGAATCAAACTGAGAGACCGTCTTGAATATCCGAGAAGCGTTTCGCAATTTCGTATCGGGGATTGATACGAATCGGCGCCCCGTGACACTGAGTTGGGGAACGGCACAAAAAGATCTGGGCGCGCAGCTTGCCCTGCAGCATGTGAGTATTCGCGAAAGCATGATGACCGGCATCGATGGCCGTCTGACTTGCGTTTCGCAAAACGGCAATCTCTCGCCCAAGCTTTTTATCGGAACGCCCGTATCAGTCGGGATGGTTACCGACCGTGGCGGCAAACATGCAATCAACGCGATCATCAGCGCGGTTCAGGTCGGACGATCCGACGGTGAGCTCACGATTTATCAGTTCACCGTGACCGACGCGGTGAACCTGCTTCACAAACGCACCAATTCCCGTATTTTCCGCAATGTCAATGTGATCGACGTGCTCAACGTCGTGCTCAACGAATGGCGGCAACGTAGCCAGACGCTTGCCCGTGCCTTCGAGTTCGATCTGTCGGGACTGAATTCCTCCCGGTATCCGAAACGCTCGTATATGCGTCAGGTCAACGAGTCGGACGCGCGCTTCGTGTCGCGACTCTTGCGTCGCGATGGCATCACGATGTTTGTTCGCCCCGGTCGCGCGAGCGGCCAGCCGAAAGACGGTGAGCCGCCGGTGCACACGATGGTGTTTTGCGACGACCCGCACAAACTGCCCGAAGGGCCGTCTGGGACGGTGCGGCTGCACCCGCGCGATGCCGGTACCGAAGAGCGCGACACGATCACGGTGCTGAGCATGCGTCAGGAATTGGTCTCGGGCGAAGCAAGCCGGCCGACCTGGGATTACCGCAAGGCGAACGTGGACCAATCGAGCCGGCCGGCCGGCCTCGACCAGGGCGAGGCCGGCAACGATCTGGCGCAGCTACTGACCGATATCGTGATCGAGAGCCCGCATGTGGCGGACTCGTGGGCGGATCTCGACCGAATCGCCGAAGACCGGATTCTGGCGCACGAAGCGCACGCGGTCCGCTACGACGGCAAGAGCGGCATCCGCGATCTCCAGATCGGCACGTGGGTAACGATCACCGGGGATTCGGGCTGGAATGCGCGGCCCGCCGAGCAGCGGCAGTTCGTGATCACGTCGCTGCATCACAACGTATGGAACAACTTGCCGAAGGAACTGAGCGAGCGGGCGCAAACATTGTTCTCGACGAGCTACTCACTTGAGCAGCCGCCCGCGCAGGGCAGCCAGCAACCAGGCGATCAGGATACGCGTTACGAGAACCAGTTCACCTGTGTGCCGCGAGGTACGCCGCTGACACCGATCTATGACGCGAAGATCGATCTGCCGCTCACGCCGTTGATCACGGGGCGCGTGGTCGGCAGCGGGTCGGACGAGGTGACTTGCGACGAGACCGGTTGCGTCTATGTGATGATTTTGGGCCAGGACGCAGCGGACCACACCCACGCCCAAGGGGCGGGAACGAACGGGAATCTCGGAGACAGCGCGCCGATTCGTGTTGCATCGAGCCTCGCGGGGCCGAACTTCGGCCAGACCATCCTGCCGCGCGTCAATACGGAAGTGCTGCTGGGTTGTCTGAGCGGCGATCCGGATCGCCTGATCATCCTCGGGGTCTTGCCGAACGGCGCCAACATGCCGGCGGCGTTCAGCCATGCCGGCGGCTTGCCCGGCAACCGCTACTTGACCGGAATCAAGACCAAGGAAATCAGCGGGCAACGGTACAACCAGCTTCGACTCGACGACACGCCGAAGCAGATCAGTGCGCAACTGGCGTCCGAACATGCGCATTCCCAACTGAATCTCGGGTACCTGACACAGCCGCGCGACAACGGTCACGGTGCCGACCGCGGTCAGGGCGCGGAACTCCGGACCGATGCCGCCGCAGCATTGCGTGCCGCGCGGGGGATGTTGTTGACGACCTACGCACGCACCCAGGCGAGCGGCGGCCAGCTCGATCGCGATGAGTTGATCCAGTTGCTTCAGCAGTGCACCGACTTGTTCAAATCACTGGGTGACTATGCGGGGCAGCACGGCGGGCAAACGACTGATGCGGCCGGGCAGTCGACGCTGTCGGCCGCGTTCAAGGCGTGGGAGCCGGGAGCCGGCGGCAACGACGCTTCGCAGGCGTTGATGGCATTTGGCGCGCAGGCAGGATTGCTGAACATCACGCCGAAAACGCACGTGACCTATGCGGGCGAGAACATCGATCAGATCGCTGCCAACCATCTGCAATTCACGAGCGGCCAGAAGCTGAACATGCAGGCCGGCAACGGGCTGTGGCTGTTCGCGCAGAGTGCGGGCATCACGACGATCGCTAATCAGGGCAAGTTGCTGATGCAGAGCCAGAACGACGATACGCAGATCGATTCCGCGAAGAATTTCCAGGTGACGGCGGCGGGTGGCAAGGCATCAGTGCTGGGCAAAGACCAGGTGGTGCTGATGACGTCCGGCGGAGCTTACCTGAAGCTGGACGGCGCGAATATCGAACTCGGTTGCCCGGGCACGTTTACGGTGAAGTCGGCCGGTCACTCGTGGCAGGGGCCCGCCAGCATGAGCGGCGAATTACCGACGTTCAGTCACTCTCCGCTCGGGCGTGTGCCGAAGCTGGTTCGGGCAACGGACGGGCAGCCTGTACCGGGATTCGACGCCGAGATCAGGAAGATGTCTGGCGACCTGCTGGATCAGAAAACCGACGCATCAGGCAAGCTGCCGCCGATCAACGGCAACCAGTTCGAGCAACTGACGGTGCGGTTCTTCAAGAAAAATATCTGAGTATTCCGGGGAACAACGCATGACAGATTCTTTTTTGAATCCGCAGGGCCCGGCGTCGCCCGATGCAACAGTGGCCGCGGATGGCAATGCCGCTGCAAATGCGCGTGAGCCGCAGGGCATCATGGTCGGTGAAAGTCAGGGGCCAATGCTATTCGATATGCAAAACGAACTGATTTGCGTGAAGCAGCCGCCGCTGCCCGGCGTGATCATTTTCGTGCACGGTGTTAATTCGGAGGGTGAATGGTACGAGGGGGCCGAGAAAGGGTTGTGCAAGGGCCTGAACCGGCGACTCGCCCGGCTCGATGATCAGTTGGACCATAAGGGCGTGATAGGCGGTCAGATGAGCCCCGTCGCATATACGGAGAGTTTGACGCCGGACGGGTTCCTGAATCCCAAGTTATGGGCGGGAAATTACATCAAGCCTGATCCTTCGTTTTCCCCCGTCATTCACTTCCGTTGGGGGTACAAGGCCAACAAGGAAGAGCTGAAGGAGTACGGGGACAAGATTTTTCTGAACGAGAAGAACTACTGGGGCGGCGGCCCGTTCGCGAACGGCTGCTCGAGTTTGCCGGATCTGTGGCATGAGGGGCTGGACGACCGGATCTTCGGATGGATCTCGGTCCAGGCAATGAATCCGACCACGCGCCCGCTGTATCGAACGCCGCCTCGTACCTACGGGGTGCTCGCCGCGTTGCGGCTGGCCAAATTGGTGGAGTCGATTCGCAGGAAGCAGGCGAACGTGCCGATTACGATCGTGTGCCACAGTCAGGGGAACATGGTCGGTCTGACGGCGGCATTCTTCGGCGATCAGTTGACGGAAGTGACCGACCCGTGGGGCAACAAGGGGCGCTGCGTCGCCGACGCTTATGTGCTGGCGAATCCTCCCTATAGCGTCGCCAACACCAACACCGGAATGGATACCTGGTCCCAGCGGGATATCAAGGACCACAAAAACGGGCGCGGCCGCGAGACCTATGAGGCCCGCACAAAGACACTGCGCGCATTTCTCGACATCATTCGCGCCCGCTCGGCATTCGAGCCGCCCGCGGACAAGGTCGACAGGGAAATGGGCAATTGCCGGACGGCCGAGCAGGGCAAGCCGTATTCGGCCGACGCCGATCGAAATACGCACGGTCTGAACGGCCACACCTATGGCCGGGTGACGCTGTATTGCTGCCCCCATGACCAAGTGATTTCCGCCGTGACGGTTCAGGGTATCGGGTGGCGCGGGCTGGGGCGCATCAAGGACGCAACGAAAGAGGACGGGCCATCGAAAGAGCTCATCGATATCGGTGCCGACGGCGTGCTGACGCAGCGGGTGTTTGCGACGCACTGGGAAGTGGGCAAGGTTGGCGACTACTCGTATTGGACCAATGACTGGCGGTACGGCAAGAAGGGCACGACACCCGGCTTCTGGTTTCCACCTTCCCCGCCGGCAAAATTTGGACTGGTCCGCGCATGGAGCGGAAACGAGAATCCAATCGCCAAGCTATTTACGACAGCCTCCGCACCGGTTCTCTACCTGGTGACGATGGTCACGTCGGGTTTCAAGTTGTTTCCGGTCAATGCCGACCCTCCAGAGTTCTGGACGGTGAACGCAGACGCGCCGGCGCTCGACGAACCATTCACGCCGAAGACGTACCGAAGCAATGATCCGGAACATCTCAATCCGATCAAGATACGGGATGGCGAAGCGGAGAGCGATTTCAACGACGGTTACGATACACCGGCATCGGCCCGGAACGCCGCGAAGACGGACAAGCAATCCGACGATCCGTACGACACCTATCAGTCGCAATCGCCTGACGATCTACCCAATGGCGATGTCGGTAGCGAAGCGTCGCAACGTTACGAGGACCGTGCGATTCTGCGGATGCGCGCGCGTCGTGACGGCCGCAAGGCGTGGGTGGACGACGAAGGTAACGTGATGGGGGAGGATGGGAAGAGCGATGTGCCGGAAGGCTACCAGCAATGGCACAACGAGCAGGTGGTGGAGATCCTCGATGCCGGTAAGCTGAACAACCCGACCAATCACTCGACCACGATGACGAACCCGGAACATGCGCAGAAGGCATTGGCGTATGACGTTGCAGTCGGATTGTGCTATCTGTCGCCGCAGGATTTTGCCGAGTTGCGAATCGAGGCGGATTGGCGGTTTGGAAGTGCGTTGCCGGATATTCATCCGAGCAAGGGTTATGCACAATATTTCGAAAGCGGAGTAATGGGGAAGGACGGCGCACCGGTGCATGAGTGGGTCAAGATTGCAGAAGAGGCCAAGCGGCCCGAAAAAATCGTCGATGAGCGTGAAAACGAGCTCTATCTGAAAATCGGAGGGGCGGTATGAGTAAGATTATTTCGACCCAGCCCCGTAGATTGGTTGTTGCCATCGTGGTCTTGATTGTCGCAATGGGTATCATGTACAGCTTGAGTGTTTTCGCCGGGCCTAAGCTTCGGGGCGAATTGAGTACGGGAGATTGGATGAAGCGATTGTTGATGGTGCCATCCTTGGTGGCGATTCTGACATTTGTGGTATCGACCGTCGTGACAGCGACGCCAGCGCAAGCGGCTACGCAGAAAGATGTCGCCATTCCAAATGCCGGTGAAAGTGCTGCACCGTTCGTGGCGCAGGTCGTCGGATTAGAGTGGCTGAATCCACTACATCGGCGTGACTATCCAACTGAATGGCAGGTTTTGTGGACCATGGGGCTCACTAAACCCAATAAAAACGATGACATGGTCCGTACGGATCCGCAATCGTTCACGAAAATTCAGTCCGTCGCAGGGGTGGCGTACGGTAACCAAGGTACTGAAACGTTCAAAGGCTTCTATCACAAATACGTCAGTAAGCTGCTGGGGATTTTTGGCGATCGCTATGTGATGAACGCCAAGTATTTCTACACGGTCAAATCGAAGAACAAGGGTGACTGGCGCGAACTGGCTGGCATCCGTGTGGAGTTTGCCGTGCCGGAGAGACTGGACGCCGGCGAGGCACAGGCTTATCTTCGAGAGAGCATTACTCGCGAGTTCAACATCGGGAACAAATATTTCCTGGATCTCTGGAGCAAAAACACCCCTCCCGACGTCCACGTCAACCAGGGCGGCGCAAACGCGGGCTTCACGTCGCTGAACCGCGCGCTGGATTACCTGCAGGCGAACCCGGACAAGAGCGCGTGGGTCATGAACTGGGACGCGCCGAGTTTTCCACCGAAGGACGCGCAGATCAACGAGAACATGGTGGTGCTGTTTCTCGTCGGACCGAACTTCAAGACGGAGCGCGAACCGCTGGCATGGATCGGACGCGCGGCGACGGGCAACGTCAAGGACTACGAGGCGAAGGCCGGTACGACGCGTGCGGTACAGGCGTGGAAGGCCACGATCGATAGTGCAGCGCGCAATGCGGGCGTAACGGTGCCGTCGCTGAACTTCGTGGTGCATGACGCGGGTCGCGGCGGCGAAGCGGCGTCGGAGCGGATCGGCGCGTTGTCGCAGACGCTGACGGAAGTGCTGCCTGACTACAACTTCAGCAAGCAGACGTTCAATACGCCGGCGCTGCTGGGTCCGATGGGGGCCGGTACGGCGTTGACGGACGTGGTGCTGGCGATCGGTCGGGCGAATCACCTTGGGGAGAAGGTGCTGGTCGCGGGGACGACGGACGGGCAGCACCCGACGGCGGTGGTGGTGGTGCCGCCGTCCAAAGTCACGCCGATCGATCCGGACAAGGACTGGTTCCGTGCGCGGGGCGAGAACAATGCGTATTTGCCGTGGTGGGGCCGTCGGCACGATACGGACTACGGCATGCAGGGCTATTCCTATTGAGCGGGGAGCCGGCGATGCGAGGAATCATCCGAATGGGCGACGTCCATAGTCACGGCGGCTACGTCGAGACGGGCGCATCGAACAGCGATGTCATGGGGCGTGCGCCTGCACGCGTCGGCGATCGCTGCACGTGTCCGTTACATGGGCCGTGCGTTGTCGTCGAGGGCGACGGGCAATTCGACATCGAGGGCGCGCATGCGGCTTTCGACGGTCACAAGACCTCCTGCGGCGCCGTGCTGATTTCATCGTTGCCGACGTCGGGACGCTCATAGTCCAAACACGCCGGAAAGTCGCGTTGAGATGACAAGGTGATAGAGCGGGCAAGGTTGTTGCCCGCCATGCGGATGTGACCGGTAATGCGCGTCGTTTCGCCCCCGTTTCACTGTCACGCCCGCGTCACGGTGCACCCCTAACGTTGCACGTTCCCATCTTGGCGACATCGCCGGATCGGGGCCGCGCGCACCCTGCCGGCGACGACGTGCCCGCCTCGCGCGCAGACACAACCGGGATCTCGCTCCCGGCGCCGCGGCGGTATATATCGCCCCATTTCATTCGAAAACACGATCGACGTCGGTTCGAACCGGATCGCGGACGATCAGGAGACAGGGACCATGCTGAGCCCGCATGAATTCTCGATGCTGCTGCGCATTGCACGTGCGCCGGACAGCGTCGATCAATCGAATCCCGCCTTCGCCGTGCTGGTCGAGAAGCGGCTGGTGGACGCGACGCAAGTGCGCCTGAATGCGGTGGCCGTGCGCCCGGCGCTGACGCCGATCGGCCAGATGCTGCTCGCGCGCTTCGACGAAGCGGCTTGAGGAAACGCGTCACGCCTTCATCGACACGGAAGACGTGACGCATCAAACACGCGCCGAACCGCTTACTGCGCGACCGGCACCGTCACGTCGCTGCCGAACCAGTGCGTCGAGATCTTCTTCAGCGTGCCGTCCTTGCGCAGCGACTCGAGTGCGTCGTTGATCGCCTTCTCGAACTTCGGATTACCCTTGCGGAACGGGATCGCCATTTCCTGCTTGCCGCCGTTCAGCACCGCCCCCGCGCGCAGCGGCAGGTTCGACGTCTTGATCATGTACGGCAGCATCAGGCGGTCGTCGAGCGTCGCCTCGATCCGGCCCGCGGCGAGGTCGCGCAACTTCTCCGGTGCGCCCGGATACGTCTGCACCTCGATGCCGGGCACGGTGCGCGCCATCTGGTCGTAGTTGGTGCCGAGCGTCACGCCGAGCTTCTTGCCCTTGAAATCGTCGAGCGACTTGAAGTTGCGCGTGTCGTCCTTGCGCTGAATCAGTTGCGCGGCCGAGTACGTGTACGGCTCGCTGAAGTCGAGCGCTTCCTTGCGCTGCGGCGTGATCGTGACCTGGTTGACGATCACGTCGAACTTGCCGGCCTGCAGCCCGGCGATGATGCCGCTCCATTCGGTCGGGATGAACTGCGTCTTCACGCCGAGCTTGCCGGCAACGGCGTTCGCGACGTCGACGTCGAAGCCCTCGAGCTGGCCGGACGTGCCGCGGGAGTTGAACGGCGGATACGTGCCTTCGAGGCCGACGCGCAGCACGCCGGCTTTCTTCACGGAATCGAGCAGGTCTTCCGCATGGGCGGCGACGGCCGTGAAGCCGAGGGCCGACGCGAGCAGGAGGCCCGACAGCAGGAACTTCGAACGTTTCATCGCAGATCTCCAGGGTTCAGTATCGTGGGGTGAGCGCCGGGTATCGGTCGGACCCGGGGCCGGCCGGAATGCGGGCACGTAGACACTACTCGCAACCGCGCCGCGCCGGAAGTCGAATTGGCCCTGATTGCAATCGATTTCACCGCGAACGAGTGACGCGATGCGTCATCTGACGCGCGCCGGGAGGCGGGCGGGCGAGGAATTGGCATAATCACGGCCTGCCGCGGGTGGCTCGCGGCCGATGCAACGCAATCATCAATCCGGATCCCACCGCAATACTTATGTCGACCGACTCCCCGACCGCAGCGTCGCTCCACCATATTCTCGAACGTCCCGGCGATTTCTCCGGGTGGCTTTACCTGCCGCCGATGCCGTGGACGCTCGACACCGAGGGGGCGTTCCTCGAAGACGCCGATGACGCGGAAGCCGACGTTGCGCCCGCCATCGCGGCCCAACCCGGCTGGAAAGCCACGCTCGACAGCGCGACGATCGAGGACATCGTGATCAACGCACACGATCAGGTCGACGAGCCGAGCGTCGCACAATTGCTGGACGCGTTTGTCTTCTACGTCGAGAACGACGCGTTTATCCTGTTCTGATGCTGCGCCGCCGGCACGGCGCCGATCCACGGTTATGCTGGCAACCTGGCTGACTCGCTGCACGGCAGAAAGGAAATGAACATGGCCGACGATCCGGCAGCATTGCGCACGCAACAGGAAGCGCTTTGCGCACGCCACGGCCTGCAGGCCGTCGAACCCGAAGAGATGGTTGCCGTCGCGATGTCGACGCTCGGGCGCATGCCGATCTACGGCACGCGTATCGCGCTATCCGAAGGCGACAACGTCAGCTGGTTCTTCCACTGCGGCGAATACTCGGACGCCGACGATTTCTATCAGCCGCTGCATGCGGCGCACCTGTCGACCTATTTGCCGTCGGTTCTGCCTTATCTGCGGCTGCCGCCCGGCGCGCGTTTCATCATCGACGCCGCCGGCTACGAAGACATCTGGATGGCGTGACGCATCGGCACGCGATCGATCTTTTTCAGTTGTCCAGATAAAGCGGGCAAAACAAAAAAGGACCGCCAGGCGGTCCTTTTCTCATGAAGCGGCGATCGAAAATCGTGTGCCGGTTACGGCAACGAGATCGTCAGGTTGGCCGACTCCGGCCCGACCTTGATCACCTGCGAATACGGCGAGAGCGCTTGCAGCGTCTTGTCCTTCAGGTACGTGTTGAGCCCGAGGTACCCGAGCAGCGCCACCAGCGCGAACACGGTCCCGATCGCCCACACCGGCACCTCGCGCTTCAACCGGTGCGCGATCTGGTCCGGCAGCGGCCAGTGCGGCGCGAACGGCGCGCGCTTGCCCTTCATGTGCGCGATCTCGTCGCCCAGCCGCGCGGTCAGGTAAGCGAGCTTTTCCGGCCCTTCGAGCAGGTACTTGCCCTGGAACCCGAGCAGCAGGCACATATGGAACACCTCGAGCGACTGCAGCCGTGCCGCACCCTGCGCACGACCTTCCTCGAGATACTGGAAGAACTTCTCGCCGGCGAGCTGCTCGCCGAACAACACGAGCTGCAGCGGCCGGCGTTCCCAGTCCGCGCGGATCTTGAACTGCGACGACAGCACCATCTCGTCGATGGCCGCGCAGAACGCGAACTTCGCGCCGTACACGTCCTCGGCGGCGATATTCAGCTTCTTCGCGCCGCGCTCGAAATCCGACAGGAATTCCTGGATCCGCGTGCTGAACTCGCTGGCGCTGTCCGGCTCCCGTCCGTTCTTGAGCAGGAACAGCATGAAGAACCCGTCGTACAGCAAATCGAGCAGCGAACGGGCCTGGAACGCGGAGTCCGTCGACGCCGGGGTGTGCAGCGGTGCCGGCGCGTTGTCGCCGAACAAGGAAGGCGCGTAGCTCATGATGTGACCGCGATCAGTTCGAATTTCAGGTCATTGATACCAGTCGGCGCGTAGATCATCGCGGACTGGGCCTGCAGCATGCGCTCGTACAGCGGGCTGCGCGAATCGAGCGCGAAGTAGCACGCGCCGGGGCGCACCGGAATCGCGGGCGGCACCTGCGGCGTGTACGACAGCCGCACGCCGGGCATTGCCGACAGCACGAGCTTGTCGACGTCGTCCGGCGCGCCGACCTTGAAGCGGGCCGGCACCGCATCGACGAGCTCGACGCTCGGCATGTCCGCGGACACCGCGAGGTAGAACTCGGTCTTGTCGTCGATCTTGCCGGAATCGAGGCGGCCGAGGTGGAACGACGGGCGCACCTCGTCGAGCGTGATCGCGAAATAGCGCGTCGAGATCACGGTGTCGAGCAGTTCGCGCAGCATCAGGTCGAGACGCGCGAAGCTCGGGCCCGGATCGTCGTGGCGGTACACGGGCAGGTCGGCGAGCGTATAGCCCTTCGAGAACGTCATCAACTGGCCGGCGAGGCGCAGCAGCTCCTGGAACAGCCGCTCCGGATGCAGCGCCGCATGCTGGTGCAGGTGCGCGAGCGTCGCGAATGCGGCGTTCGCCGTGTGCAGCAGCCAGAACGACGCGATGTCCCCCGAGCGGAACTCGATGATGTTCTTCGACGGCTCGCGGTGAAAACCGTACAGCGCGTTCACCTTCGCCTGCAGCGCGTCGACCAGCTGGCGCAGCCGCTGGTGCAGGATCGGCGACGCTTCGATCGCGAGGCACGGCGGCACGAAGCTGTCGTCGATCTCGAAGCCGGACGTCGCGGTGCGGCGCACGCGTACGAGCGGCACCGACAGCAACTGGTCGCGCGGCTCGCTGTGCGCGATCAGCTTGACCTGCGTCTTCAGGAACGTGATGTCGGCTTCGGCGGCGTCGGTGAAGTTGTCGGCGACGCTCGTCTGCTCGCTGACGAACCGCGTCATGAAGCCGGCGGCCGGATCGTCGCTGTAGTTGGTGCCGTTCTCGCGCAGCGGGTGCAGCGCGAGATAGAACACGAATTCGTTGATGCCGTCGGGCAACGTATCCAGTGCGATCGGCGGCGGCAGGTCGTCGGCCTGCGGCGCGGCATACAGCGCGCCGTCCGGGAACACGAGCGCGAGTTCGGCCACCCGCAGCACATTGCTGCCGAGCGCGTCGCGGTCGATGCGCACCGAGCGCACGCCCCAGTTGTATGGCTGGATCGCCTGGATGGACTCGAACAGGCGCGCCTCGTGGTACGCGTCCTGCCGCTGAAAGTGTTGAGGCCGGAGGAACAGCCCTTCCCCCCACAGCACCTTGGCCGAATAACTCATGTCAAATCCGGTTAATGTGGCGTTTGCGATGTAATCGATTTGGTCGTGCCCGAATTAAATCGCCAAGTGTGTTAACTCTTGTTAATTGACATTCGTGCGTCATGTTTAACCGCAGGAGACCGAAGACAGCATATTCAGCGGTTGCGAAGGCGCACCCTGTTGCGGTGCGATGACCGTGCCGTCGGTGACCGTCATCGCGCAATTATGCAGGCCGATGATTATGCCGGATTTCTCCGACTTCACCGGATCGAACGTCAGTTTCCAGCGTTGCAGTGCGGGATCGCGGAACAGCGCGACAATGCCGAATGCCTGCGCTTCGCGCGATACCTTCTCGGTTGCCGTATAGCGCTGGCCCGGAATCAGCGTGATTTCACGCACGTTCAGCAGATCGGCGCCGAGTGCGGTTTTTTCCTTGGCCGGGTCGGTAAATGCGTCGAACGGCGCTTGCTGGAACGAGGTCGGGTCTTTCAGCGCATAGAGGCGCACGACGAGCGCGAGCGGCTTGTTGTCGGTCGCGGCATTCAGGTTCGGTGCGGCGGCCAGCGTGAGGCCGATGTTGCGCGGCGGCTTCTGCGCGTCGGGCACCTCGGGCTTGCCGATGCCGGCCGCGGACATCACGGCGCTCGCGGCCGAGCCGAGCAGCGGAGCGGCCGCGCATCCGGCCAGAAGGGCGCACGCAAGCAGCGGCAGCGCGTAGCGAATCATGGACGATCTCATCGTTTTTTCCGGCGTGCCGCCTTTATCCCTGTCAAAACTGCCGGGATATTGCCGCGTTCGCTGCGTATCCCCCGACATTGCACCGTTCAACTATTAAGCACGCCCGCGTCAGGCGAGCATCCGGAAATTTTTTCCGCCATCCGGGCGGCGCGTCGTGCAACCAGTAAAACTTGCGCATTCCGGTCGAAAGAAAAACCGCTGCGAGCCCGCAGCGAGCGGCCATTCGAGGGGGTAGCGCCCGGTTTTAAAAGGAATTACTCTTCACACGACGATTGAATTATGAAAAATTGATCGGTACTATACCCGCGCGCTTCTTGCAAAGCAAAAGAACCAGATTCTCAACGATTTAAAACTCACGCGCCGGTGGATATAACGATGAAAGACCGTCTCTTCGCAAAACTGTCTGGGGTAGTGGTGGCTTGCGGCGTGATCGCCGGTTGTGCGAGCCAGCCTCCCGCGCCGCCGACTGCGGAAGTGTTCAACAAGTCGCTGGCCGATGCAGACGCCGTCGCGAAGGCGGGGGACCAGGACAAGGCGCTCGGCCTGTACCAGCAGCTCGCGAAGTCGGACCCGACGCGCGAGGAACCGTGGTCGCGCATCGCGCAAATCCAGTTCGCACAAAACCATTACGGGCAGGCGATCGTCGCCGCCCAGGAAGCGCTGCAGCGCGACGCGACCGATCGTCAGGCGAAGAGCGTGCTGGCCGTCGCCGGCCTGCGGATCGCGACGCAGTCGCTCGGCGAGCTGCGCCAGGATGCATCGCTCGCGGGCGATGCGAAGTCCGACGCGCAGGCGCTCGCGAAGCAGTTGCGCGACACGCTCGGCGAATCGGCGCTGTTTCCGCCAGAAACCAAGATCGCGAAACCGCGCCCGCCGCGCCGCGTCGTCCATCGTGCGAAGGCCGCGGCCGCACCGGCGGCCGAAGCGGCCGCGAGCGCCGCCCCGACGCCGCCCGCGGCGCAAAAGGGCAGCGCGGATCCGTTCGGCGCACTGCGCAACTGAAACCGCAACTGACGCGATAACCACAACTAACCTGGGAGCCGTCGAGATGGCCAAGAAAGAAAGCATTCAGAAAAGCTTGCAGAAAATACGGCCGCCGCGCGTCCAGCTGACCTACGAGGTCGAGAAGGGCGATGCGATCGAGGTGAAGGAACTGCCGTTCGTCGTCGGGGTCGTCGGCGATCTGGCGGGCCAGTCCGAAATCGAGCAGCCGAAGCTGCGCGACCGCAAGTTCGTCAATATCGACCGCGACAATTTCGACGACGTGATGAAGGCGATCGAGCCGCGCGCCGCGTTCCAGGTGGAAAACCGCCTGAGCCCGGAAGGCGGCAAGTTCGCGGTCGACCTGAAGTTCCGCTCGCTGTCGGATTTCAGCCCGGACGAAGTCGTCGAACAGGTCGAGCCGCTGCGCCGCCTGCTCGAGGCGCGCTCGAAGCTCGCCGACCTGCGCAACAAGCTCGCCGGCAACGACAAGCTCGAGGATCTGCTGTCCGAGGTGCTGAAGAACACGCAGCAGCTGCAGGAGCTCGCGAAGGGCACCGGCGGCGACAAAGACGGCGAATGACGACGGAGTGTTGAGATGAACCAGCAAACGGCTGCGGCCCAAGCGAGCGGCGCGGAATACGCCGCCGGGACTTCGTTGCTCGACGACATCGTCGAGAAGAGCAAGGTCGCGAAATCCGATTCCGAGCATGCGCGCGCGAAGGACCTGATCGGCGAACTCGTGCACCAGGTGCTCGACGGCACGGTGATCGTGTCGGACAACCTGTCGGCCACGATCGATGCGCGCGTCGCGGAACTCGACCGCCTGATTTCCACGCAGCTTTCCGCGGTGATGCACGCGCCGGAATTCCAGCGCCTCGAAAGCACGTGGCGCGGGCTGGACTATCTGGTCAAGGAAAGCAACACGGGCCAGACGATCAAGATCAAGGCGCTGCACGCACCGAAGCGCGACCTCGTGCGCGATTTCAAGGGCGCGAGCGAGTTCGACCAGAGCGCGCTGTTCAAGAAGGTCTACGAAGAGGAATTCGGCACGTTCGGCGGTTCGCCGTTCGGTGCGCTGATCGGCGATTACGAGATCTCGCGCCAGCCGGAAGACATGTATTTCATCGAGCAGATGTCGCACGTCGCGGCGGCCGCGCATGCGCCGTTCATCGCGTCGGCGTCGCCGGAGCTGCTCGGCCTCGAGTCGTTCTCCGACCTCGGCAAGCCGCGCGACCTCGGCAAGGTGTTCGACACCGTCGAATACGCGAAGTGGAAATCGTTCCGCGACGCCGAGGATTCCCGCTACGTCGGCCTGACGCTGCCGCGCTTCCTCGGCCGCCTGCCGTTCAATCCGAAGGACGGCCAGACCGCGGAGAACTTCAACTTCGTCGAGGACGTCGACGGCACTGACCACGACAAGTACCTGTGGTGCAACGCGGCATGGGCCTTCGCGGCACGCCTGACGGCCGCGTTCGACGACTTCGGCTGGTGCGCGGCGATCCGCGGCGTCGAGGGCGGCGGCCTCGTCGAGGATCTGCCGACCCACACGTTCAAGACCGACGACGGTGAAGTCGCGCTGAAGTGCCCGACCGAAATCGCGATCACCGATCGCCGCGAGAAGGAGCTGAGCGACCTCGGCTTCATCCCGCTCGTCCATTGCAAGAACTCAGATTACGCCGCGTTCTTCGCTGCGCAGTCGGTGCAGAAGCCGAAAAAGTACAGCACCGACAGCGCGAATGCGAACGCCGTCCTGTCCGCCCAGCTTCAGTACATCTTCTCGGTATCGCGCGTCGCGCACTACCTGAAGGCGATGATGCGGGACAAGATCGGCAGCTTCGCATCGGCGCAGAACGTGGAGACTTTCCTCAACCGGTGGATTTCGCAGTACGTCCTGCTCGACGACAACGCCTCGCAGGAACAGAAAGCGCAATTCCCGCTGCGCGAGGCATCCATACAAGTGTCGGAGATTCCGGGCAAGCCGGGCTCGTATCGTTCGGTCGCGTTCCTGCGCCCGCACTTTCAGCTCGACGAACTCTCGATTTCTCTGCGACTTGTCGCTGATCTGCCCAAACCGGCAAATTCATAAGCGAGTAAATCGCCCGGGCGGGCCGCCTGGGTAGGACGTTAAAACCACCTCTTTGGGGAGTCGAAGGGCCATGTTACATATGCACTTGCAGTTTGGTAGTCCCGCGGTGAAGGGCGAATCCGCGGACAAGGACCATCAGGGCTGGATCGAACTGAAATCGTGGGATCACTCGATCGTTCAGCCGCGTTCGGCAACCGCATCGACCGCTGGCGGTCACACGATGACGCGTTGCGAGCACGGCGACATGATCTTCACGAAGGAAATCGATTCGTCGAGCCCGCTGCTGTACCAGCACGCTTCGGGCGGTACCACGTTCGACGAAGTGACGGTCCATTTCTCGCGCGCGGACGGTGAAGGCAAGCGCGTGCAGTATCTGGAAGTCAAGCTCAAGTACGTGATCATCTCGAGCATCGCCCCGAGCGTCCGCGAGGAAGGTCTGCCCCTCGAGACGTTCTCGCTGAAGTACGCAGCCGTGCAGTGGAAGCAAACCCAGCAGAAGATCGGCGGCAACCAGGGCGGCAACACGCAAGGCGCCTGGAGCCTGACGAAGAACGACAAGACCTACGCGGTCTAAGGTCGGTTGCGGCAACGGGGCGCTCGGCGTCCCGTTGCCGTTTTCGCTGTCAACACCGGCCGATGAAACGATTCGAACCCAGTTTTCTCGACAAGCTGTTCGACGACGAACCGCATCTGCCGGCCTCGGCCGCGATGCGGCAATTGTCGCTGGACGAGCTCAAGAACACGGTCGCCCGCGACGTCGAGGCGATCCTCAACACCCGTATCGCGCATACCGAGAACGAGCTGGCCGCGCTGCCGGAATGCCAGAAATCGGTGCTGACCTACGGGCTGAACGATTTCGCGGGGCTGAGCCTCGCGAGCCACTACGACCGCGCATTCATCTGCAAGTCGATCCAGCAGGCCATCGCGCGCCACGAGCCGCGCCTGCAGCAGGTGCAGGTGACGTTCGAGCTGAACGAGCAGGCCACCAACGCGCTGTACTTCGCGATCCAGGCGCTGCTCGTCGTGCACCCGGCCGAGGAGCCGGTGAGTTTCGACGCGATGCTGCAACCGTCGACGCTGCAGTATTCGGTCACGCGCGCACGCGCGGCACGCATGCAGTAAATCAAGCCGCCGAGCGGGCCGGACCGCCCGGTGGTGAATCAGGTCCGGCAGGAAATATTGAGGTTCGGGGTCGTCGATGGAAGAATTGCTGCCGTATTACGAACGCGAATTATCGTTTTTGCGGCGCTATTCGCGAGATTTCGCCGAACGCTATCCGAAGATCGCCGCGCGCCTCGCGCTGTCCGGCGAGCATTGCGAGGATCCGCACGTCGAGCGGATGATCGAGTCGTTCGCGCTGCTCGGCGCGCGCATCAACAAGAAGCTCGACGACGACTACCCCGAATTCACCGAAGCGCTGCTGGAAGTGCTGTATCCGCACTACCTGCGGCCGTTCCCGTCGTGTTCGATCGCGCAGTTCACGCCGGCTTCGCCCGGCCAGCAGACCGAACCGGTCGTGATCGAGCGCGGCACCGAGCTGAAGAGCCGTCCGATCCGCGGCGTGCAATGCCGGTTCCGTACCGCCTACGACGTGACGCTCGCGCCGATCCGCATCTCGGAAGCACGCTATACGCCGGTCGCGCTCGCGCCGAGCGCGACGGTGCTGCCGTCGAACGCGACGGGCGTGATCTCGATCACGTTCGAATCGCTCGCCGCGCAGCTCGATCTCGGCGCGCTGAAGCTGTCGACGCTGCGCGCGCACCTGCACGGCGAGCAGTCGTTCGTCGCCGCGCTCACCGACTGCCTGTTCGTCAACGTGCTCGGCGCGTACGTCGAACCCGAACGCAACGGCCGCTGGACCGCGCTGCGCAAGCTGCCGATCGCGCAGGCCGGCTTCGCCGAGGACGACGCGCTGATCGACTATCCGGCGAAATCGCATCCCGCATACCGGCTGCTCACCGAATACTTCGCGTTCCCCGACAAGTTCGATTTCGTCGACTTCGACCTCGCGGCGATCGCGCGCGCGTCGGGCCGCTGCCAGCGCGCGACGCTGCATCTGGTGCTGCAGGACGTGCGCAGCGATTCGCATATCGCGCGCCTGCTCGAATTGCTGACGGCGAGCCATTTCCGGCTGTTCTGCACGCCGATCGTGAACCTGTTCCGCCAGCACGGCGAGCCGATCCGCATCACGCACCGCGCGGTGTCGTATCCGGTGATCGCCGAGGCGCGGCGCGCGTTCGCGTACGAGGTGTACTCGATCGACTCGGTGAAGCTCGTCCGGCAGCAGGCGCACGAGGAATCGGTGATCGAGTTCCGGCCGTTCTATTCGCTGCATCACGGCGAAGCGGCGCGGATCGGCCACTACTGGTTCGCGCGGCGCAACGACTGGGTCGCGCAGAAGAGCCCCGGCTACGAAACCGAGATCTCGATCGTCGACATCGACTTCGAGCCGACGTCGCCGCAGACCGACACGCTGAGCCTCGACCTCACCTGCACGAACCGCGACCTGCCGGCGATGCTGGCGTTCGGCCTCGAAGGCGGCGACCTGTTCCAGGAAGGCGGCGCGCAGACGAGCGGCATTTCGCTGCTGCGTCGCCCGACGCAGAGCGTGCGCTTCGAGCGCGGCCGCGCCGCGCACTGGCGGCTCGTGTCGCATCTCGCGCTCAACCACGTATCGCTCGTCGCGCACGGCCTCGCGCCGCTGAAGGAAATGCTGACGCTGTACGACCTGCGACGCACGGCGGTGTCGATGCGCCAGATCGACGGCCTGGTCGGCGTCGAGCAGCGCGGCGCCGTGCAGTGGCTGCCCGGCAAGCCGTTCGCGACCTTCGTGCGCGGCATCGAGATCCGGCTGACGATCGACGAGGAACACTTCGTCGGCGCGAGCCTCGCGTCCTTCGTGCGCGTGCTCGACAGCTTCTTCGGGCTGTACGTCCACCTCAACAGTTTCGTTCAATTGGTCGTCGTGTCGAAGCGCACCGGCGAGGAGATCATTCGATGCAAGCCCCGAACCGGCGAATCGATCCTGGCGTAGTCGACGCGCTGCTCGACGAGCCGCACCGCTTCGAGTTCTTCCAGGCGGTGCGCGTGCTCGAAGGGCTGTTCGCGCGGCAGGCGTCGGATGCGCCCGGCGCGTGGCGGCAGGGCGACGTGGTCGCGCAGCGCATCGCATTCCGCAACACGCTGTCGCTCGGCTTTCCGCCGAGCGAGATCGAAGGCGCGCGCTCGTTCGACGACGACGGCGCGTCGCTGAGTTCGGGCGAGCAGCGCGGCGCCGCGCTGGCCGCCGGCGAACTCGGCCGCGTCGAGCTGACGCCCGCGTTCTTCGGGCTGCTCGGCGGGCAGGGCGCGCTGCCGCTGCACTACACCGAGCAGATCGTCGCGCGCGAGCATCTGCGGCGCGACCATGCGGCGCGCGCGTTCTTCGACGTGTTCTCGAACCGCGCGACCGCGCTGTTCTACGCGGCGTGGAAGAAATACCGGCTGCCGTTCCACTACGAGCTCGACCGCGACGAGCGCTACCTGCCGCTGTTGCTCGCGATCGCGGGCGTGCCGAGCGACGAGGTGCGCGACAGCCTCGCGGCCGGCGCGGGCGGTGTGCTCGACGAGGCCGTGGCCGGCTACGCGCTCGCCGCGCGGCACCGGCCGATGTCGGCCGCCTACCTGCAGCGCACGCTGTCCGATTACTTCCGCGTGCCGGTGAAGATCGACCAGTTCGTCGGCAAGTGGTACGACGTGCCGCCCGATCAGCTGAGCGTGCTCGGCGAAGTCAACGCGGTGCTCGGCGCGACGGCGCTCGTCGGCGAGCGCGTGTGGCAGCGCGACATGCGCGCGCGAATCGTCGTCGGCCCGCTGTCCAAGCGCGACTACGAGGCGTTCCTGCCCGGCGGCGCGCAGGCCGTCGCGCTCGAGCGGATGCTGACGCTGCTCGCCGGCGTCACGCTCGAATACGAGGTGAAGCTCGTGCTGAAGCGCACCGAGGTCGGCGCGAGCGTGCTCGGCGCGGGCTCGCGGCTCGGCTGGGATGCGTTCCTGTGCACGCGCGACGCGGCCGAGGACCGTTCGGACGCCCGCTACGAACTGCACGTGATTCACTGAGACCCTAACAACAACACGCAATCGAACCTGAGATCGACGCCATGAGCACGCCTCTGAAGACCCTGATCACGAAACTGAACCCGCTGTGCCGCCACGCGACCGAGCGGGCGGCGAGCGCGTGCCTGGCGCGCGGCCACTACGAGGTCGATCTGGAACACCTGTTCCTCGCGTTGCTCGACGAGGCGACGGGCGACCTGCCGCTCGCGTTGCGCGCGAGCCGCGTCGATCCGCATGCGCTGCACGCCGATCTCGAACGCGAGCTCACGCGCCTGAAGACCGGCAACACGCGCACGCCGGTGTTCTCCGTCCATCTGATCGCGCTGTTCGAGCAGGCGTGGCTGATCGCGTCGCTCGATTCGCAGCTCGGCCGCATCCGGTCGGGTCACCTGCTGCTCGCGCTGCTGACCGCGCCGGATCTCGCGCAGTTCGCGCAACGGATGTCGTCGCGCTTCGCGGAAATGAACGTGACGGACCTGAAGCACAAGTTCGACGAAATCATGGCCGGTTCGAGCGAAGCCGAGCCGCGCCAGACGGACGACGAGGGCAGCGACGTCGCGCCCGCCGCCGACGGCATGGCACCCGCGGCCGGCCCGTCGAAGACGCCCGCGCTCGACACGTACACGACCAACCTCACGCAGCGCGCCCGCGACGGCAAGATCGATCCGGTGATCGGCCGCGAAGCGGAGATCCGCCAGGCGATCGACATCCTGATGCGCCGTCGCCAGAACAACCCGATCATGACCGGCGAGGCCGGCGTCGGCAAAACGGCGGTCGTCGAAGGGCTCGCGCTGCGGATCGCGGCCGACGACGTGCCGCCGCCGTTGCGCGGCGTCGCGCTGCACGTGCTCGACATGGGGCTGCTGCAGGCCGGCGCGAGCGTGAAGGGCGAGTTCGAGAACCGGCTGAAGAGCGTGATCGACGAGGTGAAGAAGAGCGCGCATCCGATCATCCTGTTCATCGACGAGGCGCACACGATCATCGGCGCGGGCGGCCAGGCCGGCCAGAACGACGCGGCGAACCTGCTGAAGCCGGCGCTCGCGCGCGGCGAGCTGCGCACGATCGCCGCGACGACGTGGAGCGAATACAAGAAGTATTTCGAGAAGGATGCGGCGCTCGCGCGGCGCTTCCAGGTCGTGAAGGTCGAGGAGCCGAGCGAGCCGCTCGCGGCCGCGATGCTGCGCGGGATGTCGGGCCTGATGGAGAAGCACTTCAACGTGCGGATCCTCGACGATGCGATCACCGAGGCCGTGCGCCTGTCGCATCGCTACATCAGCGGTCGTCAGCTGCCGGACAAGGCGATCAGCGTGCTCGACACCGCGTGCGCGAAGGTCGCGCTCGCGCACAGCGCGACACCGGCGGCGATCGACGACACCAAGAAGCGCATCGAGCGGATCGATGCGGAAATCGCGTCGCTGGAGCGCGAAGCGGCGGGCGGCGCGGCGCACGACGAGCGGCTCGGCGAGCTGCGCGGCGCGCGCGACACGGCGCTCGAACAACTGGCAAAGGACGAGGAACGCTACGAAGCCGAGCGCGTGATCGTCGCCGAGATCACCGAGCTGCGCGATGCGCTCGACCGCGCACGCGGCCCGTCGGAAGACGGCCAGCCGGTCGACGTGCAGGCCACCCGCGACAAGCTCGCGGAGCGCGTCGCGGCGCTGCACGCGCTGCAAGGGGGCGAGCCGATGGTGCCGCTGCAGGTCGACGGCCACGTGGTCGCCGAGATCGTCGCCGCGTGGACCGGCATTCCGCTCGGCCGGATGGTGAAGGACGAGATCGACACCGTGCTGAACCTGCAGCCGCTGCTGACCGCGCGCGTGATCGGCCAGGACCATGCGCTGGAGGCGATCGCGCAGCGCGTGCGCACCGCGACCGCGAACCTCGAGGATCCGAACAAGCCGCGCGGCGTGTTCATGTTCGTCGGGCCGTCGGGGGTCGGCAAGACCGAGACGGCGCTGGCGCTGGCCGACATCCTGTACGGCGGCGAGCGCAAGATGGTCACGATCAACATGAGCGAGTACCAGGAAGCGCACAGCGTGTCGGGCCTGAAGGGCTCGCCGCCGGGCTACGTCGGTTACGGCGAAGGCGGCGTGCTGACCGAGGCCGTGCGCCGCAACCCGTATTCCGTCGTGCTGCTCGACGAAGTCGAGAAGGCGCACCCCGACGTGCTCGAAATGTTCTTCCAGGTGTTCGACAAGGGCACGATGGACGATGCGGAAGGGCGCGAGATCGACTTTCGCAACACGCTGATCATCCTGACCTCGAACGTCGGCTCGGCCGCGGTGATGCAGGCGTGCCTGAACAAGCCGGCCGAGGAACTGCCCGACCCGGACACGCTCGCCGAGACGCTGCGTCCGCAGTTGTACAAGACCTTCAAGCCGGCGTTCCTCGGCCGGATGAAGGTCGTGCCGTACTACCCGATTTCCGACGACGTGCTGGCCGAGATCATCGAGCTGAAGCTCGAACGCATCCGCCGCCGGATCGAAGCGAACCACAAGGCCGCGTTCGAGTGGGACGAGTCGCTCGTCGACGCGGTGCTCGCGCGCTGCACCGAGGTCGACTCGGGCGCCCGCAACGTCGACCACATCCTGAACGGCACGCTGCTGCCGGAGATCGCGGGCCACGTGCTGGGCCGGATCGCCGACGGCGCGGCCATCGCGCGCATCGCGGTGCGCGCGGACGAGGCCGGCGAATTCGCGTACACCGTCGAATGAGTCCCCGCACGCGACATCTCATGCATCAAAGGATTCACTGAACCATGCCGATCAATCTCCCCGAGCTGCTGACGCCGATCAGCGAGGCGTCGCCCAGCGGCGACGACCTGCTGTTCTCGAACGAATTCGACGCGATCCAGGACGCGCGGCGCTACGACGACCCGACGCTCGACCAGGGCGAATGGGTGACCGAGATCAAGGAGGCCGACTGGGGCTTCGTCGTCGACCATGCGGGCGAGCTGCTGCGCACGCGCACGAAGGACCTGCGGCTTGCCGTGTGGCTGACCGAGGCGCTCGCGCTCGAGGACGGCATCACCGGCCTCACCGAAGGCTATGCGCTGCTCGAGGGTCTGTGCCGCGAGTTCTGGGACACCTTCCACCCGCTGCCCGAGGACGACGACATCGAGCACCGGCTCGGCAACGTCGCATGGCTGTCCGGTCGCACGGCCGAGCTGCTGCGCGCGGTGCCGCTGACCGACGGTGCATCGAATGCGTTCAGCACGCTCGACTGGGAAGTCGCGCAGCACGTCGCGCAGTCGATCAAGCGCGACCCCGAGCATGCGGACGACATCGCGCGCGGCAAGCCGTCGATCGAGCAGATCGACGCGTCGCGGCGCGTGACGTCGATCGCGTTCTACACGGCGCTGCTGGCGAACCTGAAGGCGTTCGAATTCGCGCTCGATGCGTTCGAGGAGCGGCTCGTCGAGCGCGCGGGCGATTCGGCGCCGAGCTTCCGGCAGGCGCGCGACGCGTTCGAGACCGTGTACCGGCTCGCCGAGCGCTTCGCGCGCGAACAGGGCTATACCGGCAGCGCGCCGCACACGCAGGCGGCGCAGCAGGCCCAGCCCGAGCGCATCGAGCCGGTGTTCGGCCAACCGATCCAGACCGAGGAGACTCACGTGCAGCAGCAGACCGCTTCGCGTCCTCCGGTGACGCAGACGATCGCCGGCATCCAGAACCGTGCGCAGGCCGTCGACCAGTTGCGTGCGGTGGCGCGCTATTTCCGTCAGACCGAGCCGCACAGCCCGGTCGCGTATCTCGCCGACAAGGCGGCCGAATGGGCCGACATGCCGCTGCACAAGTGGCTCGAGAGCGTCGTGAAGGACGACGGCTCGCTGTCGCATATTCGCGAACTGCTGGGCGTGCGGCCCGACGAGCAGTCGTAAACGCAAGACGGGCGGTGCATCGCTGCCGCCGCCCGTCGTATGCCGTGCCGCCGCCGCGCTCCGTCATGGAGACGGCGGCCGGTCGAGGTCCCGTTACTGCCCGACGCGGAATTCGATCCGCCGGTTCCGCGCCCGCCCGTCGGCCGTATCGTTCGGCGCGATCGGCTGATCCGGCCCGACGCCCGTCGTCGTCATCTGCTGCGGCGGAATGCTCTTCGTGATCAGGTAGCCCTTCACCGCATCCGCGCGCGCCTGGCTCAGCGCGATGTTCGACGTCCGGTTCCCCGAGTTGTCGGTGTGGCCGATGATGTCGACCGTGCGGTTCTGCATCTTCGCGAGCGCGGCCGCCATCTGGTCGAGGATCAACTTGCCCTGCGGCGTCAGCGTCGCGCTGCCGGTCTCGAACTCGATCGTCCGGTTCGCGAGCGTCTGGTCGAGCACGCCCTGCTCGGACGCCGACACGCGCAGCCCGTTCTTGATCGTGTACGTCGGGTTCAGCGTGTTCGCCATGTCGCTCGCGAGCTGCTGGCGCTGCGCCTCGTTGTGCACCTCGCCCTTCATCTCGATCTGCGTGCCGTTGATCTTCAACTGGCCCTTGCTGATCTGCTTGAGCTGCGCGCCGAGCAGTTTCTGCACGTTCGCGCTCCAGTTCGGCGGCGTCGCGACGTCGCCCACCTCGATCTGGTCGACGACGTTCGTCGCGCCGTAGGTATCGCGCAGCTTCTGCAGCACGGCGGCCTTGGTCGCCTCGTCGGGCACCTTGCCGCCGACCACCACCTGGCCGGGCGCCGCGTTCGCGGGCGGCGGCGTGAGCGTGCCGGCGGTGCCGTGCACCACCGTGCCGGACGCGCCGCCGGCGTTGGGGTTGGCCTGCGGCAGCGCGGTCGTCGCGACCGTGCCGTTGCCGACCGGCGTGACGGTCGCGCCGGTGTTCTGCGCGAAGGCCGCGCCGCTCGCGACGAGGCCGGCCGCGAACAGCGCGGCGAGGGCGGGCGAGACGGCGGCCGACAAGCGCGCGCGCCGGACCTGAATCGTGCGATGCATGCGGTCAGCCTCCGATGAACGCTTCGCGGAACGCGTCGATGGCGACGCGCAGCGAGAGTTGCGGTTGGTCGAGGTAGCTGACGAGCTTGCTGATCTGGTGATCGTTTTGCGCATGGGCGTCGATCCACTCGGGATCGTCGATGTCGATGTTGTGGGCGGCGTAGGTCTGCGGGTCGACGACGCTCAGCAGCGTCTTCGCCGACGCGCCGTTGAAGCCGATGACGAGCCGTTCGCGTTCGGCGATCGTGCCGATGAAGATCGCGAGCTCGAAGTCGGCCTGCGCGACGAACGGCGCGATCAGCTCGAGCCAGAACGCGGCGACGAGGCTGCGGTAGAACGGATCGACCGGCAGCGGCAGCGTGAGGCCGCGTTCGATGTGCGACGAACCGCTCTGCATCACCGGCCGCAGCAGCGAGCCGAGCGCGAGCATCGCGCCGCGCAGCCGCACCGGATGACCGCTTTCGAGCAGCATCTCCTGCAGGCCGTGCAGCGTCTGGTGTTCGACGAAATCGTTGAAGGTGCCGTCATGCGACGTGCCGGGGCCGCCGATGTCGATCGGCACCTGCGTGTCGCCGAGCGCCTGCAGCGCGCCGGGCGGCTCGTCCTTGCCGAGCAGCGGCGGGATCTGCGCGGCGACGCGCGACCACAGTCGCGCGAACGCGAGCGGGCTGCGCGCGAGGAACGCGACCGGCCGGTCGACCTCCAGCGCGGTGGCGCCGAGGAACGGGAAGCGGCGCATCGACACGTCGTGACTCGCGACCATGTGGCCCGCGATCGCGAGCTTGCTGCGCGAGCCGAGAAACGCGAAATGCATCGGCTTCGCATCCTCGTAGACGATCTTCCAGCGCGGATCTTCCGCGAGCAGCTCCAGCGCCTGCGCGATCCAGCGATCGAGCGTCTGCAGCAGTTGCGGATTGTGCGCGCTCTTCACGAAGTCGCCGCGCGACGGAATCTTGCCGAAGTAGGCGATTTGCGCCTGTACGGTTTGCGTCATTGCGCCCTCTGTGCATTCGTTGCGTTGGCGGCCGCGACCGCCGGCGCGGCGCCCGGCGTGCCGGTGCCGGCTTGCGTCGCGTTCTGCGCGGCGCCCGCGCTCGCGTCGGCGACCGACGACGGCAGCTGCAGGCCGCGCAGGCTTTGCTGCTGCGGCTGGTCGCCGCCACCGGCCGACGGTTGCGACGTGCTGATGATGCGCATCGTCACCGACACGTTCACGCTGCCCTGTGCCCACGTCAGGTCGAAGGTGCCGTCCGGACGGCGCTTGCGCTGCGCCGAGTTGATCAGCTTCTCGAGACCGTAGCGGCCCGGCTCGTTGACGAGCTGCACCGTGCGGCCGTCGAAGGTCGTCGCGGACAGCGTCGCGCCCGGCGAACCCTGCGGGTTCGGCCACACGAAGTTGGTCCACTGCGGCGGCGTGTTGCGGTAGCGCAGCTGCTGGCCGTCGATCGCGATCGTGTATTCCGTCGTGCCCGTGCTCGGTTGCGGCAGGATCTGGAACACGGTCTGCGGCTCGGCCGACGCGGCCGCGCTGCCGGCCGCGCCGCCGGCGAGCGGCGCGACCCAGCGGGCGAAGCCGTTGGTGAAGTCCGGCGTGAGCCCGATGCCCATGTCGCCCCACGTGCGGGCGGCGAGCGTGTCGCCGCGGCGCACCGCGAGCGGCCCGAGCGTCGTGCCGACGAACTTCGCGATCGAGCCGTCCGGACCGAACACCTGCGCGATCTCGCCGGCGCCGGCCTCGACCTTCGCGTTCGCGGCGAACGGGTACTTCGTCGCGAGCGAGCTCTGGAACGGCTGATAGACCTGCGCGTTCCACACCTTGTTGACTTCGGCGCTGGCCGGCTGGATCACGACCGCGAACGCCTGCATCAGCGGCCGCACCAGCAGCGGACGCAGCGACTTGCGTTGCGAATCGGTCAGGCCCGTCAGCATCTGCTCGTCGACGAGCTTCAGCGAATCGGCGAGTTCCGAACCGCTGCCGTCGAGCGTCTGCTGCATCAGCTGGCGCGCGCCCGGCCCCGGGTCGCCCTGATTCTTGATCACGTTGAAGCGCGTGCGGACCTTCGACAGCGACTCCATGTAGCCCTTCAGCATCGACGTGCCGTCGTGCGTCGCGACGATCCGCGCGAGCCCGACGAACTCCTGGCCGATCGGACCCATCGGCACCTCGGCCGGATTGCCGTTGATGTCGATGTTGGCTGCCGCCACCTGGCCGGCCTGCGAGCGCGAGAACAGCTGCTTGACCCAGTTCACGACGCCCGTCTGCGCCTTCTTGATCGTCACGTTCGCGAGCGACGGGTTGTCCCACGACGTCTGGTCGTACGCGGTCTCGAGGATCTTGCGGATCGGCGAATCCTGCGGGTCGCCGAGGCGGTTCATCCCGTCGACGGCCTGGCCGAAGCTGGTGAAGCCCTGTACCGCGATGCCCTGCATGAACTTCTGCCAGTGCTGCGCGTACTCGGTCTTGTACATGCCGACGAGCGTCTTCTGGATCTGCTCGGGGCTGCCCTCGAGCGTCAGGTCGTCCTGCGTCGACGTGTTGAGCACCCAGTCCTTCGCCTGCAGCTCCTTGGTCGCCGCATCGCGGATCGCCGGCTGCACGTAGTCGAACCACGCTTCACGCGTGAACGTGCCCGGAATCGCGTAGCTGCCTGCCACGAGCCCCTGGTTGCCGTCGCCGACGATGCGCGCGATGGTCATCGGCGCGAAGCGGGTCGACGCGCGGGCCTTGATTTCCTCGTAGACGCGCTGGCGGGCCGGCATGCCGCGCACCACGCGGCGCAGGTTCTCGCGGGTCTGGTCGACGAGCGCGAGGTTCGCGTCGATCATCGGCCAGTCGTTGTCGTTCACGCGGGACAGGTAGAACGAGATCATCCGCTCGGCGCTCCGGATCATCTCGTCGCGCGGCATGTTGCCGCGATTCGTCTCGAGCCAGCCGCGCCAGAAGCGGGCGAGCTGGTCGGTCAGGTGCGCCTGTTCGACGTGACGCTTGTCGGACAGCATCAGGTACGTCTTGAGCGCGTTGTACGCATCCTGCACGTTGGTTGGCGACGCGTCGCTGTAGAGGCCGCCTTGCGGGGCCGCCGCCTGTTGCGGTGCGGTGGCCGGCGCGGTGCCGGACGCGGCCAGCGCGGCGCCCGGCTGCGGGGCGGCGCCTGCCGCGTTCGTCGAGACCGGTATCGTGCCGCCCTGCACGGCGCCCGATTCGGGCGGGCGCGTCATCGGCACGAGCTGCTCGGGGTGCGCGTTCACGTCCTTCATGAACGACGCGAGGTTTTGCGAGACCGGCGCGAGCAGGATCTGGCGCACGCCGTTGTAGTACTCGGTCAGCAGATGCTGCTCGAGCCGGTCGCCCTGGTACAGGCCGAGCGACACCGACATCGGCTTGTCGCGGCGGAACTGTTCGAGCTGCTCGATCCGGTCCTCGAGGATGTCCATCGCCTGCAGGCGCGACTGCAGGTCGTTGCGGCCCTGCTGCAGGCGCGTGACGTTGTCGAGGTCGGCCTGCACGTTCGCGACCAGCTGCTGGTTGCCGATCGTCGACCAGGTCCAGCCGCCCAGCGCGAGCGCGAGCGCCGCGACGAAGCCGAAGAAGGTCGCGTAGCGCAGCCGCGTCTTGGTCGGGCTCGCGAACTGGCGCACCGTCTGGCGGTCCGCGAAGATCACCTTCGAGAACAGGTCGCGCAGGAAGAAGCCGTTCTTCGAGAACGCGCTGTGCGGTTTCGGCAGCGCATTCCCGTCGAGGCCGAAGCGGTGCGCGATGCGCTGCGCGGCCGCGCTGTTGGTTTCGCCTTCCTGCAGCGCGCTGGTGAAGTAGAAGCCGCGGAAGATCGGCTTGTACTGGAACGGGTTGTTCTCGAACAGCGTCGCGAGGAACGCGCGCAGCGACGGCTTGATCGTCGAGAATTCGAGCGGGAAGCTCAACTGGCCCGGCGACAGCTGGTTGCCGCGCGACAGCGACAGCTGCGCGACGCTGATTTCCTTCAGCCCTTCGTAGAGTTCCTCGAAGTGCGTGTCGAACTGCGCGACGACGTCGCGCTTGTCGTCGGGCTCGTAGGGCAGGGTGGCGCCCCACACGCGGTCGTACTCGTGCTTGTCGCTGCTGCTGAAGAATTCGGTGAAGCCGGTGATCAGGTCGGCCTTCGTGAACATCACGTAGACCGGCGCGAACACTTCCAGCTTTTCCGTCAGCTCCTGAACGCGCTGACGGAGGTTCTTCGCGAGGTTGATCGCGAATTCGGGGCGGTTGCCGGTGAGTTCGGCGATGCTGGCCGTGACGATGATGCCGTTGATCGGCGCCTTCGGACGGTAGCGCTTGAGCAGCCCGAGGAAGCCGAGCCACTCGCTGCGGTCTTCCTCGTGCACCGAATAGCGGCCGGCCGTGTCGAGCAGGATCCCTTCGGTCGTGAAGAACCAGTCGCAGTTGCGCGTACCGCCGATGCCGTGGATCACGGCGCTGTTCTTGTCCGCGAACGGGAACTGCAGGCCGGAATTGAGCACGGCGCTGCTCTTGCCCGCGGCCGGGTTGCCGATCACGATGTACCACGGCAGTTCGTACAGCGCGGAGCCGCCCGACACCTGGCCGATCTTCGACGTCTTGATCGTCTTCACCGCATCCGACAGGCGCGTGCGCAGCACGTCGAGGTCGGCGGTCTTCGCGTCCGGTGCGAGCGCGGCAGCGGCCGGCGCGGCGATCTTGCCGGTTTCCGCCTGCTCTTCCAGCACCTGGCCGAGCTGCTGGTTCGCACGCTTCACGCGCCAGCGGCGCCACAGCGCGACCACGAGCCACAGCGCGAGGATCGCCGCGAACGCGGTCGCCGCCCACAGGAGCGGCAGCTGCAACATGTCGGCGACGATGAACAGAATGGCCGCTAGCGCGACGATCCCGACGATCGAGAGCGTACGCGGATGAGTCAGCACGTTGAGGATGCGTTGCATAGGACGTTCAGGTTCCGGTGCGATTCGGTGAGGCGACGCAGGCGCGTCGAGCGGCAAGGGTGGCGCCGCGATGTGTCGCCATGCTGTCAAACGGGATGAAGGGGGCTGGCATCAATGCGCCCGCGGCATCGGAGAAGGCGCGCGCATTAACGAAAGGACGCTGTGAGATTTAAAACTGAAGCGGCGGCCGGAAAAAATCGCGCACCGGAATGCCCGATTTTCTGCGTCGCCCATATCGTTTCCTGCCGGGATATTAAAAAGCCCCATGCCGCCCTCATTATTTCCTGTCCGGCAGCCCTGGCTAGCTGCCGCGTCCCAGTTTAAAACCGGGTTTATGGTATTCCACGTGCCCGAGATCCATCATTTTCCATCGGCCGCCCCAGGTCAGGCCGACTTGTTCGGCGACCTGGCCGTACAACTGGTAGCCGCGCATCGCCCACGGATCTTTCTCGGAAATGACCAGCTTGCCGTCGCGCAGAAATGCGTTATCGGCCGCCAGCCCGAATTGGTGATAACTCTGGAAGGCTGCCGCGTTGGTCACGTTGCTGCCCATCTGCGCCAGCCGGTTCTGCCGTTCCGGGCTCCGGTAACCTTCCAGCAACGCCATTTCATAACCGTGCTGTTCGTGCATGATCTTGTAGACCAGCAGCAAACGCGTACGGAAATCCGGATCCAGCAGGTTCCAGTCGCGGCTCGCATCCTTCAGCGCCGGGCGGACCTGTTCGACTTCCTTGGTGGCGAAGACTTCCGGCGGCAGCGGCGGGGGCGGCACGAGTTGCTCGCCCTGCAGCAGCGCGGCGATCTTCTCGTCGGGCACGCGCGCCGTGTCGTCGTACTGGAACAATTGCCGGCCGCGTAACGCAATGGCGACCAATGGCGGCGTCGCAAGAATACCTGCCGATACCATAATCATCAAGCGCCGCCGAACCAGTAAATTTTGCACATCGTTTAATGCGCCGCGCGTAACGCTTGCCGATTTAACAATCTGACTCCGCGTGCGCGCGGCGCGATCGTTCGCACGGCGGGTAAGACGGCCGTGAAACTGGGCAACGGATTCGAAAACGGTCGCGCGGATACCCGGTAAAAGCAACAGTGCCGCAACGGCGACGGCAAGGGCGAAATAGGCGACGAGTGCGACGGCAATCAACGATATCCCCGGAAATTGGAATTGATTGTGTTTTGCAATGCTTGCTCTTAGAATCAGGCTGCTTCGAGAGGCCGGGCTATATTATCGCGGTGAATTAAACCAGGATTCAATGAGACGCTGAATGAGTGCGCCGGAAAATTCAAATTCGAAAACTCCGCCCAGCCTGCTGTCCGATACTAAACCGGCGGGCGAGGGAGGGCCACGGCAGTCGCGCATTCTCGCGGATCTGGAAGGGCGTGTCACGCCGCCCGCCGAGCCGCCGCGCCGTTCGCTGAAGGCGCCGATCGCCGCGGTCGTGGCGTTGGTCGTGGCCGTCGGCGGCTGGGGCGCGTGGCGCATGCAGCAGTCGTCGGGCGAGCAGCCCGCGGTCGTCGCGGCCGCGACGGCACCCGCGGCGGCTGCGCCGGACAAGGCCGCGCCGGCCAGCGGCGCCGCCGCGCAGGTCGCGCAGAACGGCGCGTCCGCTGCGTCGGCCGTGCAACCGGCCACGATCGTCAACGACGATTCGGCGTCCCAGGCCGTTGCATCCGCATCGGCTTCCGCCGCCTCCGCGGCGGACAACAGCCGGCTGTCGCGCGCGCTTGCCAACGGCGCCGAAGAGGGCTCGGGCGGGGCGGCCGCGGCCGGCGTCGCCGCCACTGCGGCCGCCGCAGCGGCGACGTCCAAGACCGCGAAGGCCGACGCGTCGAAGAGCACGAAGGTCGCGGCTCACGGCAAGACCGACACGAAAACCGAGGCGAAGGTCGACACGAAGGCCGAAGCCCGCAAGCATCGCAAGGAACAGCAGGCCGAGCTCGCGCAGGCGAAGAAGCGCCGCGAAGCGACGTCCACCCGAACCGCGAAGGCGGCCGGGAAGGACGATCCGGATGCCGATCTGCTCGCGGCGCTCGTCGCGCGCACGAAGCCGGCCGACAAGAAACTCGCCGCGCAGAAGGGGCAGGCCGTGCCGACCAAGACGGCGGCAACCACCGGCGGCTCGCTGGCGTCGCGCGTGAAGGAGTGTTCGGAGCGCGGTTTCTTCGAGGATCAGCTGTGCCGCTGGCGCGTGTGCGACGGCCACTGGGGCAAGGACCCCGCGTGCCCGAGCGCCGCGCAGTCGGAGACGCGGCAGTAACGCGTGCCGGCCCGTCACGAGGTCTTTCCGGTCAGCGCCGCCCATTGGGCGGCGCGTTGTTTTTGGGGCAGGAGAAGCTGCCGGTATGATGTCGCGTGACACTGTCACGCGCGCGTCACGCCCGTCGGGCATACGTCTCCTTTCCTTACCCGGCGCGGGCCCGCGACCCGCGATGTGCGGCGCGTCGCGTGCCGCACCTCCTTCGACACGATGGACCTGATCGTACAGACTTACGGCGCCGATACCTCCGGCATGGTGTGCGGATTCCGCTTCGATCCGGGCGGCGCCGGCGCGCTGCTCGATGCCGACGCGGCCGCCGCATGGCTGCGCACGTGCCGCGAGCACGGCGCGGCCGCATCGGGCGATTTCGTCTGGCTGCATTTCAATCTCGCGCACGGCGCGAGCGAGCGCTGGATGCGCACGCATCTCGGGTTGCCCGACAGCTTCTTCGAATTCCTGCACGAAGGCTCGCGCTCGACGCGCATCGAGCAGGAAGACGGCGCGTTGCGCGCGATCGTCAACGACGTGATGTTCAACCTCGAACTGACGCCGTCGGAGATCGCGACGCTGTTCGTCCACGTCGAGCGGCGCATCATGGTGACCGCGCGGCTCAAGCCGCTGCGCTCGGTCGACACGCTGCGCGCGTGCGTGCGCGACGGCGAGCAGTTCCGCTCGCCCGCGGAGCTGCTCGTGCACCTGTTGCGCGACCAGGCCGACCTGCTGATCCAGATCATGCGGCGCACGAGCATCGACGTCGACCGCATCGAGGATCGCTTCCTGTCGCAGCGGCTCACGTCGAGCCGCATCGAACTCGGTGCGATGCGCCGCACGCTGACGCGCCTGCAGCGCATGCTCGCGCCGGAGCCCGGGTCGATCTTCCGGCTGCTCGCGAAGCCGCCCGCGTGGCTGCACACGGAAGACGTTCAGGAGCTGCGCGAGTCGACCGAAGAGTTCTCGCTGGTGCTCGCCGATCTGGCGGGGCTCAACGAGCGGATCAAGCTGCTGCAGGAAGAGATCGGTTCGCGCCTCGACGAGCAGAACAACCGGACGCTGTTCACGCTGACGCTCGTCACCGTGATCGCGCTGCCGATCAACATCGTCGCCGGCTTCTTCGGGATGAACGTCGGCGGCGTGCCGTTCTCGGAGAACAAGCACGGCTTCTGGCTGATGGTGCTGCTCGTTGCCGGCTTCACCGCGCTGGCCGCGTGGTGGGCGTTCCGGCGCCGCGACGATCGTTAGCGCGGCATCGGGCGTTGCATCGACGCATCAACGCAGCAGCGCGATCGCGCGTTCGCCGATCACCATCCCGAGCAGGCCGACGAGCGCAACGAGCGGCGGGGCCGGCGAGCGCACGTGCAGCAGCGCGTACAACACGCCGACACCGACGCCCACCACGAGCGAGGTCACGTAATCCATCATGGCGGTCTCCCGTTGGGGCCGGTGTCAGGGCTTGAGGATGACGCGCTCGCGCGCGCCGGCCAGCACCGCGCGATACGCGTCGTGCGCACGCTCGAGCGGGTACACGTAGTCGTCGCCGATCGGGAACGGGCGCAGCGTGCCGTTGCCGAAGCCGGGCGCGAGCGTATCGAGGATCTGCGCGACCGCGGCCGCGCCGAGCTGCAGCGAATCGATGCCCACGAACGTGTGCTGGCCGCGATAGAACGCGAAGATGTCGAACGGCACGCTGCGCTCGATCGTCGAGATGAAGATCTGTCGCGCGCCGATCGCCATCGACGCGTTCGCCGCTTCGAAATACGGGCTGCCGACCGTGTTGTAGACGATGTCCGCGCCGTGGCCGCCGGTCAACTCGCGTACCGCGTCGGCCACCGTCCGGCTCGATGCGTCGATCATGGGGACGTCGCCCGACGCATGGCCGCGATAGGCGCCGCGCCCGCGCTCGACGCCGATCACGGTCGCGCCGCGTGCGGTGGCGAGCTGGATCGCGGCCTGACCGACCTTGCCGTTCGCGCCGAACACGAGCACGACGTCGTCGGCCGTCGGCATGCCGGCTCGGCGCAGGCCTTCGTACGCGGTGACGAACGGCACGCCCACGCCGGCCGCCTCGTCGAGCGTCAGCACGCCCGGCTTGCGGCGCACGTGCGCGGCGTCCAGTACGAGCCATTCCGCATGCGAACCGTCGCGCCCGACGCCGAGATCGCCACCCGAGCCCCACACCGGCGCGCCGATCCAGTTGTCGGGGCCGCTGCGCACGATGCCGGCCCAGTCGCGCCCCGGCGTGCGCGGCCACACCGCATGCGGCATGCGGCCGAGCGCGGCCTTCACGTCGCTCGGGTTCACGCCGGCCGCGCGCACCTCGATCAGCATCTGGCCGTCGGCCGGTACGGGCGGGGCGATGTCCCGGACCCGCGCGTCGAGCGACTCGATGTCGGCGGCGGGGCTGTCGAAGCGGATGCTGCGCATGATGATCTCCGTGAACGATGGCGGCTGCCCGGCCCGGCGGGCCGGCGCGTGCGGCGGATGAAACCGGTGAATGCAGTCTAGTGGGCCCGGTTTGACGCGGAAACGTGCAAAGGCGGATGATTGTTTTGCGTATTCCGCATAGCCCATCCACAGGCTCACGAATGGACGACTTCCTTTCCCCGCACCTCGCGCTGTTCGTCGACGTGGTCGACCAGCAGAGCTTCTCGGCGGCCGCGCGCCGGCTCGGCGTCGCCGCGTCGTCGGTCACGCGGCGCATCGACCGGCTCGAGACGCAGCTCGGCATCCGTCTCCTGCATCGCACCACGCACGCGCTGCGGCCGACCGAGGCCGGGCAACTGCTGTACGGGCGCGCGACCCGAATGCTGGCCGAGCTGCGCGGATTGCAGGAAGACCTGCACAGCCAGCACGACGAACCGGGCGGGCTGCTGCGCGTCGACTGCCCGGCGCCCTTCGGCCGGCGGCACCTGATGGCCGCGCTGGCCGCGTTCATGCAGCGCTATCCGGCGCTGCAGGTCGACCTCGTGCTGACCGACAGCATGGTCGACCTGCAGGGCGCGCGGCTGGGTTCCGACGTCGATCTCGCGGTGCGCATCGGCCCGCTCGAGGACACGCGTTTCGTCGCGACGGTGCTGGCGCCGCAGCGGCGCGTGCTGTGCGCGAGCGCGGCCTACCTCGCCCGGCGCGGCGAGCCCGCATCGCCCGACGCGCTCGCCGGCCATGACTGTCTCGCATGGCATGGCGCGCCGCCGCCCGGCGCGTGGCGCTTCGGCGAGCGCCGTCACGTGCCGGCGCAGCCGCGGTTTCGCAGCAATCATTCGGAAGCGTTGCTCGAGGCGGCCATCGACGGGCTCGGTCTCGCGCATCTGCCGACCTGGCTCGCGGCGGACGCGCTGCGCGACGGACGGTTGCGCGCGCTGTTGCCGCAGTACGCGGCGGCGCCCGAGCCGGCGACGATCCACGTGCTGCGTCAGCAGGCGCGCGGCAGTGCGCGCACGTCGCGGCTCGTCGCGTTCCTCGCCACGTGGTTCGCGCAGCCGGCGTGGGACGCCGCGTGGGCGTGACGACGGGCGAACGTCGCGCCCCATGAAAAAAGGGCCTCGCATGCGAGGCCCGTCAACAGGTCGGAGAAACCGGTACGCCGGCCGGCGCCGCGGGTCGCGCGGCACCGGCCGGACGCGCACCGTTACTGCGTGACTACCTTGCGCGGCTTGAAGATGCCCTGGTATTGCAGGGCCGGGCGTTGCTTCGTCACCGGTTCGATGCCGCCGAAGCTCGGCGTCTGGCGCAGCTTCATCGCGGCCGGCGAAGCGACCGAACCGATCGACGTCGAGCGCGAAGCCGGCGCGAGGTTGTTCGCGACGAGCAGCGCCGCTTCGCTCTTCAGGTTCGCCAGCAGCACCGGATCGGTGGAGCTGTTGATCTGCGTGAGCAGCCCGCTCCAGGCCGCGTCGCTGTAGTTCACGACGTAGTAGTCGAGACCGCTCGGGTCGGCGACCACGCCCGTGCAGCCGTCGATCCGCGTCTGCGTCTGCGTGTCCTTCAGCGCGAGCGTCGTGCGTTTCGCGAGACCCTGGCCGTACGCGAGCGTGAGCGGCACCGTCCACTGCAGGCCCGGATACGCGTTCTTGTTCGGGAACGGCTGCTGTTTCAGCGTGACGACCGTCTGGTTCTTCGTCAGGTCGCACTGCGTGTCGAGCGAGATCAGCGGCACGCCGGTCTGGCGCACGTAGCTGTCGCCGATCGGGCCGACCGCCTGGCCGCTTTCCTTCGACAGCGCATCCCACAGACGCTTCGGCGTCCCGTTGCCGAACGAGTAGTCGACCAGGTACTGCTGCAGGCCCTTACGCAGCGTCTGCTCGCCGAGATAGTTCTCGAGCGTCTTCAGCACGTGGCCGCCCTTGTCGTACGTGAACGCGCTGGCGCTCAGCACGAAGTCGTTCGACGCCCAGTCGTTGAAGTTCGGCGCGACCGGGAATGCGTTCGGGCCGATGTCACGATTGATCACGCGATACTTGTTCTTCACCTGGTCGAGCCAGCTGAACTCGTCGGGGAAGAACTGGATCGTCGTCTTCGTCTCGAAGAACGTCGCGAACGATTCGTTGAGCCACACGTTGTCCCACCAGTCGGTGGTCACGAGATCGCCGAACCACTGGTGCGCCACTTCGTGCGTCAGCACTTCGTTGCCGTAGTGCGACATCGGCTGACCCGGCTGCGGCAGGATGTCGTCGGCGAACTCGAGGATCGAGCCCCAGTTCTCCATCCCGCCGAAGTTCAGGTCCTTCTGCTCCTTGAACGCATCGTTCGCGGCCACCGTGTCGAACTTCGTGAGCGGCAGCGGGATGCCCGTGTAGCGGTAGTAGTAGTCGAGCGCCTGCTTGGTGCGGTCCATCGCCGGCTTCGCCCACTCGCTCATGCCCGGCGGCGTGAACACGCGCAGGTGCAGGCCGCCCTTGCCGCCCGGCAGCGGGCTCGTGAAGTCGTCCTCGTAGGTGTCGAACATGCCGCCGCCGAAGAACAGCAGGTACGACGGCATCGGCGGGGTCTTCTCGAACTGCACGAGCTTGTAGCCGCCGCCGACGTTGGTCGACGGCTTCTCGGCCGCGTTCGACACGACGCGCCAGCTTTGCGGCACTTCGGCCGTCACTTCATAGGTCGGGCGGAACGCCGGCTCGTCCCAGCCGGGGAACCACTGGCGCGACAGGTTGGTTTCGCCCTGCGTCAGGATCGCGCCGCTCGTCTTGCCGTCGGTGCCCTTCAGGTCGACGCGGAACACGCCTTCCGCGGCCGAGCAGCCCGGATACGGATCGTCGCCGCAGCTGCCGCCCGTGTGGTTGACCGGATCGTCATACGACTTGAAGTTGATGATGCCCGACCACTCCATGTGCAGCGAATAGTTGCCCGGCGAGATCGAGCCGCTCACGGGGCGCAGCTGATAGAAGTCGCCCTTGTCCTGCGGCGTCGCGATCAGCTGGATGTTGCCCGGCTGCAGCGTGATGCGGCCGTTGGTGAACTTGATCCGGTGGCCGGCGATCACGATATTGTTGACCGGCTTGAGCACCTTGATCTCGACGTCGGCGCGGCCGTCGAACGCGTTCAGCGCTTCGTTCGGGCGGAACCACAGCCGGTAGTTCACGGGCACCACGGTGTCCGGCAATTCGACGGGCGAGACGCTCTTGTCGACGTTCGATGCGCTCGGCGGCGCGGCGACGGTGGGCGACGAGCCGGTATGCGGCGCGCCGGCGGAGCTGAGCGCGGAAGCGGAGCCCGCACCGCCGTCGTCGCCGCCGCACCCGGCGAGCGCGAGTGCGGCGACGAGCGGCAGATAACGCATCTTGCGAATATGGATCGACATGACTGAAACCTCGATTGTTGAAAGAATCGTTCAGTGCTGCGAAAACGCCGGCAAAAGCAATCCCCTCGCCGTTTAATCAACAGCGAAAAAATACCAATGACGGATTATTCGAAAAGACGGCGGCCGACTACGTGAAGGTAATCATGGTTTACTGCCCCCTCTGGATTTCCGGATGTCGGTTAACTTGCCGGTTCAAAATGGCCGGGCGCGTGTTGTACTGAATTGATTTCGCGCGCACGACACGGGGCAGCACGCCCGGCGCAGGCGCGCAATCCCTTTGAACCGACGACCTACGGGGCTGGCCGGGCCAGGCCGCAGGACGGAAGGACAGCGTGTCGCCGTCCCGTAAATTCGCCGTCATGCGGCTTCAAGGTTTGTCGGCTTGCTCCAAGGATGCGTAAATATACTTGATGGTTTTGGGTAAAGGAAACGAAAAATTTAGAAAGAGCATCTATTGAATTCCGAGCGCTTCATTGAATGCTGAAAGTCATTAATGCGCTTTCCGTTTGGCCGGAAATTTCGTAGTTTTAATCTATTAACGATCTGCCGGTGCCATGAAAACTACGAAGTCCGGCGAGAGGCTGCATGGTCGGTACAATGCGTCGACGACCCGTTCACCGATCGCCACGAGGAGGCCTCCCCATGCCACGCGCCCTGTTCCGTATCGCGCCGCTGCGCGCCGTGCTGCTGCTGTTCGCGACCGTGTTCCTGCTGGGCGGTTGCGCGGCGCTCACGCGCGAGCCCGTGCGCGTGTCGGTCGCCGGACTCGACCCGCTGGTCGGGCAGGGTCTCGAGATGCGCTTCAGCCTGAAGTTGCGCGTGCAGAATCCGAACGACGCGCCGATCGACTACGACGGGATCTCGGTCGCGCTCGACCTGAACGGCGCGCCGTTCGCGAGCGGGGTCAGCGACCGGGCGGGCACCGTGCCGCGGTTCGGCGAGGCCGTGCTCGACGTGCCCGTGTCGGTGTCGGCTTTCGCTGCCGCACGGCAGGCGTGGAACCTGCCCGGCGCGGCCGCGAACGGCGAGCTGCCGTATGCGTTGCGTGGCCGGCTCGCCGGCAGCGTGGTGGGCACGGTGCGCTTCAACGACGCGGGCACGCTGCGCCTGCCGACCATGCCGGGATGGGGCGGCTAGATCGTTCGGCCGGATTCAACGTCGGTCAAAGGTGTCTGAAAATTCACCATTTGACAGTCTTTAACGCTTATCTCCGCGAAATGTCGATTTTTGTCGGTATGCCCCTTACACTTGCCGATGTCCGAGGGTCGGACATTCTTTTTAGGGGAACGCCATGGCGGCAAAATTCGAACTCAAGAAGGCCACGAACGGCCAGTACTACTTCCACCTGAAGTCGGCGAACGGCGAGATCATCCTCGCGAGCGAGCGGTACGAGGAGAAAAGCGGGGCGAGAAACGGGATCGCGTCCGTGCGGGACAACGCGCCGCTCGACGAGCGTTACGAACGGAAGCTCGCCCACAACGGTGAGCCCATGTTCAATCTGAAGGCGGCCAACCACCAGGTCATCGGCACGAGCGAGACGTACAGCAGCGTGCAGGCTCGCGAGAACGGCATCGCGGCCGTCAAGCGCGATGCACCCATTGCGGAAACCGTCGATCTCGCCTGATTGACGAGATTGCGCCGCGATGAACGCTTCCGGGCGATTGTCGCGGCGCCTGTTTTGCCGGGTCGGGCAAAGCGCGGTATGGTGTGGTCCGCGCGGCGAATTCTCGCTGCCGCTGAGCCAACCGTAACCGAGTTCGCGTGACCGATTCCCCCGTTTTCCACTGGACCGACGCCGACGGCGTCGATCATGCCGTGCGCTGGCGCTCCGAAGCCGGCGTGCAACCGCCGAAGCGCGCGGTGCCCGCCGACGACCGCCTGACCGCCGACGCGGCCTACCGCCTCGCGTGCGAGGGCACCGCGCTCGTCTGGCAGGGCGACTTCCAGAACGCACGCCAGCTCGTGCAGGCGATGGCGCGCCGTGTCGAACGCAAGCCGAAGAAGGCGAAAGCCGCGGCCGGCGTCGATGCGTTCAACCTGCATCGTCTCGCGCAATCGCAGCGCGCCCGCACGCTTGGCATGCTGCTGATCCCGCTCGACGCCGATTACACGATCCCGCTGCGCCGCGCGCCCGACGTGCGCGCGGCCTGCGAGGAAGCGTACGGCCCCGGCGGCGCGCCGTCGGTGGTGTCGCTGCGCGAACTGCTCGGGCTCGTCGGTGCGCATGAGTGGCGCAAGAAGGGCGTGCCGATCCCGGCGCTCGGCGGCGCGCCGATCCACCCGCATTACGGCGTGTTCTCGCCGGTGCGCGGCGAATACGTCGAGCTCGTCGCACGCGCGCCGCTGCCGGCGACGTCGCTCGCGTTCGACATCGGCACGGGTACCGGCGTGCTGGCCGCGGTACTTGCCTCGCGCGGCGTCGAGCATATCGTCGCGACCGATCAGGATCCGCGTGCGCTCGCTTGCGCGCGCGAGAACGTCGCGCGGCTCGGTCATGCGGGCCACGTCGATATCGTCGAGGCCGACCTGTTTCCCCCCGGCCGTGCGCCGCTCGTGGTCTGCAACCCGCCATGGGTGCCGGCCCGGCCGAGCGCGCCGATCGAATACGCGGTCTACGATCCGGACAGCCGCATGCTGCGCGGTTTCCTCGCGGGGCTGGCCGCACATCTGGAGCCGGGCGGCGAGGGCTGGCTGATCCTGTCCGATTTCGCCGAGCATCTCGGCCTGCGGCCGCGTGAAACCCTGCTGCAATGGATCGACGAAGCCGGCCTAGTCGTGCTCGGCCGCGACGACATCCGTCCCGCGCACCCGAAGTCGACGGACGCCGACGATCCGCTGCATGCGGCGCGTCGTGCCGAGATCACGTCGCTGTGGCGGCTCGGCGCCCGGGCCTGACCGCGTATTTTCGGTAAACTGTCGCCATTCCTCACGAATTTCCGCCGCCGGGCCGGGTCGACCGACCGTGGCCCGGCGGCGCTTCACGATGTCGAACAAGACCCACGAAATCCGCCCGGAGCAGTCCGTCGAGCTGCTGAAGGAACTGCACATCCTCACCCGCGACGGGAAGCTGAACCAGGACAGCCGCCGCAAGCTGAAGCAGGTCTATCACCTGTTCCAGTTCATCGAGCCGTTGCTCGCCGGCGTGCAGGCCGACAAAGGCCATGTGACGCTCGTCGATCACGGCGCCGGCAAGTCGTATCTCGGCTTCATCCTGTACGACCTGTTCTTCAAGCAGCAGCCGGGGCACGGCACGCCGGCGTTCGCGTCACACGTGTACGGCATCGAGACGCGCGAGGAACTCGTCACGCGCTCGACCGAGCTCGCCGCCCGGCTCGGGTTCGGCGGCATGTCGTTCCTGAACCTGTCGGTCGCCGATTCGATCACGTCGCCGCAACTGCCCGACACGGTCGACGTCGTCACCGCGCTGCACGCGTGCGACACGGCGACCGACGACGCGATCCGCTTCGCGCTCGCGAAGCGCGCGCAGCACATCGTGCTGGTGCCGTGCTGCCAGGCGGAAGTCGCGGGCGTGCTGCGCAAGAACAAGGGCAAGTCGCTCGCGAATGCGCTGACCGAGGTGTGGCGCCATCCGCTGCATACGCGCGAATTCGGCAGCCAGATCACCAACGTGCTGCGCTGCCTGCAGCTCGAAGCGCACGGCTACCAGGTCAGCGTGACCGAACTGGTCGGCTGGGAGCATTCGATGAAGAACGAGCTGATCATCGCGCAGTACAAGAACCTGCCGCGCCGGCGCCCCGGCGAGCGGCTGAACGAGATCCTCGGGATGTTCGGGCTCGCCGAACTCAACGAGCGCTTCTTCGTCGCGCAAGCCGCGCCGGCGAGCGACGCCGCCGTCGAGCCGGCCGAAGGCTGACGCGGCCGCGCGGGCATGGCGCTCGCGCCGCACGTTGCACGCCGCACGTGACACGCCGCGTCACACGTCGTCGCCCGGCCGGCGCATCCATTCGCGCCAGCCTTCGTGGCCGAGGCGGCGCAGCGTTTCCTGATTCTTTTCGTAGATCGCGGACGCGTCCGGAAACGCGTCGACCGCGCGCGCGATGCTGTCCTCGCGCAGCAGGTGCAGGATCGGATACGGCGCGCGGTTCGTGTAGTTCTCGATGTCGTCGGGTTCGGTGCCGTCGAACTGGTATTGCGGATGGAAGCTCGCGATCTGCAGCACGCCGTCGAGCCGCAATTGCTGAACGAGCCGCTCGGCGAAGAACAGCGCATCGTTGTAGTCGACGAAATCGGCGAACGCATGCGGGTAGATCACGAGCGTCGTATCGATCTGCTGCGGGTCCGCCGCGTCGAGCAAGCGCAGCTCGGTTTCGAGTTCGGCGAGCGTATCCTCCAGGGTCGTCGCTTCGCTGATCGCGTAGCGCACCTGTTCCTTCACGTAGACGCTTTTCGCGAACGGGCACAGATTGAGCCCGATCACCGCGCGCGCGAGCCAGTGCCGCGTGGCGGCGAGGATGTCGTCGTGCGAGTCGGGGCGGGTGTCGGTCATCGTGATACCAGTCGGGCGGAAGGGCTATGAGGGCCGCATTGTAGCGGGCGCGCCGCGGACGAACGCGCGCGGCCCGTCACGCGCAGGCGGCTTCGATCAGCTGCGTGACGAGCGCGGGCGCGGTGCCGATCGGCGTTTCGCCGTGCCGGTAGGTCTGGCTCGCCGCATAAATGCCCTCGACCACCAGCGCGAGCGCATCGGCGAGCGCCTTCGGCTGCCGCGCGCCGGCGCCTTCGCACAGCGCGACGAGCCGTTTCATCAGCTGTTCCTTGTTCTGCGCGACGCGTTCGCGCGCCGGATGCGACGCGTCCGGGAATTCGGCGGCCACGTTGACGAACGGGCAGCCGCGATAGTCCTTTTGCGTCGCGCGTTCGGCGAGATCGACGAAGTACTGGATCAACTGCGCCTTCGGCTGCCCCGGATGCTTCGCGGCGCTCGTGTCGAGCCGCTCGAAGAAGCACGCGTCCATCCGTTCCAGATACGCGAGGATCAGTTCGTCCTTCGATGAGAACTGGCGGTACAGGCTCATCTTGTTGACGCCCGCGCGCTCCACCACCGCCTCGACGCCGACCGTTCGCACGCCTTCCTTGTAAAACAGCTCCTCGGCAGCGCGCAGCAGGTGCTCCTGCGCGGTGGCGCCGTCGATCGGCCGGCGCGTGCGCCGTGCCGGCGGTTTGGCGACCTCGATGCCCGACATGATGACCCTCGACTTCGTGGTGAATTGCTTGACATGTTACCGACTGGTCACTACGATCGCAACACAATTGTGACCGGTCGGTAACAATCGCGGCCGGATCAACAGACGAATGCCAAGCGTCGGCCCGGGTCAGCCGATGTTGAAATGCGCGGCGGAGGTGGCCTGGTTGGGACGGAGCGGGTGCGACGACACCGGAACCGTCAACTGGAGAACATGAAGATGAACTGGGCAGTGACACGAATCGGCGGGCGCTTCCATTACGGATGGCTCGCGGCGGCGGTGGTATTCCTGATCCTGCTGGCGGCAGCCGGCACGCGCGCGACGCCGAGCGTGCTGATGGTGCCGCTCGAACGCGAGCTCGGCTGGAGCCGCGCGGCGATTTCGCTGGCGATTTCGGTGAACATCGCACTGTACGGCCTGACGGGCCCGTTCGCGGCCGCCGCGATGCAGCGCTTCGGGCTGCGCCCGACGATCCTCACCGCGCTCGTGACGATGAGCGCGGGCGTCGCGCTGTCGTCGATGATGACGCAGAGCTGGCAGATGGTCGTGATCTGGGGGCTGATGGTCGGCTGTTCGACGGGCGTCGTCGCGCTGACGCTGTCCGCAACCTTCGTCACGCGCTGGTTCCACGCGCGGCGCGGCCTCGTGATGGGGATTCTGACCGCGAGCACGGCCACCGGCCAGCTCGTGTTCCTGCCGATGCTCGCGGCGATCGCGCAGCGCCACGGCTGGCGGCCGGTCGTGCTGGTCGTCGCGGTGGCGGCCGCGATCGTGATTCCGCTCGTCGCGTTTCTGCTGCCCGAGCGGCCGGCCGACGTGCGGCTGCGCCCGTACGGCGAGCCGGCCGATGCGCCGCCCGCGCCGGACGCGACGAAGGAGAATCCGCTGGCGGTCGCGTTCCGCACGCTGCTGATGGCGAGCCGCTCGCGCGATTTCTGGCTGCTGTTCTTCAGCTTCTTCATCTGCGGTGCGAGCACCAACGGCTATGTCGGCACGCACCTGATCGCGATGTGCAGCGACTACGGGATGACCGAGGTGCAGGGCGCGTCGCTGCTCGCGGCGATGGGCGTGTTCGACCTGTTCGGCACGACGTTGTCGGGATGGTTGTCGGACCGTTACGACAATCGCGTGCTGCTGTTCTGGTACTACGGACTGCGCGGGCTGTCGCTGATCTACCTGCCGCATGCGTTCGGGATCGATTTCTTCGGGCTGCCGTTGTTCGCGATGTTCTACGGGCTCGACTGGATCGCGACCGTGCCGCCCACCGTGCGGCTCGCGACCGACGTGTTCGGCAAGGCCGCGGCGCCGGTCGTGTTCGGCTGGATCGTCGCCGGCCACCAGCTCGGCGCGGCATTCGCGGCGCTCGGTGCCGGGCTGCTGCGCGCGAGCCTCGGTACCTACACGATCGCGTCGATGATCTCGGGCGGGTTGTGCATCGTCGGCGCGCTGATCGTGCTGCGGATCAACCGCGGCCCGTCGCGCGCGGCCGCGCAGGCGGCCTGATCGCGGCGGACCGGCCGGCCGCACCGCCGCGGCCGGCCATTGCACGCACGCAGATTTGCATAGCGCGGCGGGATCGGGCGCGCTGTCGCTCAAGCGGGTATGCTTGCGGTTCGCCGGGCGTTCGCGCCCCTTCATCGATGTCAGCGAGGAACCGCATGTCCGTCAAACCTGCTCCCACCACTGTTTCGATTCACGATCTGATCGCGGGCCGCTGGAGCCCGCGCGCGTATTCGGATGAGCCCGTCAGCGCCGGCGATCTCCACGCGGTGCTCGAAGCGGCACGCTGGGCCCCGTCCGCGTACAACGCGCAACCGTGGCGTTTCATCGTATTCGATCGTACCCAGGACGAAGACGCGTTCAAGCGCGCATTCGCGACGCTGGTGCCGTTCAACCAGGGCTGGAATGCACCGGCGCCGGTGCTGATCGCGGTCACCGCGCACACGCTCACGCCGAAGGGCGAGCCGGCGCCGACCGCGCTGTACGACGCCGGCGCCGCCGCGATGTCGCTGGTGCTGCAGGCGCACGCGCTGGGCCTCGCCGCGCACCAGATGAGCGGTTTCGACCCGAAGGCATTCCGCGACGCGTTCGCGATTCCGGCGGACGTCGCGATCGTGTCGATCATCTCGCTCGGCCACTACGGCAACGTCGACAAGCTCGATCCCGTGCTGCGCGATCGCGAGAAGGCGCCGCGTACGCGCCATGCGATCGGCGAAGTCGTCTACGCCGGTGCGTGGAAGAAGAGCTTCGACGCGGCAGCCTGATCCTGCGGGCGGGCAGGCTGCGTCGCGCATCCTGTCCGCGCATGTTCGCGGCGCGCCACGGCGCGCGCCGTCGCCACCGGGCGCCCGTTGCGCGGCGCCGCTGGCCGGCCCCGGTTGTGATCCCGCGGGCTTCATGTTAAAAAGCCCGTCCTTTCCGTTTTCGCGCCGGCCCTGCTGCGGCAATTTCCCATGACTTACTGCGCGATCGATTTCGGCACGTCCAATTCCGCCGTGGCGCTGCCCGACGGCGATGGCATGCGCCTCGCGCCCGTCGAGGGCGACCACCTGACGCTGCCCACCGCGATCTTCTTCAACAACGACGAAGAGACGGTCGAATACGGCCGGGCGGCGCTGGCCTCCTATATCGACGGTTTCGACGGCCGGCTGATGCGCTCGATGAAGAGCATCCTCGGCTCGCCGCTCGCGGAAACGACGACCGATCTCGGTGACGGCAGCGCGATCGCCTACACCGACATCATCGCGCGCTTCCTGACGCACCTGAAGCGCAAGGCCGAAGCGCGCGCGGGCGCGCCGATCGGCCGCGCGGTGCTCGGCCGGCCGGTGTTCTTCGTCGACGACGATCCGCGCGCCGACCGGCTCGCGCAGGATCAGCTCGAGGCGGCCGCGCGCTCGGTCGGCTTCGCGGACGTTCACTTCCAGTACGAACCGATCGCCGCCGCGTTCGACTACGAGTCGCGCCAGCAGGCCGAGCGTCTCGTGCTCGTCGCCGACATCGGCGGCGGCACGTCCGACTTCTCGCTGGTGCGCGTCGGCCCGCAGCGGATGGCGCGGCTCGAACGCAAGGACGACGTGCTGGCGCACCACGGCGTGCACGTCGCGGGCACCGACTACGACCGGCGGGTCGAGCTGGCGGCGATCCTGCCCGCGTTCGGCTACCGTTCGCTCGACCCGGAAGGGCGCGAGCTGCCGAACAAGATCTACTTCGATCTCGCGACCTGGCACCTGATCAATACCGTCTACACGCCCAAGCGCGTCGGCGAGCTGAAGCTGATGAAGCACCTGTACCAGGATGTGCGGCAGTACGACCGGCTCACGAGCGTGGTCGAGCAGCGGCTCGGTCATGCGCTGATGGCGCGCGCGGAAGAGGCGAAGATCGGTGTCGCGGCGGGCGGGGAGACGATGATCGACCTGAACGACGTGGAAGAGGATCTGCTGATCGCGTTCGACGCGGATCGCCTCGTCGACGCGAGCCAGGACGATACCGCGCGCATCGTCGATGCCGCACGCGAAACGGTGCGGCTCGCGGGCGTCGCGCCGCGTGACGTCGGTGCGCTGTATTTCACCGGCGGTTCGACGGGGCTCGCGTTCCTGTCGGGTGCGCTCGCCGGCGCGTTTCCGGATGCGCAGCCGGTGTTCGGCGATCGCTTGGCGAGTGTCGCGACGGGGCTCGGCATTCACGCGCAGCGCCTGTTCGGCTGAGCGGCGCGGGCGGCTATAAGCCGCCATGCCGGACGAGCGGCGCGCAAAAACAAAAAGCCCCGCCGAAGCGGGGCTTTTTTACACGAATTATCGCGCCAAGCTTAGACCGGACGGATGTTCGCAGCTTGCAGACCCTTCGGGCCCGTCTTCACTTCGAATTCAACCTTCTGGTTTTCTTGCAGCGTCTTGAAGCCTTCGACGCGGATTTCCGAGAAGTGCGCGAACAGATCGTCGCCGCCGCCTTCCGGGGTGATGAAGCCGAAGCCCTTTGCGTCATTGAACCACTTGACGGTACCGGTTGCCATGTTACTTGTTCCTAAAAAGATAAAACGGGGCCGAAGCCCATGGGGTGCGGAAAATCAAGGAAGGGGTAATAGGACCAACCGGAGTACCGTTGATGGGCGAACTACGAAAGAACCAATTCACTCGCCACTTGAAATCCTGCGAAGTCCTTTATACGGCTAATCGGTCTGATGGTCAACCGTATTCCCATGCTCTCAGGGTTATTGCGGAGATCGGGTTTACAAAGCTTGCAAGCGATGCGAATTTTTTGTAGGGGCCGATCGATTTTGGCGCCACGTTCGAGGTGCAACCGTTAAACTACGCGCCGCGTGGACGGGTTGCCCCGATCGGGTTGACCGTCCCCCCAAGAATGCGTGCGCGGTGCTGTCCGAGCCGATCCCGGACCGCAGGCCGACCATGCTTTTTGAGACACAGGAGAGGATGTGAAGAGTTCTATTCAACGGAACATCGGCCCGTTTGCATTGATGCTGACGGGGCTGGGTTCGATTATCGGCTCGGGCTGGCTGTTCGGTGCCTGGAAAGCCGCGAAGATCGCCGGTCCGGCGGCGATCTGCGCATGGATCATCGGCGCGGTCGTGATTCTGGCGATTGCGCTGACGTATGCGGAACTGGGCGCAATGTTCCCCGAGTCGGGCGGCATGGTGCGTTACGCGCGGTACTCGCACGGTTCGCTGGTGGGTTTCATCAGCGCGTGGGCCAACTGGATCGCGATCGTATCCGTGATCCCGATCGAGGCGGAAGCGTCGATCCAGTACATGAGCACGTGGCCGTATCCGTGGGCGCATGCGTTGTTCGTGAACGGCGAATTGCAGACTCTCGGTCTGCTGCTGTCGGCCGTGCTGGTCGTCGTCTACTTCCTGCTGAACTACTGGGGCGTGAAGGCTTTCGCGCGGGCGAACACCGCGATCACGATCTTCAAGTTCCTGATTCCGGGCCTCACGATCCTCGGCCTGATGCTGACGAGCTTCCACGCGGAGAACCTCGGCACCGCGTCGAATACGAGCTTCGCGCCGTATGGCTGGTCGGCCGTGCTGACCGCGGTCGCGACGAGCGGCATCGTGTTCGCGTTCAACGGCTTCCAGAGCCCGGTGAACCTGGCCGGTGAAGCGCGCAATCCGGCGCGCAGCGTGCCGTTCGCGGTGATCACGTCGATCCTGCTCGCACTCGTGATCTACGTGCTGCTGCAAATGGCCTATATCGGCTCGGTGAACCCGGCCGACGTCGCGAAGGGTTGGGCGCACTTCAACTTCTCGTCGCCGTTCGCGGAACTCGCGATCGCGCTGAACCTGAACTGGCTCGCGATCCTGCTGTACGTCGACGCGTTCATCAGCCCGAGCGGCACCGGTACGACCTACATGGCGACGACCACCCGCATGATCTACGCGATGGAGCGCAACAACACGATGCCGAAGATGTTCGGCAACGTGCACCCGATCTACGGCGTGCCGCGCCAGGCGATGTGGTTCAACCTGCTCGTGTCGTTCATCTTCCTGTTCTTCTTCCGCGGCTGGAGCTCGCTCGCGGCAGTGATCTCGGTGGCGACGGTGATCTCGTACCTGACCGGCCCGATCAGCCTGATGGCGCTGCGCCGCTCGGCGACCGACATCGAGCGCCCGCTGTCGATTCCGCTGATGAAGCTGATCGCCCCGTTCGCGTTCGTGTGCGCGTCGCTGATCCTGTACTGGGCGAAGTGGCCGCTGACGGGTGAAATCATCCTGCTGATGATCGTTGCGCTGCCGGTGTACTTCTTCTTCCAGGCGAAGTCGGGCTGGACCGGCTGGGGCGCCGACCTGAAGGCCGCATGGTGGCTGGTCGCGTACCTGCCGACGATGGCCGTGCTGTCGCTGATCGGCAGCAAGGAATTCGGCGGTTATGGCTTGCTGCCGTACGGCTGGGACATGCTGGTCGTCGCGGCGATCTCGCTGGTGTTCTACTTCTGGGGCGTGAATACCGGTTACCGGACCCAGTATCTCGACGAGCGCGAGTCGCACGACGAGATCCTCGAAGGGGTCGGTGCCTGACGCCTGACCTGCCGCCGGATTCGGCGGCGGCAGGATGCAGCGAAAAAAGCCCGCCCGAGCGATGCTCGGGCGGGCTTTTTACTGGCCCGGCGGTGGCGCCCCCGTTCAGGTTCAGGCGCCGGCGCTCGCGAACACGTAGTTCGTCATCGCGAGCACGCGCTGGTAAGTGCCGAGCGACTGGATGCCGAGCCGGTAGTCGTCGTCCGCCGCGCCGAGCGCCGTGAAGACCGGCAGCAGATGTTCGTCGGTCGGATGCATCAACGCCGCGTGCGGCGCCTGCCGGCGGTAGTCGAGCAGCGCGTCGACGTCGCGTGCGGCCAGTTTCGCCTCGAACCAGTCGGTGAATTCCGCGACGCGCGGGTCCGCATCCTCGGGCGCGGCGCCGAAATCGGCGGCGCGCAGGTTGTGCGTGATCTGCCCCGAGCCGATCACCATCACGCCTTCGTCGCGCAGCGGCCGCAGCGCGCGGCCGAGCGCGAAGTGATGCGCGGCGTCCGCGCGCGGCTGGATCGACAGTTGCGCGACCGGCACGTCGGCTTCCGGAAACATCAGCAGCATCGGCACCCACGCGCCGTGATCGAGGCCGTGTTCGGTCGTCGCGGTCGCGATGCCGGCTGCGTTGAGCAGCGCGGCCGCGCGTTCGGCCACGTCGGGCGCGCCCGGCGCCGGATAGCGGATGTCGTACAGCGCCTGCGGGAAACCGTAGAAGTCGTGAATCGTGTCCGGATGCGCGGCGACGCTCGCGACTGGCCGCTGCGTGCCCCAGTGCGCGGACAGCATCAGTACCGCGCGTGGGCGCGGCAATTCGGCACCGAGGTGCGTGAACGCGCCGGACGGCAGCGCCGGGTCGATCGGCAGCGTCGGGGCGCCGTGGGACAGGTACAGCGAAGGCAAGCGGTTCATGGTGGTGACCTGCGAAAGAGTTTGCCTGTGACTATAGGCGCGCACCACGCATTGATAAATCGGCACGCTGGAATTTGATTGACGCCTGATTGTTGATAATCGTGGCGATAGCGGGCTTCCGACTGCCGACTGGCATCGGAAGGCGTGGAATCGACGGAGTTGTGGTGAGGATCGGTGGAGATGCGCGCAGAAGAGGCGTGACTTACTGCGCGTGCCGGATGCCGGCCCACGGTGTCGTGAGCGGCGCGCTGAGCGCGAACAGGTCGAGCACGCGCGTGACGGTCTGATCGACGAGTTCCTCGATCGTCTTCGGCATCGCATAGAACGCCGGCAGCGGCGGAAAGACGATGCCGCCCATTTCGGTGACGGCGGTCATGTTGCGCAGATGCGCGAGGTTGAACGGCGTTTCGCGCACCATCAGCACGAGACGGCGGCGCTCCTTCAGCGTGACGTCGGCCGCGCGCGTGATCAGGTTGTCGGACAGCCCGTGCGCGACGCTCGCGAGCGTCTTCATCGAGCAGGGTGCGATCACCATGCCATCGGTCGCGAACGAGCCCGACGCAATCGTCGCGCCGACGTCGCGCACCGAATGCACGACGTCCGCACGGCTTTCGACGTCGGCCTTCGGCAGCTTCAGTTCATGCTGGATGTTGAGCCAGCCGGCGTTCGAAATCAGCAGGTGTGTTTCGACGCCGCCGGCGGCGCGCAGCAGGTCGAGCAGCCGCACACCGTAGATCGCGCCGGTGGCACCGGTGATCGCGACGATCAGCCGGCGTGGCGGCGCGCTGGAAGATGCCATCGAAAGGGGGACGGGTGCCGCGTGTTACGCGGCGGCGAACAGTTGCTGCAGTTCGCCCGACTGGTACATCTCCATCATGATGTCCGAGCCGCCGATGAATTCGCCCTTCACGTAGAGCTGCGGGATGGTCGGCCAGTTCGAGAAGGCCTTGATGCCCTGGCGGATTTCGTCGTCCTCGAGCACGTTGACGGTCTTGAACTGGTCGACGCCGCAGGCCTTCAGCACCTGCACGGCGCGGCCCGAGAAGCCGCACATCGGGAATTGCGCGTTGCCCTTCATGAAGAGCACGACCTGGTTTTCGTCGACGATTTGCTTGATACGTTGTTGGGTGTCCATGACTGACCTTGCGTTTGCGGGGCGTTAGATCGAAATGATAGCGGATTTCAACCGGGCGGGCCGGGCATCAGCCCGGCAGGCGGCCGCCGGTCGTGCGTTCGATGGCGGCGAGATCGGTCAGCGATTCGACCGCGACGAAGCCGTGCGACACCAGGATCGCGCGCACGGCTTCGGCCTGGTCGTAGCCGTGCTCGATCCAGAGCGTGCCGCCCGGCTTCAGATGGGCGCCGGCGCCCGCGACGATCGTGCGGATCGCGCTGAGGCCGTCGGCGTCGTCGGTGAGCGCGCCGCGCGGCTCGAAACGCAGGTCGCCCTGGGCGAGATGCGGATCGTGCTGCGCGATGTACGGCGGGTTGCTGACGATCGCATCGAACGCGAGCGCGGGATCGAGCGCCGCGTACCAGTCGCTCTGCAGCCAGTGCAGCGGGCCGCCGGGGCGCTGCGCGTCGAGCAGCTTGTCGGCGTTGCGTTGCGCGACCGCGAGCGCGGCCGGCGAACGGTCGAGCGCCCACACGCGCGCATCGGGGCGCTCGGCCGCGATCGACACGGCGATCGCGCCGCTGCCGGTGCCGAGGTCGAGCACGGCCGCGTGCGGCAGCCCGTCGATCGCATCGAGCGCGGCTTCGACGAGCAGCTCGGTTTCGGGGCGCGGGATCAGCACGTCGGGCGTCACGTCGAACGGGCGGCCGAAGAACTCGCGCATCCCGACCAGTTGCGCGACGGGTTCGCCGGCGACGCGGCGCGCTTCGAGCGCGCGGTAGCGTTCGACCGCGGCCGCGTCGAGCGGCGCGTCGCCGCGCGTGATCAGCTGCGTGCGGGTCCAGCCGAGCGCGTGCGCGAGCAGCACGCGTGCATCGACCGGGTCGAGCGGCGAGGTGCGCAGCAGGGCGTCGGCGGTGGTGTCGGGCATCGTGGCCTCAGTCGGCTTCGCCGAGCGACGCGAGCAGCTCGGCCTGGTGCTCGGTGACGAGCGCGCCGATCAGTTCGTCGAGATCGCCGTCCATGATCGCCTCGAGCCGGTACAGCGTCAGGTTGATCCGGTGGTCGGTCATCCGGCCCTGCGGGAAGTTGTACGTGCGGATGCGTTCCGAACGGTCGCCGGAGCCGATCAGGCTCTTGCGCGTCGCGGCTTCCTTCGCATGCTGCTCGTGATACTGCTTGTCCTTGATGCGCGCGGCGAGCACCTTCAGCGCGCGATCCTTGTTCTTGTGCTGCGAGCGATCGTCCTGGCATTCGACGACGATCCCGGTCGGGATGTGCGTGACGCGCACCGCCGAATCGGTCTTGTTGATGTGCTGGCCGCCCGCGCCGGACGCACGGAACGTGTCGATGCGCAGGTCGGCCGGATTGATCTCGACCTCGCCGATCTCGTCGGCTTCCGGCATCACCGCGACCGTGCACGCGGACGTATGGATGCGCCCCTGCGTCTCGGTGGCCGGCACGCGCTGCACGCGATGGCCGCCCGATTCGAACTTCAGCCGCGAATACGCACCCTGGCCCGCGATCCGCACGATCACTTCCTTGTAGCCGCCGAGATCCGACGCGCTCTCCGACATCATTTCGACCTGCCAGCGCTGGCGTTCCGCGAAGCGCAGGTACATGCGCAGCAGGTCGCCCGCGAACAGCGCCGATTCGTCGCCGCCCGTGCCCGCGCGGATTTCGAGGAAGATGTTGCGGTCGTCGTTCGGATCCTTCGGCAGCAGCATCTTCTGCAGCTCGGTCTCGAGGCGCGCCATGCCCTCGCGTGCGCTGCGGATTTCGTCTTCCGCGAAATCGCGCATCGACGGATCGGCGAGCAGTTCCTGCGCGGCCGCCTCGTCGCTGCGCGACTGGCGCCATAACGCGTATTGCTCGACGACCGGGCCGAGTTCCGCATGTTCGCGCGTCAGCTTGCGGTACTGGTCGAGGTCGGCCGTGACGTTTTCGCGGCTCAGCAGGTCGTTCAGTTCGGCCAGCCGTGTGGACAGCTGGTCGAGCTTGCGTTGCATGCTCGTCTTCATGGTGTGGAGCGGCGCTCCCGGGCAAGGGTATTCGGAAAGGATAGGCCGGCGGCAGGGCAATGCGCGGCCGGCGGCAGGGCGACCGGCCGGCGCTAGTGGCCGGACTGGTCGTTCGAGCGCGGCGCGTGCTGGTAGAAGCCGCGCATCAGGTCGATCAGCGAATCGCGATCGGCGCCGTTGACGCGGTTGAGCGCGCTCGTCGGGCCGTGGATCAGCTTGTTGGTCAGCGCCTGCGACAGGGCTTCGAGCACGGCGGCCGGATCGTCACCGCGTGCGAGCAGCTTCTGTGCCTTCTCGACTTCGGCGCGGCGCAGCGCGTCGGCCTGCGTATGCATGTGACGGATCACCGGCACGACGCTGCGCGTGTCGAGCCATTGCATGAAATTCTGCACGCGGGTTTCGATGATCGCTTCGGCCTGCGCGACCGCGGCCTGACGCGACGCGTTGCCTTCGCGCACGATCGCGCCGAGATCGTCGACGGTGTACAGGAACACGTCCTTCAGCTTGCCGACTTCGGGCTCGATGTCGCGCGGCACCGCGAGGTCGACCATGAAGATCGGCCGGTGACGACGCGCCTTCACCGCACGCTCGACCGCGCCGAGGCCGATGATCGGCAGCGTCGACGCGGTGCACGACACGATGATGTCGAATTCGTGCATGCGGGTGGGCAGGTCGGCCAGCGGCATCGCGCGGCCGTTGAAGCGTTCGGCGAGCCGCTGGCCGCGTTCGGCCGTGCGGTTCGCGACGACGAGTTCGCGCGGGCCTTGCGCGGCGAAGTGCGTCGCGCACAGCTCGATCATTTCGCCCGCGCCGATGAACAGCACGCGCTGATCCGACACCTTTTCGAAGATGCGCTGCGCGAGGCGCACCGCGGCCGCGGCCATCGACACCGACTGCGTGCCGATTTCGGTCGTGCCGCGCACTTCCTTCGCCACCGCGAACGTGCGCTGGAACAGCTGGTTCAGATAGGTGCCGAGCGCGCCGGCTTCCGTCGCGGTGCGAACGGCATCCTTCATCTGGCCCAGGATCTGGGTTTCGCCGAGCACCATCGAATCGAGGCCGGAGGCGACGCGGAACGCGTGCCGGACCGCTTCCGACTGCGGCAGCGCGTAGACGTGCGGCGCGAGTTCGTCGACCGGAATCCGGTGATACTCCGACAGCCAGCGGAGCGCGCCTTCGCGGGCCGCGCGATCGTCGGTCGCGCAATACAGTTCAGTGCGGTTGCAGGTCGAGAGGATCGCCGCTTCGGGCGTATTGGGCGCCTGCGGGCCGAGAAACACGTTCTTGAACGTGACGAGAGCCGGTTTGATTTGCTCGAGCGGAAACGCCACGCGTTCGCGCAGGGCGACAGGCGCAGTGTGGTGGTTGATTCCGATCGTGAGGAGTTGCATATCGAGGGCTATCGTTTAGCCCCATATTATAGCGTTTCAGCGATTTCCTCACTCGCCGCATACCGGGCATCAGCGTGGCGGGGGCGCGAATTTGGGGGCTCGATCGGTACGCGGTCAAGCTGGTAGCCGAAGCCGTAGAGCGGCAGCAGTCGGTAGCCGCGCTCCGGAAGCAGCTGCAATTTGCTGCGCAGCCGCGACGCGTGGGTATCGAGCGTGCGCGACTTCATGTCGCGGCGGCGCGCCCATACCGTTTCGAGGATATGGGCGCGCGACACGGGCCGCGACAGGTTCGTGAACAGCAACTGCGCGAAACGGAACTCCTTCGGCGTAAGTGAAACGATTGCGTCGCCGAAACGCACGAGGCAGTGTGTGGCGTCGAACGCGTATTCGCCGTACATTTCGCGCGAGCGGGTGGGCGGCCGGCGAACGCCGGCGCGCCGGCTCAGCGCGTTGACGCGCGCGAGCAGCTCGGGCCCGCTCACGGGGCGCACGAGGCAATCGTCGGCGCCCGCGTGCAGGCACGAGACGATTTCGCTTTCGCGTGCCGACTGCATCACGGCGATGGCCGGCAATCCCGGCAGGACCGCCTGCGCGCGCGGAATGACTTCCTGCGCCGGCTGATCGCCGGCCCAGTGGCCGGTGACCAGCATGTCGCAGGTGTTGTCGGCGGCGAGCCACTCGAAGAAAGCGGCGCTGGATGGAAAAGCATGGCACACGTGACCGCCGGCAAAGAGCAGGCGGTTCAGGAGTGCGGTGTGACGCGACTCCGGATCGATCAGCGCGATTCGCATGAGAATTTCTTCAATACGGCAGCCGGTGTGCGCTTGCCATAACGTCGAGTCGGCCCCTACACTCGAATGTTCGCGGCGCCCGGCTGGTCTCGGGTTCGATGGATGAATCGATGCTAGCCGCTGGCAACGTTCACGCCTATGGGACGAATCTGAATTTATAGAAGGCGTCGAATGAACTGGTTTGGAATCCTTGTCCTGGGAGCGGCCGTCGGGTTGTTCGGCCGCTGGCTGCATCCGATGCGGCGCACGGGCCGGCCGGCGTGGTGGATCGCGGTGCTCGTCGGCATCGTGGGCGCGGCCGCCGCCCGCATGGTCGGCAATCTCTCGGGACTGTTTTACGATGGCGAGACGCTCGAATGGCCGGTCTGCACCGGCGTCGCGTTCCTCGCCGTAGCCGTGACGGTCGCGCTGTCGGCCCGTCGCTGAATGCTCTCAGGTGAAATCATGAATGCCCGTCTCCCCGAAGTCTCGCCGGTGCCGGCCCGTCTCGCGCTATTGCGCGACGCCATGGTCCGCGAGAACCTGGCCGCCTATCTCGTGCCGTCCGCCGATCCCCACCTGTCCGAATACCTGCCCGAACGCTGGCAGGCGCGCCGCTGGCTGTCCGGCTTCACGGGCTCGGTCGGCACGCTGGTCGTCACCGCGGACTTCGCGGGGTTGTGGGTCGACAGCCGCTACTGGGTGCAGGCCGACGCCGAACTGGCGGGCACGGGCGTGCAACTGATGAAGATGACGGGCGGGCAGCAGAGCGCGCCGCACGTCGACTGGCTCGCGCAGAACGTGGCGGCGGGCGCGACGGTCGGGGTCGACGGCGCCGTGCTCGGCGTCGCGGCCGCGCGCGGGCTGACGGCCGCGTTGAGTGCGCGCGGCATCGCGCTGCGTACCGACGTCGACCTGCTCGATGCGATCTGGCCCGAGCGGCCGGGGCTGCCCGGCGATGCGGTGTTCGAGCACGTGGCGCCGCAGGCCGACACGACGCGCGCGAGCAAGCTGGCCGACGTCCGCCGCGCGATGCACGCGCAAGGCGCGCAGTGGCATTTCGTGTCGACGCTCGACGATCTCGCGTGGCTGTTCAACCTGCGCGGCGCCGACGTCAACTTCAATCCGGTATTCGTTGCGCACGCAATGATCGGCACCGATCGCGCGACGCTGTTCGTCGCCGACGGCAAGGTACCGCCGGCGCTGGCCGCGTCGCTCGCGCAGGATGGCGTCGACGTCCGCGCGTACGACGCCGCGCGTGCGTCGCTCGCGGCGCTGCCGGACGGCGCGACGCTGCTGATCGACCCGCGCCGCGTGACGTTCGGCACGCTCGAGGCCGTGCCGGCCGGCGTGAAGCTCGTCGAGGCCGTGAATCCGTCGACGTTCGCGAAGTCGCGCAAGACGACCGCCGAGATCGAGCACGTGCGCGTGACGATGGAGCATGACGGTGCCGCGCTCGCCGAATTCTTCGCGTGGTTCGAACAGGCCGTCAATCGCGAAACGATCACCGAGCTGACGATCGAGGAGAAGCTCACGGCCGCGCGCGCGCGGCGCCCCGGCTATGTGTCGGCGAGCTTCGCGACGATCGCCGGCTTCAACGCGAACGGCGCGATGCCGCACTACCACGCGACGCGCGAGTCGCACGCGACGATCGCCGGCGACGGCCTGCTGCTGATCGATTCGGGCGGCCAGTACGTGACGGGCACGACCGACATCACGCGCGTCGTGCCGGTCGGCACCGTCAGCGACCTGCAGCGGCGCGATTTCACGATCGTGCTGAAGTCGATGATGGCGTTGTCGCGCGCCCGCTTCCCGCGCGGCATCCGCTCGCCGATGCTCGACGCGATCGCGCGTGCGCCGATGTGGGCGGCCGGGCTCGACTACGGCCACGGCACCGGGCATGGCGTCGGTTACTTCCTGAACGTGCACGAAGGCCCGCAGGTGATCTCGCACTACGCGCCGGCCGAGCCGTACACGGCGATGGAAGAGGGGATGATCACGTCGATCGAGCCGGGTGTGTACCGTCCGGGCCAGTGGGGCATCCGGATCGAGAACCTGGTCGTGAACCGCGCGGCCGGGCAGACGGAATTCGGCGATTTCCTCGCATTCGAGACACTGACGCTGTGCCCGATCGACACGCGCTGCGTGCTGATCGAGATGCTGCACGACGAAGAGCGCGCGTGGCTGAACACGTATCACGCGACGGTGCGCGAGCGCGTCGGCCGGCATGTGAGCGGCGACGCGAAGGCGTGGCTCGACGCGCGCACGCAGCCGATCTGACGCAACGCGCGGCAGGGCCGGATAGCGGCTGATCGCGATCGGACAGCGATCGGATAGCGATCGAACGACGGCCGGACAATAACAGCGAGGGCAGGCAATGGCGGACACTGCGGTGATCGTGGTCGACATGCAGCGCGGGCTGGTGGAGCGGGCGCGGCCCGCGTACCGGCTCGACGACGTGGTGTCGGGCATCAACCGGTTGACGGCGGCGGCGCGCGCGGCGAACGCGCCGGTGTGCTTCGTGCAGCACGACGGCGACGCGGACGACGACGTCGTGCCCGGCACGCCGGGCTGGGAACTGCATGCGGGGCTGGTCGTCGGTCGCGACGACTGGCGCGTGCGCAAGCAGGCGAGCGACGCGTTTCACGACACGCCGCTCGCGGCGCAGCTCGATCGCCACGGCATCCGCTCGGTGCTGATCTGCGGCTATGCGACCGAGTTCTGCGTCGATTCGGCCGCACGCCGCGCCGCGTTGCTCGGCTACCGGACGACCGTCGTGTCCGACCTGCACACGACGAACGAGCGCGTCCACCTGTCGGCGGCGCAGATCGTCGCGCACCATCACTTCATCTGGAACAACAATTCGCTGTCGGGCAACGCGGTGACGCCGCGTCCGCTCGCGGACGTGCTTGCTACGGAGTTCGCATGACGATCAAGGCAGTGGTGTTCGATTTCGGCGGCGTGCTGATCGACTGGAGCCCCGAGTACCTTTACCGTGAACTGATTCCCGACGACGCCGAGCGCCGCTGGTTCCTCACGCACGTGTGCGCGATGGACTGGGTGGTCCGTCAGGACGGCGGGCAGACGATCGAGGAAGGCACGGCCGAACTCGTCGCGAAGTTTCCCGAGCACGAAGCGCTGATCCGCGCGTTCTATGCGCGCTGGCACGAGATGATCGGCGGCGTGCTCGAAGAAGGCGCGGACCTCGTCGACCGGCTGGACGCGCAGGGAATGCCGCTGTTCGGGCTGACGAACTGGTCCGCGCAGACGTTTCCGTATGCATGGGACAACTTCCCGGTGCTGCGCCGGTTCAAGGACATCGTCGTATCGGGCCGCGTGAAGCTCGTGAAACCCGATCCGGCGATCTACCGCGAGATGCATGCGCGGATCGAGCCGCACCTGCCCGGCATCGCGTCGCACGAACTCGTGTTCATCGATGACAACGCGAAGAACGCGGCGGCCGCCACGGCGCTCGGCTGGCACGGCATTCATCACACGAGCGCGGCGGCGACCGAGGCGCGGCTGCGCGAGCTGGGCGCGCTGGTGTAAGCGGCGGGACGAGCGCCAGGCGAAAAAAAGCGGGCCATGGGCCGGCTTTTTCGTTGTGCCGTTCCGGATGCGGCCTCCTTCGATCACCTTCGGCGTCCAGCCCCGCGTGAGCGCGAGGCCGGATGCCCGGGCCGCGCCGGTCAGCGGCTGATCGGCTTGTAGCGCAGTCGCTTCGGCTTCGCGGCTTCCTCGCCGAGGCGCGCGCGCTTGTCGGCTTCGTACTCCTGGTAGTTGCCGTCGAAGAACGTGACCTGCGAATCGCCTTCGAACGCGAGGATGTGCGTCGCGATCCGGTCGAGGAACCAGCGATCGTGCGAGATCACCATCACCGAGCCCGCGAATTCGAGCAGCGCGTCTTCCAGCGCGCGCAGCGTTTCGACGTCGAGGTCGTTCGACGGTTCGTCGAGCAGCAGCACGTTGCCGCCCGAGATCAGCGTCTTCGCGAGGTGCAGGCGGCCGCGTTCGCCGCCGGACAGGTTGCCGACGATCTTCTGCTGGTCGCCGCCCTTGAAGTTGAAGCGGCCGATGTATGCACGCGACGGCGTTTCGTACTTGCCGACCGTCAGTACGTCGGCGCCGCCCGAGATTTCCTCGAACACCGTCTTCGAACCGTCGAGCGCGTCGCGGCTCTGGTCGACGTACGCGAGCTTCACCGTCGGGCCCATCACGACTTCGCCCGAATCCGGCTGTTCCTTGCCGGTCAGCATCTTGAACAGCGTCGACTTGCCGGCGCCGTTCGGGCCGATGATGCCGACGATCGCGCCGGCCGGGATCTTGAAGCTCAGGTTGTCGATCAGCAGGCGATCGCCGAACGACTTGCTGACGTTCTTGAACTCGATCACTTCGTTACCGAGGCGTTCGCCGGCCGGAATGAAGATTTCCTGCGTTTCGTTGCGCTTCTGGTATTCCTGGCTGCTCAGCTCCTCGAAGCGCGCGATACGCGCCTTCGACTTCGCCTGACGCCCCTTCGGGTTCTGGCGCACCCACTCCAGTTCCTTCTTGATCGCCTTCTGGCGTGCCGATTCCGACGCTTCTTCCTGCTTCAGGCGCTCTTCCTTCTGGTCGAGCCAGCTGCTGTAGTTGCCCTTCCACGGAATGCCGTGGCCGCGGTCGAGTTCGAGAATCCACTCGGCCGCGTTGTCGAGGAAGTAGCGATCGTGCGTGACGGCGACCACGGTGCCCGGGAACCGCACCAGGAACTGCTCGAGCCAGTCGACCGATTCGGCGTCGAGGTGGTTGGTCGGTTCGTCGAGCAGCAGCATGTCGGGCTTCTCGAGCAGCAGCTTGCACAGCGCGACGCGGCGCTTCTCACCGCCCGACAGGTGCTCGATCTTTGCGTCCCACGGCGGCAGGCGCAGCGCGTCGGCGGCCACTTCGAGCTGCTGCTCGGGGCTGCCGCCGTCGCTCGACGCGAGGATCGCTTCGTATTTCGCCTGTTCGGCCGCGAGCGCGTCGAAGTCGGCGTCCGGTTCGGCGTAGGCCGCGTAGATTTCTTCCAGCTTCTTGTTCGCCTGGAACAGGTCGCCGAGGCCTTCCTCGACGGCTTCGCGCACGGTCTTCGTCGGGTCGAGCTGCGGCTCCTGCGGCAGGTAGCCGATGTTCAGGTTCGGCATCGGCGTGGCTTCGCCCTCGATGTCCTTGTCGACGCCCGCCATGATGCGGATCAGCGTCGACTTGCCCGAGCCGTTCAGGCCGAGCACGCCGATCTTCGCGCCGGGAAAGAACGACAGCGAGATGTCCTTCAGGATCTGGCGCTTGGGCGGCACGATCTTGCCGACCCGGTTCATCGTGAAAACGTATTGGGCCATTTCGGTGTGAAAGTCAGAAGTGGTTGAGACGGCCGCGCAGCGCGCGGGCTGGCGGCGTCGGGTGATTCGGTACGGAGCGTGCCGCGCGGGGCGCGGCGGTGCGAGCGCGTATTGTACTTCGCCGCCGGCTGCCGCTGGCACCGCGCAGGCCATTCGGCCGACCCGCGCTCACAGCCACGCGGCGACGCCGCCATGCCCGGAGCAGGTGCCGCGCCGGTGGCGGCTGAAGCTGTACGTGCCTTCTCGGCAGCGCGCGCTCGCGCCGTCCGGCACGCGGCCCGATTTCGAATGCGCGGGCGCATGCACGGTTTCGCCGTCGCGGTTGCGATAGGTGTCGTGACGGTCGAGATCGGCTTCGTCGCCGTAGCCGGGCGACGCGCGATAGGCGTGCGCGGCAGGCGGCAACGCGGTGCACGCGACGAAAAGCGCGGCGGACAGGGTCGCGACGTGGGTCGCGCGGCGAAGCAGGGCACGCATGGTCTCTCTCGTTCTGTTCGTTGTTATCGATGTCGGGCCGACGGCCCGCGCCGCATGTTAGCGGATCGGCGCCGGGGCGCCGCGCGACGCTACGCCGCGCCGGCCATCGACGCCGCGCCGTCGGCCTGCGCGGCATCGAGAATCCAGCGGCGGAACGCGGCAACCTTCGGCCGTTCCGCGTGATGCGTCGGATAGACGAGGTAGTACGCGAAATCGTCGAGCCATGCGACGTCGGCAAGCTGCACGAGCCGGCCGCTCGCCAGTTCGCCGCGCACCATCGCCGCCGGCAGCAGCCCGGCGCCCTGGCCGGCGACGATCGCCTGCAGCAGCAGGCCCGAGTCGTCGAACGCGGGGCCGCGCGGCGGGCCGAAATCGTCGATTCGCTGCGCGCCGAACCAGATGTGCCAGCCCTTGCGTTCGGCGTCGTGTAGTTGCGGCCAGCCGACGAGCTCGGCCGGCGTCGCCGGCATGCCGAGCCGCGCGACGAGGTCGGGCGACGCGAGCGCGACGATTTCCACCGTCAGCAGCCGTTCGCTGCAGAGCCCGATGTAGCGCCCGAGGCCGTGACGGATCGCGACGTCGACGCCGTCGCGCGCGAAATCCGCGAGCGCGTGGCTCGTGACGACCTGCAGGTCGACGTCCGGGCAAGCCTGCCGGAACTGCGCGAGGCGCGGGACGAGCCACGCGGATGCGAAGAACGGCGTCACGCTCACGGTCAGCACGCCGCTGTCGGCGGCGCCCGACACGCGCTGCGACGCGTCGGCGATCTGCCGGAACGCGTTGCGCACGGGCGGCAGGTAGTCGCGGCCGGCGGCCGTCAGCAGGATGCCGCGGTTCACGCGCTCGAACAGCTGCACGCCGAGATGCGTCTCGAGCGTGCGGATCATCTGGCTCACCGCACCGGGCGTGACCGACAGCTCCTCGGCCGCCGACTTCACCGACAGGTGGCGGGCGGCGGCTTCGAAGGCGCGCAACGCATTGAGCGGCGGCAGGCGCGAACGGTTCATTCAGTTTTTCTAAAGCGAAAGGTCGACGAAATATCGTTTGAGACGACGCGTACGCGCGAGTACCGTTGACGCATCGGATCGCCCGTTTCACGGCTGCCCGCCGGCGGCCGATGCGATCAACATAGTTCAACTATATCCACGAGGCAATCCGGACGCCGCCCGGCAGCCGGTGGAACCCGAAAGGAGCATCGTCATGAACCGCCCGGGCGCATCGCGCCTTTTCTACGGCTGGTACGTGGTGGCGGCTGCGTTCGCCGTCACGTTCGTCGGATTCGGCAGCGCGTACACGTTCAGCGCGTTCGTCGAGTCGCTGCAGCGGGATTTCGCAGCGTCGCGTGGCCAGATCTCGCTCGTGTTCTCGCTCGCCGGCTTCCTGTACTTCGGCTTCGGCATCGTCAGCGGGCCGCTGGCCGATCGTTTCGGCTCGCGGCGCCTCGCCGTGGTCGGGATGTTGCTGACCGGCGCGGGGCTCGCGGCCGCCGGCGCGGCGCGCACGCTGCTGCAGGTCTACGTCGCGTACGGGCTCGGGGTCGGGTTCGGCGTCGGCTGCGCGTACGTGCCGGCCGTCGGCGCGGTGCAGCGCTGGTTCGTGCGTCGGCGCGGGTTCGCGTCGGGGCTCGCGGTCGCGGGGATCGGCGTCGGCACGCTGGTGATGCCGCCGCTCGCTTCCGCGCTGATCGCGCAGGTTGGCTGGCGCGGCGCGTATTTCACGCTGGCCGCGATCGCGCTCGTGCTGGGGGCCGGCATGTCGCTGCTGATCGAGAACGACCCGCGCGGGCGCGGATTGCTGCCGGACGGCGAGGTCGCCCGTGACGGCGGCGGCCGGCATGCCGGTGCTTCGCCGGCCGCCCCGAACGCGCCAGCCGGCGCGACGGTGCGCGAAGCCGTCACGTCGCGGCCGTTCGCGAGCCTCTACGCGGCCTGCCTCGTCTGCTCGTTCGGCGTGTTCGTCCCGTTCGTTCACCTCGTGCCGTACGCGCTCGATCATGGCGTCGCGCCCTCGACGGCCGTGCTGTTGCTCGGCGCGATCGGCGTCGGCAGCACGGCCGGCCGCTTCTTCCTCGGTGGCCTCGCCGACCGCTTCGGTCGCCGCGCGTCGCTGCTCGCGATGTTCGCGGGCATGGCCGTCGCGCTGGTCGCGTGGGCGGGCGCCGGCACCGTTGCGACGCTCGCTGCGTTCGCGCTCGTGTTCGGCGTGTTCTACGGCGGCTGGGTCGCCGTGCTGCCGGCGGTCGTGATGGACTATTTCGGCGGGCGCAACGTGAGCGCGATCATCGGCATCCTGTACACGAGCGTCGCGTTCGGCACGCTGGTCGGGCCGGCCGCCGCCGGCTTCGTCTACGATGCGGGCGGCGGCTATCTCGTGCCGATCCTCGCGAGCGCCGCCGCGAATGCGATCGCGTTCGCGATCGTCGCGACCACCGGGCGTGCGCCGGCCGCCGCCCGCGCGGCCGGCGGATAGCGCCGCAAGGCTGGGTGCGTCGCGCGATTTCCGGTAGGGTGGCCGGATCGTCAACCATCGACGCATGGTCGGGGAGGCATCGTGACATTCGACGAAGTCCGGCAGATCGCACTGGCGTGGCGCGGCGTCGAGGAAGGCAGGTCGTACGGCACGCCCGCTCTCAAGGTGAAGGGCAAGCTGCTCGCGCGGCTGCGCGAGGACGGCGACACGCTCGTCGTGAAGGGCGTCGGCCCCGACGAGCGCGCGTGGCTGATCGAATCGGCGCCCGACGTGTATTACGTGACCGATCACTATGTCGGCTGGCCGATCGTGCTGGTGCGCCTGTCGGCTGCGCATCCGGACGCCGTGAAAAACCTGCTTCTGCGAGAATGGCACGCAATCGTGCCGGCGCAGTGGCGGAACGAAGCCGCCGCCCGCGACGCGAATTGAACGGCGCGCCCGGCGCGCGAGGCGCGGCCGAACCGGAGCAAGCGTTGCATCGGTTCGCATCGATGCAACGAGTGGTTCCATCGAAATGCTTCAATTGGTTCTTAGTGAAGAACCGTTTGATGCTTACACTCCTTCGCTTCGAAGGCGGCTGACGACAGCCGACGGAACGGGCGTACGCGATGCGCCGGCGCCCGGTGCGCCGCATCGCACCCGCAGCTTCGCAGACTGCGCGGACGACCCGGCCGGAACGGCCCCATCCGGCCCATGCCCGCGTGCGACGCACGCGCGGTCGCAGCCGGATTCAAGAACGACAACTCCCCGCGCCGCCTTCACGCGACACCCGGTCGTATCGGAACCGTTTTTTGGAGAGAGACAGATGAGTGGAAGCAACACAGGCCTCGGCACCGGCCTGAAGCAGCGTCACGTGACGATGATGTCGATTGCCGGCGTCATCGGCGCGGGCTTGTTCGTCGGCTCCGGCCACGCGATCGCGGAAGCCGGGCCGGCATCGATACTCGCGTATGCGATCGCGGGCGTGCTGGTCGTGCTGGTGATGCGCATGCTCGGCGAAATGGCCGTCGCGCATCCGGACAGCGGGTCGTTCTCGACCTATGCCGATCGCGCGATCGGCCACTGGGCCGGCTTCACGATCGGCTGGCTGTACTGGTGGTTCTGGGTGCTGGTGATCCCGATCGAGGCGACCGCCGCCGCGACCATTCTCAATGCGTGGTTCCCGGGCATCGCGACGTGGATCTTCGCGCTCGGCATCACGCTGCTGCTCACCATCACCAACCTCTTTTCCGTCAAGAACTACGGCGAATTCGAATTCTGGTTCGCGCTGATCAAGGTCGTCGCGATCGTCGTGTTCCTGTGCATCGGCGGTGCGGCGATCGTCGGCATCATTCCTGCGCCGACCGTGTCGGGCGTGTCGAACCTGTTCGTGCACGACGGCTTCATGCCGCACGGCGCGAGCGCGGTGCTCGCGGCGATGCTCACGACGATGTTCTCGTTCCTCGGCACCGAGATCGTGACGATCGCGGCCGCCGAATCGGACAACCCGCAACGCCAGATCGTGCGCGCGACGAACTCGGTCATCTGGCGTATCACGCTGTTCTATCTCGGCTCGATCCTCGTCGTCGCGGCCATCGTGCCGTGGAACGACCCGCTGCTGCCGAAGCATGGCTCGTATCAGCGCGCGATGGAGCTGATCGGCATCCCGAACGCGAAGGCGATCATCGACGTGATCGTGCTCGTGTCGGTCGCGAGCTGCCTGAATTCGGCGCTGTACACCGCGTCGCGGATGCTGTTCTCGCTGTCCCGGCGCAAGGACGCGCCGGCCTTCCTGCATCGCACCGATTCGACCGGCACGCCGCGCGCGGCCGTGCTCGCGTCGACCGCGTTCGGTTTCCTGACCGTGATCGCGAACTACCTGATGCCGGAGCAGGTGTTCGGCTTCCTGCTCGCGACGTCGGGCGCGATCGCGTTGCTCGTGTATCTCGTGATCGCGATCTCGCAACTGCGGATGCGCAAGACGCTCGAAGCGGGCGGCGCCGACCTGACGCTGCGGATGTGGCTGTTCCCGTGGCTCACGTGGGCCGTGATCCTGTTCATCTGCGGCACGCTGACCGTGATGTTCGTCAGCGAGGAGCATCGGATGGAAGTCGGCGCGACGGCCGTGCTCGCGTTGATCGTGCTGTTCGCGTCGTGGCTGAACAAGCGTGGGCGCGATGCGCAGGCGAACGCCGGGCGGCGGGTGTCGGCGACGTGAGCGCGCGAGCGGCCGGATGCGATAGCACCTGAGTGATACGGCCCGGAAGTATCGTGGCCCGACCGGCGTGTGCCGGCCGGGCTTTTTTTGTTCATCAAGGATTACCGGGTAACGGCCCGGCCGGCGTCCGCTCGGACGGCCGCGTCGCGGTCGATTCATTCCTGTTGGGAGATAAATCATCGACAAGCGGGATATTTGTTACCGAGACAGTTTCATTTATTCTACGGGCTCACCACCAATCAAGAGTCCGACCATGTCGATCCGTCATCTGTTTTCTTCCGCACTCGCGGCGACTGCGCTGCTCGGCGCCGCATCCGCAAGCATCGCTGCCCCGCTGACCGTCGATGTCTACAATCCGGGCGCGCATGCGATCTTCCCGGTTTCGTCCGAAATCGTTTCGGGCAAGACCGAGGCGATCCTGATCGACGCCCAGTTCCAGCGCAACGACGCTCAGGCGCTGGTGAGCCGGATCAAGGCGAGCGGCAAGACGCTCAAGGCCGTCTACGTGAGCCACAGCGACCCCGACTATTACTTCGGGCTGGAAACCATTCACGCGGCGTTCCCGGATGCGAAGATCGTCGCGACGCCGCAGACCGTCGCCGCGATCGCGGCCAGCAAGGACGGCAAGCTCGCCTACTGGGGCCCGATCCTGAAGGACAACGCGCCGGCTTCGGTGATCGTGCCGCAGCCGCTCGACGGCAATACGCTGCGCGTCGACGGCGAGCCGCTGCGCATCGTCGGGCTCGACGGCCCGACGCCCGATCGCACGTTCGTGTGGATTCCTTCCGCGCGGACCGTGGTCGGTGGCATCCCGGTCGCCGCGAACATTCATGTCTGGATGGCCGACACGCAGACGCCGCTGTCGCACGCGAACTGGCTGGCGACGCTCGACCGGATCGATGCGCTGAAGCCGGCGCGCGTCGTGCCCGGCCATTTCCTGCCGAATCGCGACGGCGGCCAGCCGTTCACCACGGGCGTCGCGTTCACGCGGAATTACGTGAAGGCGTTCGACCAGGAAGCGGCGCGCGCGAAGGATTCGACGACGCTGATCGCGGCGATGGAGGCGCGCTACCCGGATCTCGGCGAGAAGCCGTCGCTCGAGCTGAGCGCGAAAGTTGCCAAGGGCGAGATGCAGTGGCCCGCGCCGGCGCCGTTCCCCGCGGCGGGCAAGACGGTGCGCGTGCAGTTCGGCGCTACCGCGTTCGACCTGAACTTCAAGGACGACAGGACGATGTCGTTCGTCGGCACGGCCGGCCAATTCAAGGGCGTGACGGATACGGTGCAGTACACGGCGCGCGAGGTCCGTCCGCAGGTGTACATGGTGTACTGGCATGAGCCGTCCACCGGCTCGAACGTCGTGCACGTCGAGGATTTCGAACGCGGTGCGGTGGATACGAACATCGCGATGAAGGATGGACAGTTCCTGCATCTGTCCGGGACGCTGAAGGTCGTCGGTCGGGAATGAGTCGGTCTTCCGCCGTCGAAAAGAAAAAGCCCGCATTCAGCGGGCTTTTTTACGCTCGATGCGACAGCAACGCTCAGACGTTGATCACACGTTTAAACGTTGATCGGTCGGCAAAGGGCCGTGAATGCTAGGTTTCACGGGGAAATCGGGCCACGGCCTTTGCGGGAATCGCTGGAAGTACCCCCAGTTGTACCCCCAAGGGGGTATCGGGATGATAGATCAGTCTGGATGCGGGTGCCAGCGCCGCGCCTGCCGGATAAAACGGTTATGGCGCAGACCACATTGTTGGCTGACGCCTGGAACGGTACGCGATGAGATGCAGGGGAACGGGCCGCCGTGGCCCAGACCTTGGAGAACCCTCATGGCAGACCATCACACCCGCCATAACCCGCTGGGGCAAGACGCCCTATTCGCCACGCCGGCCTCGCTCATGCTCGATGCCCGCCTCACGCCATTGGAGCGCAATGGCTGGCAGGTTCTCCGCATGCTGCGGTCTGCCGAGGGCATCAGTCCGCTGGCAAATCTGGGGCAGTTGCGCCGCTATCTCACCTCTACCCCGCTGGGGCAGCGGGCCGGATACGAGACGGCTTGGCGTGTCCTCATCGTGCTTCGGCTGACGGGGTGGATCAGTCTGGTAGGCCAGCACCGCGATCCTCTGACGGGGCACGTACTCAGCGAGTTGTATCAGGTTCACGAAAGCGCTCTGGACTTCCAGCAGGCCTGCGCGCTCGATGCCAGTCTGCCCGCGCTTCTGCAAGCCTCCATCGGCCACGAAAACAACCAGGTGGATCGGGTGGCCGTCCACATCCAGGCAACGCAGGCGCAAGCGCCTGAAGCCGTTTCCATTGCGGCCCACGATCAGCGCCACGATGACGATGATTTGCCCCCTACGCCGCCGTCGCAGGCGAGCGAGGCAGCCGACCCACTGCCATTGTCTGGCGATTCCGCTGGCAGCACGCTTGTTCCGCAACAGACCGGACACGCTCGCCACATGACGGCTGAGCAGGGCGGTACGTATAAGACGTATATGTATAAAAAAGAACGTACGTACCGCGCGCGCGAAGGCGATGGCGATTCAGTATCGCCTTCGGTGAGCTTGCCGCCTTGCCTGAGCAATGCTAAGGCAGATCAGCAAAAGGACGTGCAGGCCGCCTTGCGGCGGCTACCGCCGCAACATCGCCAGGAGGTACTCGACGAGTTGCAGGCACGCAGCCAGAGCGGCACCGTGCGCAATGTCGTGGCCTACTTCTTCGCCTTGGTGAAGCGCGTATTCGCTGGCGAATTCCGCCTGTGGGCAGGTCGTAAGGAGATGTCTGCCACCCCGCGGACTGCCGAGAATCGGACTGCAGCTCCGCCGCGTACCGAAGACCGCCCAGAACCGACTGCGGCACCGGCATCGCGTGAAACTGCCCTGGCGCACATCGCCAACATCCGCAAGATGCTGAACGCCTCGACGAACGCTGGGGACATCGCAGCGCAGGCAATGCAGGCCAGGGGATGGCAGCCGCATCCTGCGTAGCAAATGCTGCCGCAAAACGCGGGTCGTCACTGCACGCCGCAGTGACGACCCGCGCAACACCGCCAACAATGCGGGCAAAAGCCAGTTCCTATTGCGTGCGGCATACATGATGATGGCCGCCCTAAACTGCCCGGGCAGTTGCCAAGACCGATGGGCTTCGTACATCGGCATCCCCGACAGCGCAGGTTCCTGCAAGCGCTGGCCTGTCAGGGCGGAACCACCCCAGGTATGCCCAGGCTCCGATCGCATACCGGCCCTATCCAGGGGCGGAGCCTTCCTCGTCTGCTTGCACTCATCCCTTGCGCGCCGCCTGGCGCACTGTCCCTTGCGGCAATGGCCTGTGCGCAACGCACAGGACTCCGGCTGCTTTTTTCATCCCACTCACTTCATAGGAGGACTCGTACACGTTCACATCACTTTCGTCTTGCAGTACCTCCGTCCAAGCTTCCAGCAGGGAGCAAGACGGACGCCTCATTCGAGGCTCTGGTGTCTCCTGAACACCATGCCCTTGCCCTCACGGGATCTCGCCTTGGCGAGTTGGCACCAACACTAACCATTGAGTTTCAGGACAACGCAGTACAGCGCTTTGCTTGGAGGCCGGAAGATGGACGACTTGACCTATACCCTGCGGCAGCTTTGCCAGCGCAACCGTGACGGCGGCCACAACACACAGGCTGACCGGATGCGTTCTCTCTCGCTGGCTGCGCGGCAACTACGCGAGGCCGGTTTCCGGCAGATGAAGGCATCGTCGCTCAAGGGCAAGCACGTCCAGACGCTGCTGGATCGCTGGCAGGGCGAAGGTTTGTCGTCGGGCACCATCAAGAATCGGCTCTCTCATCTGCGCTGGTGGGCCGAGAAGATCGGTAAGGCCGGCATCCTGCCGGCGGACAACACGCAACTCGGCGTGGCCGAGCGCCGCTATGTGACCAACATCAGCAAGGCCCGCGAATTGGGCACAGGTCTTGAGCAGGTCACCGATGTCCACGTGCGCATGAGCCTTCAGTTACAGGCCGCCTTCGGATTGCGTCGGGAGGAAGCGATCAAGTTCCAGCCCTGCTATGCGGATCGGGGTGATCACATCGCCCTCAAGGGATCGTGGACGAAGGGCGGCCGGGAGCGAACTGTGCCCGTCACCACGTCAGAGCAACGCGACGTGCTCCTGGCAGCGCACCGTCTGGCGACTACCGGGTCATTGATCCCGCCACACAAGACCTACATCCAGCAACGGCACGTCTACGATGGACAGTGCAAGGCGGCGGGCCTGAGCCATACGCACGGCCTTCGTCATCAGTACGCGCAAAGCCGCTATGAGACTCTGACGGGGTGGCCTGCACCCGCAGCGGGAGGGCCACCCGTCAGGACGCTGAGCGATACACAGCGAACCCAGGATACCGCAGCACGACAAATCATCAGCCGAGAGCTTGGGCACGAACGGCTGCAAGTTACGGCTGTTTATCTCGGAAGATAAACAGCTTGGCGCCCGCTACTTCACCACCTCCATCAGCTTGCCGAAACTGTCCACCACATCGTACTTGACGTTCTCCGGGGCGTAGCGGCGGTTCATCTCGTCGAAGAACTTGCGGGCGCACTTGATCTTGGTCTTTTCGATCTCACGCAGGTCCATCGAGGACATGGACCCCTTGGTTTCCGCCACGAAATAGATGTGCTTGACAGCGCCTTCCTTGAAGCTGATCGCCCAGTCTGGGTTGTAGTCACCCACGGGCGTGGGAATGAGGAAACCGCGTGGCAACTTGGCATAGACCACCACTTCATTTGCTGTGTCCAGCTCTTTCACGAACTCTCGCTCTACCTTCGAATCCGTCAGCACATAGTCGTAGATGTGTCGCTGGAGCTTGTTGCCGGCCTTGCTGAAGTCCTGCTTGGTCTGCCCGGCGGTGAAGATGTCGAGGTCGAACTTGCCCTCAACTGGGTCGTAGGCCAGGTGTTCGATGATGACCGTGGCCTTCTGTTCGTTGATGAGTCGCGTGGCCTCGGCGATGAAACTTTCCGGGTTGGTCTTGAACTGTGCAAAAACCGCGACGTTAATACCTTTGAGGATTTCCGCCACCGTGCGGCGAGTCAATTGAGTACCTTCGGCCAGCTTGCCGATCAGGTCGTACTTGACCGCTGAATGAATCGACTGCTTGTTGTATTCGGTCTTTGTCTCGGAAACTTTGAAACCATCTCCACGCTTTAGCGCCTCGCCAGTCACCTGGTCGATCTGTTCACCTGCCTGGATGGTGTATTGCAGCGGTGTCACGCGCAGGGCTGCGTCCAGCTCCTTGACCGCCTTTTGCACCAGCTCGTCCGAGTCGAAATCGACACTGTAGGCCGCCTTGCGGTTGATGCGGTGCCACAGCGCCTTGAACTCCTGCTTGTCGAAGTTGGCGTTGAGCGGGTTCTTCTTGGGTTTGCGGTCGTCTCCGATGTCGGGCAATTGGCTTTCGCTGAAGACGCTATCCACAAGCGTAAACACTTGGCCGCCTAAGAGACGGTTTCATAAAGACTGATCGGCCCGCCGAAGGGTATTCCAGCAGATCAGACAGCAACCGAGTTTGAGGAACGCGCCGTGAATGTCTGCACGGCGCTCGAAACGAATACGGAGACGACGGAA